>NZ_QKSL01000002.1:0-407259 GCF_003234615.1 Curtobacterium sp. MCPF17_001
CGGGTGGGCGGCGGCACGGCGCGACCGGAGACGGACGGGAGGCCCGGTACCAGCTGGTACCGGGCCTCCCGTCCGTCAGGCGCGTGCGCCGGCGCGTGCGCCGGTCGCGTGCACGGGTCAGGGCCAGCTGGGCTCCGTCGCCGGCATGATCGACAGCTCGCGGATCTCGCACCCGGCCGGCTGCGAGAGGGCGAAGATGATCGAGTTCGCGACGTACTCCGGCTCGATGAGCTGCGCGTCCGGACCCGGCTTGTACTGCTCGGTCCGGTCGGCGAAGAAGTTGGTGCGCATGCCGGCGGGGATCACGTTGGTGACGCCGACGCGGCCGGCGGTCTCGGCGGCGAGGGCCTGCGAGAACCCGCGGACGCCGAACTTCGACGCCGAGTAGGCGGTGCCGTGGCCGACGCCGCGCAGGGCGAGCGACGACGAGATCGTGACGACCCGGCCGTGCGTCGCCTCGAGCGCGGGGAGTGCGGCGCGCACGGTCGACGCGGTGCCGATGAGGTTGACGCCGACGATCTTCTCCCAGTTGCCCGACGAGATGGCGTCGATCGGAGCCGGTGTGTCGATCCCCGCCGCGGTCACGACGGCGTCCAGGCCTCCGTGGCGCTCGACCGCTTCGGTGACGGCACGTTCGACGGCGTCGGTGTCCGAGACGTCCACGGCGACGGCGTCGACGCCCTCGGGAACGGCGTCGATGCGCAGGTCGAGGACGATCGGGGTGCCGCCGGCCTCGGTGACGGCGGCCACGACGGCGGCGCCGAGTCCGGAGGCGCCGCCCGTGACGAGGACGCGGCCGATGGGGGTGGTGGGGACGGGCATGGATGTCCTTTGCTGTGGTGGGGCAGGTGGAGAGCGGTGGGGCTCAGCCGACGCGTTCGATCGCGGCGGCGAGCCGGGTGGTGGAGCGGCCCGGGTGGAACGGCACGGTGACGACCCGCCCACCCCACTCGGCGAGGGTCACGGACTCGGGCAGTTCGTCCGCGGTGTAGTCGCCGCCCTTCGCCCAGACGTCCGGGCGGAAGCGGCGGAGCGCCTCGTCGGGGGTGGACTCGTCGAACACGACGACGGCGTCGACGCAGTCCAGCGCGAGGAGGAGCTCGACGCGGTCGTCCTGGCCCATGATCGGCCGGTCGGGGCCCTTGAGCCCCCGGACCGAGTCGTCCGAGTTCAGGCAGACGACCAGGCAGTCGCCGAGTGCCCGCGCTGCCGACAGGGTGCGCGCGTGTCCGGCGTGCAGCAGGTCGAAGCAGCCGCCGGTCGCGACGACGACGCCGCCGGAGGCACGGACCTCGTGGACGACACGCAGTGCGTCCCGGTCCGCGCCGGGCACGGCGATCGGTGCCGGTGGCGCGCCCTCGACGAGCGAGGCGACACCACCGGCGGCGAGGTACGCGGACGCGGCCTCGACCCCGGCCGTGACGGCGTCGGCGATCTCCGCTCCGTCGGCGAGGGCGACGGCGACCCCGGCGGCGAGCCGGTCGCCGGCACCGCAGGGGTCGCCGGCCGTGACGGACGGAGCGGGGACGAACCGGGAGTCGGCGCCGCGGGGCGTGCGGCTGCCGACCAGGGCCCCGCGGTCGCCCATCGTGACGGCGACGGCGCGGACGTCCCAACGGGCGACGAGGTCGGCGGCGGCGTCGGTGGCGAAGGCGACCCCGCTGCCGGCGATGCCGGTGAACCGGTGCGCCTCGCTGGCGTTCGGCGTGACGACGGTGGTGCCGGCGACGGGGGTGGCGCCCTTCGGGTGCGGGTCCCAGACCACGGGGGTGTGCGCGACGACCGCACCGAGCGCGGCACGCATCTCGGCCGCCTCGGTGAGCCGGCGTCCGTAGTCGGCGACGATGACCGCGTCGGCGCCGTCGAGGGCGTCGCGCATCGCGGGCGTCACGGCGGGGACGGGCGGGGTGTCGCAGCCCTCGTCGATCCGCACCAGGGCGTGCTCGCCGACGCGGACCCGGGTCTTCACCGGGGTCGGCGCGCCGGAGGGGCCGTCGACGATGCGGACGCCGGGGAGCAGCGACCGGAGCTGGTCCGCGTGGGCGTCGTCCCCGAGCACGGTGACCAGCGAGACGTCGTGACCGTCCTTCGCGAGCATGGTCGCGACGAGGCCGGCACCACCGGCGCGGCGCTGGTCCGAGCGGACGTCGACGACGGGGACCGGCGCGTCCGGGCTGAGCCGGTCGCTGGTACCGCTGACGTCGACGTCGAGCAGCGTGTCGCCGACGACGACGATGCGGAGTCGCCGGTCGGTCATCGGGTGCCTCCTCGGCGGAGCGCGGGCTCCATGGCCCGACAGAGGGCGTGCACGAGGACGAGCTGCGCCTCCTGCACGTTGGCGGACGGGCCGTCGATGGCGATGGCGTCGTCGACCGCGCCGGCGAGCGGGTTCGGCAGCGCTCCGGTCATCGCGATCGACCGCGCTCCGGCGTCCCGGGCGGCTGCCGCAGCGGCGAGCAGGTTCGGGCTCTTGCCGCTGGTGCTGAGGAGGACGACGACGTCGCCGGCTCGGGCGTGTGCGCGGACCTGACGGGCGAAGACCTGCTCGAAGCCGTAGTCGTTCCCGATCGCGGTGACGGCGGAGGTCTCGGCGTGCAGCGAGATCGCCGAGTACGCGGGTCGGTCACCGTCGAAGCGGCCGGTGAGCTCTGAGGTCAGGTGCTGCGCCTCGGCCGCCGAACCGCCGTTGCCCGCGGCGAGCAGGCGACGCCCGGCCACCAGGCGGGCGGCGATGTCGTCCGCCCAGGCGGCGATGTGGTCGCCGTGGTCGACGAGGGACGCGATGACGGGCACGGATGCCGCGATGTGCTCGAGCACCGTGCGGGTGCTGGTCGAGGCGTCACTGGTCGAGGCGTCGACGGTCGGGGTCTCGGTCGTGCCGATCCCGGTCTGCTCGATGGTCATCGGGCGTTCCTCTCGGTGATGGGGAGCGCGGCCTCGGCCAGCGCGTCCTCGGCGGGTCGGACGGCGTCCGGGATGCGGGTGGTCGGGGCGGTGCCGATGCCGCCGGCCGGACGGACGGGGCGGACCCGGCCACCGGCGACGAGCCGTTCGTAGACGCGCTCGGTGTCGGTGGCGACCTTCTGCCACGTGTACCGGGACTCGGCGCGGCGGCGACCGGCGCGGCCGTAGGCGGCACGTCGCTCCGGGTCGTCGAGCAGTCCGCCGAGGGCTTCGGCGAGACCGTCCTCGTCACGGGGTTCGACGTGCAGCCCGGTGGCGTCCTCGACGACCGTGTCGATGAGCCCACCGACGCGGGAGGCGACCACCGGCACGCCGCAGGCCATCGCCTCGAGCGGGACGATGCCGAACGGCTCGTACCAGGGCGCGCAGACGACGACGTCGGCGCTGCGGTACACCGAGCCCATCGCCTCCTGGGCGAGCTGCCCGCGGAACGAGACGTGGTCGCGGATGCCGAGGTCGCGGGCCAGCGCGTCGAGGCGCTGGTACTCGGGGTCGTCCGGCAGGTCGGCACCGGCCGTGCCGGCACCGCCGACGATGACGAGTTCGACGTCACGGCCGGCTGCGACGAGCTGGGCGACGGCGGCGATCGTCGTGCCGACGCCCTTCCGCTGCACGAGGCGGGAGGCCGTGAGCACCCGGAAGGTGCGCCCGCGTTCCTCGACGGGGCCGTCCGGCCGGAACAGCTCGACGTCCACGCCACACGGGACGACGGAGATGGACCGCAGCGGCACGCCGAGGCTCTTCAGCTCGAACGCCTCGTCGGAGCACGTGGCGACGACCTGGTCGGCGCTCCGGCCGACGGCGGGCTCGAGCCACTCGCGTTCGACGGGGCTGGTGTCCGCGGCCCCCTGGTGTCGACGCTTGACGACGCCGAGGGCGTGGAAGGTCTGCACGACGGGGATCCGGGTACCGCCGGTGCGCACCTGCACCTGGCCCACGGCGTCGATGGTCGCGTGGCCGGACATCCAGAAGTGGCCGTGGACGACGTCGGGCCGGTCGACGAACCACTCCGACGCCAGGACCTGCGCGAACGTGCCCATGTAGGGGAGCAGGTCGTCCTTCGGGACGTGCCGGGCGGGCCCTGCGTCGACGTGGACGACGTCGACGCCGGGTCGGAGCGGCACGCGCACCGGCAGCGATGCGTCATCGCGCCGCGTGTAGACGGTGACGGTGTGGCCGCGGTCGGCCAGTGCGGCGGAGAGCGCGGCGACGTGGACGTTCTGTCCACCGGCGTCCACCCCGCCGAGGGTCGCGAGCGGACTCGCGTGTTCCGAGACCATGGCGATCTTCATCAGATGCTCCTTCCCTGCGGTGCCGCAGCACCCGCACCGACGGTCGTCGCTCCGGTCCGGGACCGGTGTCGTGACCGCACGTCGTCCAGCAGCTCGTCCCAGTCCGCGAGGAACCGGGGCAGCGCGTGCCGCGCGAGCACGGCCTCCCGGGCGACCAGGCCGCGTCGGCGAGCCTCGTCCGGGTCGTCGACCAGCGTCCGGGAGGCCCGCACCAGTTCCTCGACGTCCGTCCCGATCGCGCCGGCCTCGGCGGGCACGGTCCGTGCGGCATCCGTGGTGGCGAGGACCAGCACCGGCATCGCCATGTGCATCGACTCGATGAGCGAGAGGCCGAGCGAGGTCCACCGGTTGGCGTGGACGTAGGCGCGACGACGGGCGAGGGCCGCGTGCATCGGGTCGGGCTTGACGTCGCCCATGCCGACGAGCAGATCACCGTGGCCGAGGTCGTCGAGCTTCTCGGTGCCCATCCCGAACACGTCGACCGGTGCCACCGCGCCGAAGCGGGGGAGCAGGTCGGTGCCCACGACGCGGTTGCGTCGGACGGGTTCGTTGATGACGGCGCCGAACCGCTCGAGCTCGCCGGTGTACAGCGGGCCGGGGTCGACGACGCCGTGCTCGACGACGGTGGTGCGGGTCGAGCCGCAGTCCCACATCAGGGCGTTCCAGTGGGTGACGTGCGCGATGGTCACGTCGTCGCGGTCCCGGAACGGGTGCAGGCTGTCCGGTACGTCGACACGCGGGGCGTTGTGCTCCACGAAGACGACGGGCACGTCACGCCCGCCGAGCAGGTCGCCGGCGACCTCGAGCTCCTCCGGTCGCTGCAGGACGACCAGGTCGACCTCGGCGGCGGCGACGTCCTCGGGTGCGATCTCGATGGCGTTCGTGCCCCAGCTCCGGCCACCGCGACCGAGGCCCCAGCCGTCACGGGCGGGGGTCGTGGGGATGAGGTAGTCGTGCGGGCCGCGGACGAAGGCGTCCATCCAGCCGCCGTGCACGTGCCACACGAGGATCCGCATGCACTGCCTTTCGGTCGCTGTCGATCAGGAGGAGGAGGAGGAGAAGGAGAAGCAGTGCCGCACGCTACGCACGGGTCTCTGGTGCTGCTCGCAGGGAGACGTCGTTCGTCCGCAGAGCGCATCCGACGAGCCGTTCGTGGGCCGCGAGCACGTCGTCGACGGTGACTCGGGCCAGGCACGGATGTCCCGGGACGGGGCAGTCCCGGGCCCGCGACAGCCGGCAGGGCGCGTCCTGGTCGCCGAGCAGTTCCACGTGTTCGGCGTACGGCGCCCACTTCACGGCCGGCACGACGGGGGAGAACAGCGAGACGATCCGGGCACCGACGGCCGCGGCGAGGTGCGCCGGGCCCGTGTTGCCGACGACGACGACCTCGGCTCCGGCCAGGACCGCGGCGAGCACCGCGGGGCTGGTGCGACCGCCGAGGTCGATGCCGGTGCTGCCGGCCACCTCCGCGGTGAGGTCCTTCTCGCCGGGCGAACCGGTCACCACGACGGGGACACCGAGTCGGTCGTACGCGGCCACGAGGTCGCGGTGGGCGGAGGGCGGCCAGGAGCGGGCCTCCACACTGGCCCCGGGGTGCACGACGACGTACCGGTGGAGTGCCGCCACCTCGTCGGGCAGCACCGCGTCGTCGTCGTGCCGCACCCGGAGCCGACCGTCGTCGCCGTCGGGGAGCACGAAGCCCGCGGCCGCCACGATGCGCAGCGCCCGTTCGGGTTCGGGGACGTCCTCGGGCAGGTCCTCACCGGGCCGCAGTCGGACGTCGAGCAGCGAGCCGGGGTGGTCGACCGAGGCGCCGGACACCCGGCGGACCCCGGCGAGACGCAGGAGCATCGCGAGCGGCAGCGGCGACTGGTGGAAGGACGTCAGGACGACCGCCTCGTCGGGTCGCTCCTCGGCGACGAGCGCGCGGAACTCGGCGAGGACGGTGTCGTCGAGCGGCCGGACGGTCTCGGTGACCCATGGTGCCGCCCAGACCCGGAGCGAGTCGACGCCGGGCAGCAGTGCGCCGGCGGGGGAGCCCTGCGGACCGCACAGCAGCGTGACGTGGTCCGCCCCGGCGGCGACGGCCCGGACGGCTGGCCCGGCGACCAGGACGTCCCCGAACGAGTCGAGACGCGCGACGAGCACCCGGCGACCGGTCTGCCCGCTCACGAGGCCCCTCCCGCGGCCCGCGCGAGCACCAGGGCCACGGCCTCCTCGATCGAGCCGGCGACGGTGGTGGCGGCTTCGACCTCGGCGGGCATCGTGCGGTCGGTCGGCACGAGGATCCCCTGGGCTCCCGCAGCCACGGCCGCACTGACGTCGGCGCCGATGTCCCCGATCACGACCAGGTCGGCGGCGTCGAGCCCGAGCTGGTCCGCCGCGGCGAGCACCATGCCCGGTCGCGGCTTCCGGCAGGCGCAGTCGTCGCCGCGGTCGTGCGGGCAGACCTCCCACACGTCGAAGGGCCCGACGAGTTCGTCGACGCGGGCGTTCGTCGCGTCGACCTGGTCCCGGGTCGCCAGGCCCTTCGCGATCGCGGACTGGTTGGTGACGACACCGACGGCGAGGCCGGCGGCGCGGGCCGCGGCGACCGCGTCGGCCGCACCCGCCACGGGCACGACCCGTTCCGGATCGGCGTTGTAGGGAACGTCCACCACCAGGGTGTCGTCGCGGTCGAAGAGCACGCCGCGGAGCGGACGGTCGGAGAGAGCCACACCCCTTCTCTACCGGCACGGCGGCGCTCGTGCCCAACCGGTGCCGGAACCGTGGCGAGCCGTGGCGCGCGGTGGACAGGGTGCTGCCTCCCGCGGACGGGACGGTTTCGTCCCGGTAGCGTCGGTCCACGTGACCGCCGTACCCACCCTGCCCCCGTCCGACGGCCGCCCCGAGCTCGTCGTGCTCCGGGCGATCAAGCTCGGCGACCTGCTCGTCGCCGTGCCCGCGCTGCACGCCCTCCGCCGGGCCTTCCCGGGGCACCGCATCACCCTCGCCACGACCGCCTGGCTCGCCCCGGTCGTCGAGCTCGTCACCGACGTCGACGTCCACCTCGCCCAGCACGGCCTGGACCACCCGATCCACGTGCCGACCGGCGTCGTCGACGTCGCCGTGAACCTGCACGGTGCCGGACCTGAGTCGGGCGACCTCATCGACGCGCTGCAGGCGCGTCGCGTGATCGGCCACGGGACCCCCGACGGTCCGGAGTGGCGGCACGACGTCCACGAGCGCGTCCGGTGGGCGGGTCTCATGACCGCCCACGGCATGCCCGCCGACCCGGACGACGTGTCGATCGCGGTCCCGGCCGTCCCCGCCGTCGTGAGCGGTGCCGCGGTCGTGCACGTCGGGGCCTTCCACGGCGCCCGACACTGGCCGGTCGACCGGTTCGCCGACGTGGTCCGCGGACTCGTCGCCCGCGGGCACCACGTGGTCCTGACGGGAGGTGCGGACGACGTCGAGCGCGCGCTGGCCGTCGCCGAGCTGGCCGGGCTCGACGACTCGGCGGTCCTCGCCGGACGTCTGGACCTGCAGCCGTTCGCCGCCGTCGTGGCCGCCGCGAGCCTCCTGGTCACCGTCGACACGGGAGCGGCGCACCTGGCCTCCGCCTACGGGATCCCCTCGGTCGTGCTCTTCGGCCCGGCGCCACCCGAGGCCTGGGGGCCGCCCTCGTCGGGCCCGCACGTGGTGCTCACCGACGCGTCCGTCCGCCGCGGCGACGTCTTCGCCGAGGACCCGGACCCTGCCATCCTCGCCGTCAGCGCGGACGACGTCCTCGCTGCGGTCGACGGACTGCGCGTGACGCCCGCCGTCACCGCACACAGCGCCGATCGGTAGCGTCGATCCGACGGCACGGACGGTCCGGCCGTCGAAGGGAGCCGCCGTGTTCGAAGCAGCCAACATCCGGGACTGGATCGGCCTGCCGGTCGTCGACGCCCAGGAGGACAAGATCGGCAACCTCGAGAGCATCTACTACGACACCGCGACACAGCAGCCGGCCTTCGGGTCCGTGACCACGGGTGTCGTGGGCAAGAAGCTCGTGTTCGTGCCGCTCGTCGGCGCCACCGTCGCGCCGAAGCACCTGCTCGTGACGTTCGACAAGAAGACCGTGAAGGACGCGCCCTCGATCGCCACCGACGGCGAGCTCGACGCGGCGACCGAGCCTGAGCTCTTCCAGCACTACGGCCTCGACTACCAGGCCGGCGTCGGCGGCGAGCGTCGTCTCGGGCGGCGCTGAGTCCTGCCCACCGGACCGGCGTCGTGCCAGGGCGGGTCGAGCGTGACCGGCTGGCCTGGTCCGCTCGACCCTGACCCGAACCTCCCGGAGCCCACCCTGCGCCGTCCGTCCCGTGCTCGCGAGCGCGCCACCCGTGTGGTGCGCGCGCTCGTGGTGTCCGTCGTGCTCACGGGTGTGGCCCTGGTGGGTGGGCCGGGGTCTGCGCTCGTCCCGCAGGCCGCGGTCGCCGCACCGCAGTGGCCGGTCCCGCAGCCCTTCCCGGTGACCGACGACCCACCCGAGACACTGACGGACCTGCCGCCGGGCAGCGAGTACGTCGCACTCGGCGACTCGTACTCGGCCGGGTACGGCCTGGCGAACCCGACGGGTCTGCCGGTCGGTGCCTGCGCGCAGTCCGGCCGGGACTACCCGCACCGCATCGCAGCGCGGTTCGGGCTCGCCCTGACGGACGTCACGTGCGCCGGTGCGACCAGCGAGGACGTCCGGGAGCGCACGCAGTGGCGTGGCGCACCGCCGCAGATCGAGGCCCTGTCCGACTCCACCCGGCTCGTCACCCTGACCATCGGTGGCAACGACGCCGACCTGTTCGGCACCGCTGCATCGTGCATGGCGCTGTCGGCATCCGGGCCGGTCTTCTCCGGCAAGAACGCGCCGTCGTGCCGGAGCACGCTCGACGTCGACGGGGTCGACACCCTCGGGGCGAAGATCGAGAGCCGCGTCGCCCTGGGCATCGCGGAGACGCTGGCGGACATCCGTCGGGCGGCCCCGAACGCCACGGTCCTCCTGCTCGGGTACCCGGCGATCTTCCCGGACGCCGATCACACCCCGGAACGCGGGTGCTTCCGGCCTGCCGTCGACCTCGGCACCCTCGCCGGTCGGTTCCCCTCGGACACGTACCCGTTCACCGACACCGACGTCCGGTGGCTGCACGGGATCCAGGAGCAGCTCGACGAGGTCGGGCAGTCCGCCGCCCGCGCCGCCGGGGTCCGCTTCGTCGACGTCTTCGACACGACCCAGGCCCACTCGGCCTGCGCCCGGTCCGGCGCGTACGTGTCAGGGGTCTCGCTCGACTCGTTCGGCGGGTTCAGCAGCATCGACCTCGAGCCCGGAGCGCTGCACCCGAACACCGCCGGAGTCCGGTACCTGACCGGCCGGCTCGACGCGGAACTCCGCGAGCTCCTCGGCTGACGTCCTGCTGCTGCAGGACGGGTCGCGGCGCCGTCGGGCATCTCAGGCGCGCAGGACCTCGGCGAGGCGGTCCATCAGCGTCGGCACCGTCGACAGGACCGCGATGTGGCCGGCGTCCGGACGCTCCTCGTACGCCGCCCCGGGCATCGCCTCGGCCAGCGCTCGGCCGTGCGCCACCGGGACGACCCGGTCCCGCCTGCCGTGCACCAGGAACGTCGGCACCGTGACCGCCGACAGGGCGAACCCCCAGTCCGTCACGAACGCCACGTCGTCGTCGGCCCCACCCTGGAGGCCCGACCCGCCTGCCGCCGTCGCATCCTGCCCCAGTGCGGCCCAGTCACCGTCGAGGGCGGCCCAGTCGGTGTCGACGAACTGGGACGGGTCGAAGGCGGCGGAGGCTGCCCAGGTGATGCGGGCCCGGCGTCCGGCGGTGGCGGCGCGGAGGCCGGCGTCGTCCGCCATGCCGTCCCACCAGGTGGGCGAGTCGTCGAAGGGAGCGGGCGAGGCGAGGGTCGCGACCGCGGCGACCCGGTCCGGCAGGAGGGCCGCAGCGGCGAGGGCGTGCGGTCCGCCGCCGGAGCCACCGAGCGCGGCGACGCGGTCGATGCCGAGGGCGTCGAGCACCTGCTCGAGGTCGTGTGCGCCGTCGGCGACCCGCCGACCCGGCAGCGGGTCGGCCCCGCCGTACCCGGGGCGGGTGACGGCGACCAGGCGCAGGCCGCGGTCGGTGGCGGCGCTCCGCAGCGGTTCGAAGAGCACACCGGTGTGGGGAGACTCGTGATGCCAGACGAGCGTCGGCCAGCCGCCGTCGGCGCCGTGGTCGGCAGCGGTGTCGTCGACCAGGACGGAACGGCCGTCACCGAGCTCGATGGTCTGCATGCGCGCGAGGGTAGTCTCCGACCGTGCCCCCTCGCTCTGCCGGACTGCTGCTGCACCGCGGCACCGGCCCCTCGCTGGAGGTCTTCGTCGCCCACATGGGCGGCCCGTTCTGGCGTCGACGTCCGCGCGCGTGGTCGATCCCGAAGGGGGAGATCGAGGCGGGGGAGGACACGCTGGCGACGGCCCTCCGCGAGTTCGGCGAGGAGATCGGCGTCCCCGCTCCCGGCGGCACACCGGAACTGCTCGGCGACTTCCGGCAGGCGTCCGGCAAGGTCGTGACGGTCTGGACCCTGGACGCACCGGACTTCGTGGTCGAGGTCGTCCGGAGCAACACCGTGTCGCTGGAACTGCCCCGCGGGTCGGGCCGTTCCGTCGAGGTTCCCGAGGTCGACGATGCCCGCTGGGTGCCGCTCGCCGAGGCGCGGGAACTCGTCGTCGCCGGTCAGGTGGCTGCGCTCGACGCCCTGGCGCACCGCGGCTGAGCGCTGCCGGCTACCGCTCGCCGGCGGTCCGGACCGACCCCGTGGCGGTCTGGATCGACGCGGTCGCGGCACGGTGCACCGTGGCGACGGACCCGGTGACGGTCTGGATCGCCCGGCTGACGGTCGGGATCGAGCTCGTGACGACGGCGAGCGACGACGTCAGCACGTGGATCGACGACGTGCTGAGGTGCGGCTGCGTCGTGGCGTGCACCGGGAAGCCGCGCTTGGCGAAGGCCACGACGGAGAGCCCCGCGACCAGGACGAGCGCCCCCGCGAACGGCAGCGTCTGCAGTCCCGACAGACCGAGCACCTGGCCGCCGATCGCGGCACCGCCGGCGATGCCGATGTTCGAGGCCCCGTTGACCAGGGCACCTGCGATCTCCGGACTGACCCCGCCGGTGCGGATGGCGGCGGCCATGAACAGCGTTCCGGTCGTGCCGTTCGCCGCCATCCAGACGCCGGCGACGGCCATCGTGCCGACCAGGGATCCGTGCGCGAACGGCATCACGACGAACGCGGCGGCCATCGCGGCGATCGCGGCGATCAGCGTCCGGCGGGGAGCCCGGTCGACGAACACCCCGGCCAGCCAGAGGCCGATCACGCCGGTGCCGCCGAGGACGAGCAGGGCGCCCGAGACCATGCCGACGTCGAGTCCGGCGTCGACGACGTACGGGCCGATGTACGTGTACACGACGTAGTGCCCGGCGAAGAGCAGCAGGTCGGCGACGACGACCGACAGCAGTCCGGTGCGCGCCCAGGCCTTCGGCGAGCTGACGTGCGGCGACGCGGCTCCGCGGACGGCGGGCAGGCACACCGCGGCCACGACGGCGAGCAGTGCGGCGCACGCCGCGACTCCGCCGACGGCAGGGCGCCACCCGACGGACTGCCCGACGCCGGTGGCGAGGGGGACGCCGATCACGAAGCCGAGTGAGCTGCCGGAGTAGACGAACGCGATGGCGCGGCCGGCGAGCCGGGGCGGGACGATCCGCGTGGCGTAGGCCGAGGCGACCGAGAAGAACAGGGCGTGCGCGATGCCGCCGACCACGCGTCCGGCGCAGACCACGGCGAAGGACGGGGCGAGGGCGACGAGCGCGTTCGACACCGTGTAGCCGACGAGGGTCGCGACGAGGACCGTCTTCCGGGGGAGCTTCGCGGTGAGCGAGGTCAGGGGGAGTGCGAGCAGGGCGACGGCCGCCGCGTACACCGTGATGACGATGCCCATGGTGGACTCGGTGACGCCGAGGTCCTCGCTCATGGTGCCGAGCAGGCCGACCGGCATCAGTTCGGTGGTGATGGCGAAGAACGTGGCGAGGCCGAGGACGGCGATCCCGATCACCGACGACGTCGTGACGGTGATCGGCGTCGTGTGCGGCTGGACGGTTCGGTTGCTGGTGGTGGACACGGCGGCTGACCTCCTCGAGGACGTGCGAGGAGCGCGCGGGAACGACGGGGTGTTCGACCGGTCGGGGCGCGCTCGCGGGTGGTGGGCGGGATGTGGAGATGTGGTTCTGGCCACTCCACGGCGAGTGCGCTCCACCCAGTGTTGCACGGCCCGTGCCGATCACGCGAGGACCTCCGGACCGTTCTCGCGATGCTCTCAGGAGCGCTCCAACGCCCGGACTCTCGGGAGGGGAGCGGAGCGTGCCCGCGGATCAGTACAGCGGCGCGGGCGAGCTCGTCACGGTGCCACGGACCGCGCCACCCACGACCCGCAGCCAGAGCGTGCCGCTCGACGAGGTGTCGGAGAGCGAGACCGCCCCGTGCAGGGCGTCGTCCCGGGGGTAGCAGGCGCTCGTGCCCTGCCGACGGTCGGCCGTCGCCACGAGGCAGATCGTCGAGCTGTCCCGTCCGACGCCGGCCCAGACGTTCCAGGGCGTCGCCGCGTCGTCGCCGGCCAGCGACCGGTTCGTGAACACGAGTCGGGTGGTGTGCAGCGACACCGGCGAGTCCATGCCGCCGGGCAGCTGGTCGGCGTAGGTCTGCGGCAGGTCGAGCATCTGCTCGAGCGTCACCGTCCCCGCTGCTGGCGTCGTCACCGTGGTCGCCGGCTCGGCGGTGCTGCGGGTCCCGATCGACAGGCCGACGCCCGTCCCCGCGACCAGGCCGATCACGACGGCGGCGCCCCCGAGCGCCCACAGCACGGTCCGGTCGGTCCGCCGGACCCGCCCGAACACCTCCCGGGCACGGTGGGCGAGGCCGCCGACCGGGAGGCTCGCCCCACGACGTCCGTCGGCGGTCGCCCCGGACGGCTGGTCGCGCTCGACACCGTCGGTCACCGACGACGGGGTGTCTCCGGCGTCGCGGGTGTCGTCTCCGGGCTCCGTCCTCCCGGTCGGGTGGACGTCGGGCCCGGCGGTCCGGATCGTCGGCGCGACGTCCGGGGTGGTCGGGGCGTCCGGGGCGGGGGCAGCCTCGGGAACGACCGGTGCCGCGCTCGGAACGCCCGGCGCAGCAGCCGCGACGACCTGCGTACGAGGACCACGACCCCGATGCGGCCCCGCGGCGGGGGCGACCATCGTGACGGGCCGTCTGCGTGCCTCCCGGTCGAGGTCCGCAAGCGCGATGCGGGCGCGCGCCGCGTCCGCCGGGGTCGACCCTGCGCCCCAGGCGATGTGTTCGAGACGCGCTCGTGCTGCCGCGTCGTCGTCGGTCCGGCTCATGCGCGCTCCTCGTCGTCACGCCTGCTGTCATGCTGCCACCGGTACGCCGACGGCGCGCACCCAGACCGGGGGGAGTACGCCCGAGGGATGACCGATGCGCAGAACGACCAGGCCGCCGACCAGACAGACCCCGCCGTCCCCGCCGACGCCACCGGTTCGACACCGCAGGACGTCGACGAGGAGACGCTCGAACCGCTGAGCCACGACACGCAGTCCGGCGAGGCCGACTACGTCGCGACGAGCCCGGGCGGCAGCGGCACCGAGCGGCACGTCCCGCTGCCGGAGGAGGAGCAGGGCCGCGACACCGAGTACGACCCGGTCGACCAGGGGCCGCAGCAGGAGGGCCAGGGCGGCTAGAGCCGACCGGGCCGCCGGGGCGGCCGCGGCAGGGCGGCCGGTGTGACCGCGCCCACTCCCGCTACCGGAGCACCCGCCGCAGCATCGCCCGCTCGCCGAGCGTCCACACCGCACTCGTCAGGACGTACAGGGCGGCGGCCAGGGGCGCGATCGCGGCGAACCCGACCGAGACGAACGGCACCCACCGGGCGATCCCGGTCATCGCTGCCGTGCCGGGCAGACCCGGACGGACCGGGCCGGCCGGGGGGACCGGGTTCCAGTGGAGTTGCGCCCGCCGGGTCAGCTCGACGACGACCGCCAGGGCGAGGAGCAGCAGGAGCACCACCCAGGCGTGGACCCACAGCGGCGACGTGACGACCGCCACCGCGGACTGCGCCAAGGGAATGCCGGCCAGGGTGGTCCGTAGCAGGGTGTTCACCGTGCCGTCGATGCTCGCGTGGGTGAACAGCGTGTACAGCAGCGACACGACCGGCGCCTGTGCGAGCACCGGCAGGCACCCGGCGAGTGGCGACACCCGTTCGCTCGTGTACAGCTCCTGCAGGGATCGCTGGAACCGGGCGGTGTCCTGCCCCGCCCGTCGGCGGAGCTCCGCGATCCGGGGTGCCAGGCGACGCCGATCCCGTTCGGCGCGCACCTGCAGGACGGCGAGGGGGACGAGGAGCACCCGGACGGCCACGGTCAGCAGGACCACGGCGAGCGTCGCGGCGGCCGTCCCGGCGACGGGGGTGAGCAGGTCGGTGAGGCTGGTGACGAGTGCGGATCCGGCGCGCAGCAGTGTGCTGAGGCCGGGCAGGGTGGTGATGTCCATGACGGAGGTCCTTCGATCGGAGGGTCGGGAGCGTCTGCGGCCCCGACACCGATCGGTGTGAGACCGCCGGGACGGCTCCCGGTGCCCGCGGTCGCGGGTGCCCGTCGGCGTCGGGGTCGCTCCAGGCGATCCGGGTCACGAGGTCCGGCGTCGTCCGGGAGGCCCGTGGTGCGCCCGGAGCGCCGACTCCCGTCAGGACCGCGACCAGTCGGAGGACGAGCAGTGCCGCGGCGAGCGCGGCGACCGCGGTCACGGTGATGCCGACCGCGCCGAGCCCGAGTGCGGCGGCGGTCAGCGCCGGCAGCGAGCCGAGTGCCGCGGGGTCGAGGCCGTGCACGGCGGAGACCCCGCGGAGCAGCACCTCGATGACGGTCATGGTGCGGCTCAGCGTAGCGCCCGCGTGGCTCCGAGGCCGTCACGGTCGACCGGGGCAGGATCGGGGCATGAGCGCAGCTTCCCCGAGCACCCCGGCGACGCTCGCGCTGGAGCGGGCGGGCGTGCCGTTCACGCCGCACGTCTACGAACACCACGAGAGCGCGACGAACTTCGGGGAAGAGGCTGCCGCGGCGCTCGGGCTCCGCGAGGAGCAGGTGTTCAAGACGCTCGTGGTGTCGGTCGACGGCGAGCTGGCCGTGGCGATCGTTCCGGTGGCCGACCGTCTGGACCTCAAGGCGATCGCGGCGGCGGTCGGCGGCAAGAAGGCCTCGCTCGCTGACCCGTCCCTGGCAGAGCGGCGGACCGGGTACGTCGTCGGTGGCATCAGTCCCGTCGGGCAGAAGACGCGCCTGCGCACGGTGCTCGATGCCTCGGCGTCCGAGCACCCGACGATCTTCGTGTCCGGGGGTCGCCGCGGCTTCGACATCGAGTTGTCGCCGGCGGACCTGGTGCGGGTCACGGATGCGAGCACGGCGCCCATCGCCCGGAGTTGAGTCGATCCGCCGCAAGTTCTTCCTCTGACCGGGAATGAGCACGGTCCCCCTGCGTTGCATTGAGCCGAAGGCACTCAAGTTCCTCAGGAGGTCCCTTTGCCACAGACGTTCGGCCCGACCGGCGGCAACGACTCGTTCGACGAGTTCCTCGCACGACTGCTCGCGGCCTCACAGAACCCCGGCCAGTCCCAGCGGTCCATGCCGTTCGGACGACCGGTCGACATCACGCGGCTCCTCAGCCGTCGTACCCACGAGCTGCTCCAGCAGACGGCGACCTACGCGGTCGAGCAGGGTCAGCACGAGATCGACGCCCTGCACGTCCTGCACGTGCTCGTCGGCACCGAGCCCTTCGCGGCCGTCCTGCGCTCCGCGGGCGCCGACCCGGAGCGCTTCGCCGCCGAGGTCGAGCAGCGCCTGCCGATGCCCTCGGGCGAGGCGGTCGAGGGCCGTCCCGCACTGACCTCGTCCGCGCAGCGGATCCTGCTCGAGGCCACCCAGGCGGCCCGCGGGTTCGGCAGCACGTACACGGACCCCGAGCACGTCTTCTTCGCGCTCGTCACGGACCAGGACACGGTCGCGGGCCAGTTGCTCGCGAGCGCCGGTGTCACCCCGCAGGTGATGCAGTCCTACGCACAAGAGGCGGCCGAGGCCGCACGAGAGGGGCGTCCCATGCCCGGCACCACCGCCCAGCAGGACCAGCAGTCGGAGACCCCGACGCTGGACCAGTACGGCACCGACCTCACCGCCCGCGCCCGCGAGGGTCGCATCGACCCGGTGATCGGCCGAGCCGACGAGATCGAGCAGGCGGTCGAGATCCTGCTCCGCCGCACCAAGAACAACCCCGTCCTCATCGGTGAGCCCGGCGTCGGCAAGACCGCCATCGTCGAGGGTCTCGCCCAGCGCATCGTCGAGGGCGACGTCCCGGCCCTGCTGCAGGGCAAGCGCGTCGTCGCACTCGACCTGCCGGGCATGCTCGCCGGCACCCGCTACCGCGGTGACTTCGAGGAGCGTCTGACGAAGGCCATGGACGAGATCGCCGCGCACTCGGACGAGCTCATCGTGTTCGTCGACGAACTCCACACCGTCGTCGGCGCCGGTGGTGGTGGCGAGGGCGGCTCGATGGACGCCGGGAACATCCTCAAGCCGCGTCTGGCCCGGGGCGACCTGCACCTGGTCGGCGCGACGACGCTGAACGAGTACCGCCGGATCGAGAAGGACGCAGCGCTCGAGCGCCGCTTCCAGCCGGTCACGGTGGGGGAGCCCAGCGTGGAGGACGCCGTCGCGATCCTCACCGGTCTCAGCCCCCGCTACGCCGAGCACCACGGCGTGACCTACGCCGACGACGCCATCCGCGCCGCCGTCGAGCTCTCCCACCGCTACGTCACCGACCGGCACCTGCCAGACAAGGCGATCGACCTCATCGACCAGGCCGGTGCCCGCCGCCGTCTCGCCCGCTCGGGCGACGTCGACGTCGACACGCTCCGTGCCCAGGTCGCCGACCTCACGGCCCGGAAGGACCGCGCGGTCGCCGAGGAACAGTACGAGGAGGCGTCCAACCTCCGCGACGAGATCGCCGGACTGGAGGCCCGCATCACCGCCGCCGCCACCGGTGACGTCACCGCCGCCACTCGTCAGCAGCCGGTCGACGACGTGATCACCGAGGCGGACATCGCCGCCGTGGTGTCGCGTGCCACCGGCATCCCGGTGAGCCGACTCGGCTCCGCCGACAAGACCCGACTCGCCGCCCTGGAATCGGAGCTGCACGACCGTGTGGTCGGTCAGGACGACGCCGTGCGCGCGATCGCGAAGGCGGTCCGGCGCAGTCGGACCGGCATGGGCGACCCTCGTCGTCCGGTCGGCAGCTTCCTGTTCCTCGGTCCGACCGGCGTCGGCAAGACCGAACTCGCCAAGGCGCTGGCCTCGTCGCTGTTCGGTGACGAGTCGGCGATGCTCCGCTTCGACATGAGCGAGTTCGGCGAGCGCCACACGGTCTCGCGGCTGGTCGGTGCCCCTCCGGGGTACGTCGGCTACGACGAAGCCGGACAGCTGACCGAGCGTGTCCGTCGGAACCCGTACTCGGTGATCCTGCTCGACGAGGTCGAGAAGGCGCACCCGGACGTGTTCAACCTGCTGCTGCAGGTGCTCGACGACGGACGGCTCACCGACGGTCAGGGCCGGACGGTCGACTTCCGGAACGCGGTCGTCATCATGACCTCGAACATCGGCTCCGAGTTCCTGGCGTCCCGCTCGGGTGCGCTCGGGTTCTCCGTCGCGGCCGACGGCGGGTACGCGGAGGAGGACCTGCGCAACCGCGTGATGGGCAAGCTCCGCGAATCGATGCGACCGGAGTTCATCAACCGCATCGACGAGATCGTGCTCTTCCGCAAGCTCGAGCGCGGACAGCTGCGGTCGATCGTGTCGCTGCTCCTGCAGGACACCGCGTTCCGTCTGGCCGCGCAGGGCATGGTCCTGTCGGTCTCCGGCGCCGCCACGGACTGGCTCGCCGAGCACGGGTACGAGCCCGAGTACGGCGCCCGGCCGCTCCGCCGGCTGATCCAACGCGAGGTCGACGACCGGATCGCGGAGCTCGTGGTCGACGGGTCGGTCGACGAGGGTGACACCGTCCGGGTCGACGTCGTCGACGGGGCGCTCGTCGCCCTGGTCGGCACGCCCGCCACGGTCTGATCCCACCCCGGTCCTGACGGCCCGGTCCCCACGCGGGGGCCGGGCCGTTCGTCGTCCCGACCGTTCGTCGTCCCGACCGCTCGTCGCCCGGCGGGGTGCGCCTCCCGGCCGGCGCCGACTACTGCCGTGCGTTGGCGACCAGGTCGACCGCGTACGCCGCGAACCACGAACCCGCGGCGGGCCCGCCGTTGCACGTCCCGTCGCTCGCCCCGGGCGTCTTGACCCAGAGCAGTGCGTCGAGTCCCGTCGTGCCGCCGGTCGCGTGCGGTACCCGGCCGAGACCGGCACCCGGCGGGTTGCACCACGACCCGGACCACCCGCGGCCGTTGCGCGAGGTGTCGATGACGTAGTGCGACCCACCCGTCAGGGCACTCACGCGGTCGGAGTAGGCCCGCTCCCCGTCCACCCCGTAGAAGTTCGACACGTTCGTGAAGAAGCCGCGTGCGTCCGTGACCCCGGCCTGCTGCAGGTACGAGGCCTGCAGCGCCGGCGTGTTCCAGTTCTCGTTGCCGCCGTCGAGGTACGTCGGCACGCCGGCGGCCGTGAACGCACGGACGGCGGACGCGATCAGGCCGGGTCGTGTGTCACGCTCGCTCGTGCACGTCGCGAGGTGCGAGAGCGAGTCCGGCTCGACGAGCACGACCGCCCGGTGCCCGCGGAGGTCGGCGGCGATCTGCTGGTTCCACGCCGTGTACTCGGCGGCACCGAGCCCGCCGGCGGAGTAGCCGCCGCAGTCCCGGTTGGGTATCGCGTAGGTCACGAACACGGGGGTGGTCCCGGCCTTCTCGGCGACGGCCAGGTTGCGGGCGACGACCCGGTCGAGCAGGCCGCCGGTGTACCACTCCCCGAGCCAGGTCGCGATCGGTCGGGTGGCGATCGTGCGGGCGGCGGCCGCCTCGGTGGTCCGCCCCTCGGCGGTGAGCTTCGCTGCCGCCAGGGCGGGCTGGCTGTCCGGCTGCACGGCGAGACCGCCCGCGAAGACCTCGGTCGCGGCCGCGGTCCTGATGGTGGCGCTCGTGAGCGGTGGCACGGCGGCGACTGCCCCGTCCGAGGCGTGCAGTGCGCCCGTTCCGGTGATCGTGGCCGTCGCGATGAGCACTGCTGCGACGCGTGCTCGGATCCTGGTGTGCATCGGTTCCCCTCCGAGGCCGGGGGACGCCCTGCACGTCCTACCGCCGACCGTGGACCATCGGAACCCGTGCTCCGCGTGGCGGTCGATCTCCAGAACGAGGGGTTGACCGGGGTGCGACCGCCGTGTTCATCCGGTGGTGCGGGCCGGTCGGAGTGGGCTCAGGTGTTCCGCCATGCAATTCCGCACGAGATCACCGGAAAGGGTTGCGCGTCGCTTGCGGACACGGATAGTGTTCCCTCATCGCGAACACCCGAACGGATGTTCCGATGAATGCAGAGCAGTACCGAATCGAATCAGTACCGATTCAAAGCAGTACCGATCCAGAGCAGTGCCGCAGAGACCTCGCCGAAAGGGGGCCGACAATGATCACCATGCAGACGCCGTACCGTGCAGTCCGTGGAACCACCGGTCCCGTCCTCGGTTCCTGCTGATCGGTCTTCCTCGCACCTGCGGGATGCACTGAGTCCAGCCCCGTGCTGGTCCTCGTACCGCGCTGAGTCCTGGCACGCCGGCTCCTGGCAGGCCCGGGTCCTAGCAGGCGCGAGTCCTGGCAGGCCCGGGTCCTAGCGGGCGCGAGTCCTGGCAGGCCCGGGTCCTAGCGGGCGCGAGTCCTGGCAGATCCGCGTCCCGGCGAGCCCTGGTCCTGGCACGCCCCGGTCCTGACGAGTGCCGGTCCTGACGAGTTCCGGGCCGGAACGCTGACCGGGCCTGAGCGCTGCGCGCTGGAGCCCGGCTGGTGCGTTGGACCGCCAGCGGTGCTGGTCCGGCCGTGGCGCGCCTCCGGCCCGGCAGCAGTTCCGGCACTCGTGCACGGCCGTCCCGGCCGGGCCGCACTCCTTCCGACAATGCGTCCGGAATGCCCTCACGACATTCTCCGAGGTCGCGCTGTCGCGCCTTCCGGGACATCGCCACGGTCTTCTCCGGTCGATTCGTCGACCCTTTCTCGAGCACTCGAATCCATTCTCCGAACAGGAATCCACCATGTCATCGAAGACCCTCCTCCGACCCGTGCGGCCGCCGACGGGACGACCCCACCGGGTGTCGTTGCCGGACCGGATCGCCCTCCGGATCGGACTCGCCCTCATCGTGTGGAGCCGTCGCACCCGGCGGCAGCCGCACGAGGTCGACCCGGCCGACGAGCTCCGCCGGCACCGCGAAGAACAGGCCCGCCTGCGCCGAGAAGCCGAGTGGGTGATGCTCGGCGCCGCCATGCACATGTGGAGGTGACGGACGTGGGCAGCCGTCGCGACCAGCGCCGGACGGGAGGCACCGCACCAGCCGGTGGCGAGCCTCCCGTCCGGCGCCACCCGTGCAAGCGCGCCGGACGGCGGGACGCTGCCAGCCCCGTACGGTTGAGTGCATGACCGACTCCGCGGCTGCTCTCGTCGAGCGCCTCACCACGATCGTCCCCGACTTCCCGAAGCCGGGCGTGCTCTTCCGCGACGTGACGCCGGTGTTCGCCGACCCGATCGCCTTCGGCCGCGTCTGCGAGGCCCTCGCTGCGCCGTTCGCGGTGGGCGCCGGTTTCGAAGCCGTCGCCGGGATCGAGGCCCGCGGGTTCGCCCTGGCCGGCGGCATCGCCGCCCAGCACCAGGTCGGCGTGCTCACCGTGCGCAAGGCCGGCAAGCTGCCTGGCGAGGTCCTCAGTGAGCAGTACGCGCTCGAGTACGGCGAGGCCGAACTCGAACTCCGCCCGGGCCAGCTCGAGCCCGGCACCCGCGTGCTCGTCGTCGACGACGTCCTGGCCACCGGCGGCACCGCGGCCGCGACCGTGACCCTGCTCGAGCGTGCCGGGTACCAGGCGATCGGGTTCGCCGCGCTGCTCGAACTCGACGGGCTGTCCGGCCGGGAGCGCCTCGAGCCGCGCCTGCCCGTGACCACGCTCGGCCGCGTGCCCGCCTGACCCGGCCCGCCACTACCATCGACGTACCACCAGACCGAGGGAGCCCCACCATCGTGACCGAGTCAGTCGCCGCAGCATCCGCCGAGCCCGCCGACGTGCCCCAGGCACCCGAGCCCCGCACCGCGACGACCACCACGACGGGGACCGAGCTCTTCGACGGCGTCCGCGGTGTCGTCGCCATCCGTGTCGACGGAGCACTCAAGGACCTCGCCGCCGACGTCCAGGCGGGGGAGACCGCCGAGCCGGTGACGCTCGACGAGCAGGACGGCCTCGACATCCTGCGCCACTCGGCCGCGCACGTGCTCGCGCAGGCGGTGCAGCAGATCAACCCGGACGCCAAGCTCGGCATCGGGCCGCCCGTCACCGACGGTTTCTACTACGACTTCGACGTCGCCGAGCCCTTCACACCGGAGGACCTCAAGGCGATCGAGAAGGGCATGGACCGCATCGTCAAGCAAGCCCAGCGCTTCCGGCGCCGGGTCGTCACCGACGATGAAGCCCGTGAGCTCATGGCGGGGGAGCCCTACAAGCAGGAGCTGATCGGCCTGAAGGGTGCCGCGTCGGAAGGCGACTCCGGCGAGAGCGTCGAAGTCGGTGCCGGTGAACTCACCGTCTACGAGAACGTCGACCCGAAGTCCGGCGACGTCGTCTGGCAGGACCTCTGCCGTGGCCCGCACGTCCCACACACCCGCTGGATCGGCAACGCCGCCAAGCTCATGCGCGTCGCCGCCGCGTACTGGCGCGGGTCGGAGAAGAACCCCCAGCTGCAGCGCGTCTACGGCACCGCGTGGCCGGACAAGGACCAGCTCAAGGCGTACCTCGTGCGTCTCGAAGAGGCAGCGAAGCGCGACCACCGCAAGCTCGGCGCCGAACTCGACCTGTTCTCGTTCCCCGACGAGATCGGTTCGGGCCTGGCGATCTTCCACCCGAAGGGCGGCATCATCCGCCGCGAGATGGAGGACTACTCGCGTCGGCGGCACGAGCAGGAGGGCTACTCGTTCGTCTACACGCCGCACATCACCAAGGGCGACCTGTTCGAGCAGTCCGGGCACCTCGGGTGGTACAAGGACGGCATGTTCCCGCCCATGCACATGGACGAGGCCCGCGACGAGGACGGCAACGTCACCCGTCAGGGCGCGGACTACTACCTCAAGCCGATGAACTGCCCGATGCACATCCTGGCGTACCGGTCGCAGGCCCGGTCGTACCGTGACCTGCCGCTGCGGATGTTCGAGTTCGGCACGGTCTACCGCAACGAGAAGTCCGGCGTCATCCACGGCCTCACCCGGGTCCGCGGGCTGACCCAGGACGACGCGCACATCTTCACCACGCAGGAGAAGATGAAGGAGGAGCTCACGACGACCCTCCAGTTCGTGCTGTCCCTGCTCCGCGACTACGGCCTCGACGACTTCTACCTCGAGCTCTCCACCAAGGACCCCGAGAAGTACGTCGGCGACGACGAGGTCTGGGAGGTCGCGACGAACACCCTGCGCGAGGTCGCCGAGGAGTCCGGGCTCGAACTCGTCGCCGACCCCGCCGGTGCGGCCTTCTACGGCCCGAAGATCTCCGTGCAGGCGCGCGACGCCATCGGCCGCACCTGGCAGATGTCCACCGTGCAGCTCGACTTCAACCTGCCGGAGCGCTTCGGCATCGAGTACGCCGCCGCCGACGGCACCCGGCAGCGCCCGGTGATGATCCACCGCGCCCTGTTCGGGTCCATCGAGCGGTTCTTCGGCGTCCTCACCGAGCACTACGCCGGAGCGTTCCCCGCATGGCTCTCGCCGGTGCAGGTCGTCGCGATCCCGGTGGCCGAGGAGTACGGCGACTACCTCGACGAAGTCGTCGCGAAGCTCCGCGCGAAGGGCGTCCGCGCCGAGGTCGACCACTCCGACGACCGCATGCAGAAGAAGATCCGCACGCACACCAAGGCGAAGGTGCCGTTCCAGCTCATCGCGGGCGGGGACGACCGCGACGCCGGGGCCGTGAGCTTCCGCTTCCGGGACGGCCGTCAGGACAACGGCGTGCCCGTCGACGAAGCGGTGGAGCGCATCACGACCGCCATCCGCGACCGCGTGCAGGTCTGATGACCGGCCCGCTCGACGACGAGGGCGACCCGCTGGTGATCCGGGACGCCGCCACCCAGGCGGCGGTCCCGGACGCCTTCCAGCGCCTGTGGAACCCGCACCGGATGGCCTACATCGACGCCGGTCGCGCGGGCGAGGGCCGCGGACACCGTGACGACTGCCCGTTCTGCGAGGCGCCGCGGAAGTCCGACGAGGAAGCCCTCATCGTCGCGCGGGGCGAGCACGCGTACGTGCTGCTGAACCTGTACCCGTACAACAACGGGCACCTGCTGGTCTGCCCGTACCGACACGTCCCGCTCTACGACGAGACGACGCCGGAGGAACTGCAGGAGATCGGCGAGCTGACCCAGACGGCGATGCGGGTCCTCCGGCGGGTCTCGCACTGCGACGGCTTCAACATCGGCATGAACCAGGGCGAGGTCGCCGGAGCCGGGGTCGCCGCGCACCTGCACCAGCACGTGGTCCCGCGGTGGGAGTCGGACTCGAACTTCTTCCCGATCATCGCCCGCACCAAGTCGATGTCGCAGATGCTCGGCGACACCCGGGTGCTCATCGCGGACGCTTGGGGCGAACAGCGCTGACGCCTGCTCCGCACTAAGATGGAGGGATCATGAGCGACAGCACCCCCAGCACCGTCAACGCCACTTCGACCACCGGGTCCTCGCGCGTCAAGCGCGGTCTCGCGGAGATGCTCAAGGGCGGCGTCATCATGGACGTGATCGACGCCGACCAGGCACGCATCGCCGAGGAAGCCGGCGCCACCGCCGTCATGGCCCTCGAGCGCGTCCCCGCCGACATCCGCGCCCAGGGTGGTGTCGCCCGCATGTCCGACCCGTCGATGATCGAGGAGATCATCGCCGCCGTGTCGATCCCGGTCATGGCGAAGGCCCGCATCGGGCACTTCGTCGAGGCCCAGGTGCTGCAGGAGCTCGGTGTCGACTACATCGACGAGTCCGAGGTCCTCTCCCCGGCCGACTACGTGAACCACATCGACAAGTGGGGCTTCACGACCCCCTTCGTCTGCGGCGCCACCAACCTCGGCGAAGCCCTCCGTCGCATCACCGAGGGTGCGGCGATGATCCGCTCCAAGGGCGAAGCGGGCACCGGTGACGTGTCCGAGGCCACGCGCCACATCCGCACCATCTCGAAGGAGATCGCGGCGCTGCGGAACCTCAAGGAGGACGAGCTCTACGTCGCTGCCAAGGAACTGCAGGCGCCGTACGACGTGGTGAAGGAAGTCGCCCAGACCGGCGCACTGCCCGTCGTGCTCTTCACCGCCGGTGGTGTCGCCACCCCCGCGGACGCCGCGATGATGATGCAGCTCGGTGCCGACGGCGTGTTCGTCGGTTCCGGCATCTTCAAGTCGGGCGACCCGGCGAAGCGTGCCGCCGCGATCGTCAAGGCCGTCACCTTCCACGACGACCCGAAGGTCATCGCCGAGGTCTCCCGTGGTCTGGGTGAAGCGATGGTCGGCATCAACGTCGCCGACGTCCCAGCACCGCACCGCCTCGCCGAGCGTGGCTGGTAAGGCCGCCCCCCGGATCGGCGTCCTGGCACTGCAGGGCGACTTCCGCGAACACATCGCCTCGCTCGCCGAGCTCGGTGCGGACGTCGTCCCGCTCCGCCGCCCGGAGGAGATCGACGCCCTCGACGGTGTCGTGATCCCCGGCGGCGAGTCGAGCGTGATGGACAAGCTCTCCCGCGCGTTCGGCGTCGCCGAGCCCCTGCGTGACGCCATCCGTGCCGGACTCCCGACCTACGGTACGTGCGCGGGCATGATCATGCTCAGTTCGCGGATCACCGACGGCATCGCGGGGCAGCACACGCTCGACGTCCTCGACACCACGGTGCGGCGCAACGCTTTCGGCAACCAGAACGACTCGTTCGAGATCGACATCCCGATGCCCGACCTCGGTGCCGACCCGGTGCACGCGGTGTTCATCCGCGCGCCGGTCGTCGAGCAGCACGGGTCCGGCGTGGACGTCATCGGTGCGCTGCCCGACGGCCAGGTGGTGGCCGTGCAGCAGGGCAACGTGCTCGCGAGTGCGTTCCACCCCGAGGTCGCGGGCGAGGACCGGTTCCACCGTCGCTTCCTCGACATCGTCCGCCGCGCCTGACGCGGGGGTCCGTGGCGCGCCGGTACCGGCCGTGTGGGCCCAGCCGGTAAACTGTCGGAGACTTTCCGCACGACGCAAGGAGAACCGTGTCCGGGCATTCCAAGTGGGCGACGACGAAGCACAAGAAGGCCGTCATCGACGGTCGCCGTGCGAAGTCGTTCGCCAAGCTCATCAAGAACATCGAAGTCGCCGCGAAGATGGGCGGGGCCGACATGTCGGGCAACCCGACCCTCGTGGACGCGGTCCAGAAGGCCAAGAAGACCTCGGTCCCGAACGACAACATCGACCGCGCCATCAAGCGCGGCGCCGGCTTGACCGGTGAGTCGATCGAGTACACGACCATCATGTACGAGGGCTACGGGCCGAACGGCGTCGCGCTCCTGGTGGAGTGCCTCACCGACAACAAGAACCGTGCCGCGGCCGAGGTCCGGACGGCGATGAGCCGCAACGGCGGCACCATGGCCGACCCGGGCAGCGTCGCGTACAACTTCAACCGCAAGGGTGTCATCTCGGTCACCAAGACCGACGACCTGACCGAGGACGACGTGATGACGGCCGTGCTCGACGCCGGCGTCGAGGACGTCATCGACCAGGGCGGCGGCTTCGAGGTCATCACCGAGGCGAGTGACCTCGTCGAGGCGCGGACCGCCCTGCAGGCTGCCGGCATCGACTACGACGCCGCGGACGCCGAGTTCGTACCGAACCTCAAGGTCGAGGTCGACGCCGACACCGCCCGCAAGGTGTTCAAGCTCATCGACGCGCTCGAGGACAGCGACGACGTCCAGAACGTCTACGCCAACTTCGACGTGCCGGCGGACGTCCAGGCCGAACTCGACGAAGACGAGGACTGATCACGGCCAGGTCCGGCGCGGCGCTCCGGGTCCTCGGGGTCGACCCCGGGCTCACCCGCTGCGGCGTCGGCGTGGTCGAGGTCACGCCGGATCGCCGGGCGCGGTTGGTGCACGTGACGGTCGTGCGGACCCCCGCCGACATGGCGCTGGAACTGCGACTGCTCGCGATCGCCGAGGGCATCGCCGAACAGATCGACGCACACCGTCCCGACGCGGTGGCGGTCGAGCGTGTCTTCGCGCAGGCGAACGTCCGCACCGTGATGGGGACGGCGCAGGCGTCGGGCCTGGCCCTGCACGCGGCCGCCGCGCGCGGGCTGCCGGTCGGTCTGCACACCCCGTCCGAGGTGAAGGCCGCCATCACCGGCTACGGCAACGCGGACAAGCGGCAGGTCCAGGCGATGGTCGCCCGGGTCCTCGGGCTCGCCGAGGCGCCGAAGCCCGCCGACGCCGCGGACGCGCTCGCCCTGGCCGTCTGTCATGCCTGGAGGCTCGGCTCGCCCGATGCCGTCAGCTCCGGTCCGTCGACGCTCACCCCGGCACAGCGGGCCTGGCGGGACGCGCAGGCCGGCGCGGCCGGACGCAGTGCCGCGTCGCCCCTCGTGCGGAGCGGCGGCGCGAGGACGTCCCCGGCCCGCCCTAGGCTCGGGGCATGATCGCGAGTCTCCGGGGCACCTGCATCGACGTCGCCGGATCGACCGCCGTGGTGGAGGTCGGGGGAGTCGGGTACGCCGTCACGGTCACGCCCGCGCACGCCCTGACGATGCGTCACGGATCCGAGGTCTTCGTCCGGACGGCCCTGATCGTGCGCGACGACGCCTTCGAGTTGTTCGGCTTCGAGTCGACCGATGCCCTGCGCGTCTTCGACCTGCTCCGGAGTGTCTCCGGCGTCGGCCCGAAGTCGGCACTCGGCGTCCTCGGGCAGATGACCGCGGCCCAGGTCGCGAACGCCGTCGCGAACGACGACGACGGAGCGTTCCGCAAGGTCTCCGGCATCGGCCCGAAGACGGCCAAGCTGATCATCGTCGCCCTCGCCGGCAAGCTCGCCGCCTTCGAGGCGCCCACGACCACGGCAGCGGCTGCCGCAGCCGTCGCCCACCCCGCGTCCGAGGACGTCGTCACCGCGCTCGTCGGTCTCGGTTGGCGCGAGGACGCTGCCCGCAGTGCCGTCGACGACGCCGTCGCGAACGAACCCGGGGTCGAGCAGATGGGCACCCAGGCGCTGCTCCGCGCCGCACTCGGGACCCTCCGACCCACCGGTGCCGGACGGTGAGCGGCGGGATCACCGCCGCCGACGCGCAGTCGCCGGAGGAGCTGGCGTTCGAGGGGGCGTTGCGACCGAAGTCGCTCGACGAGTTCGTCGGACAGCGCAAGGTCCGCGGGCAGCTCGACCTGCTGCTCAAGGCCGCGGCGATGCAGGACCGGACGCCGGACCACATCCTGATGGCCGGGCCTCCCGGACTCGGCAAGACCACGCTCGCGATGATCGTCGCGCACGAGTCGGCGCGGCCCTTGCGGATGTCGAGCGGACCGGCGATCCAGCACGCCGGCGACCTCGCCGCGGTCCTGTCGTCC
This sequence comes from Curtobacterium sp. MCPF17_001, assembly GCF_003234615.1. Classification (NCBI taxonomy): domain Bacteria; kingdom Bacillati; phylum Actinomycetota; class Actinomycetes; order Micrococcales; family Microbacteriaceae; genus Curtobacterium; species Curtobacterium sp. MCPF17_001. The sequence goes on from NZ_QKSL01000002.1 coordinate 28,135, forward strand.
CTGATGCCCGGCGACGTCCTGTTCATCGACGAGATCCACCGGATGGCGCGCTCGGCCGAGGAGATGCTCTACCTGGCGATGGAGGACTTCCGCATCGACGTGATGGTGGGCAAGGGCGCCGGGGCGACGAGCATCCCGCTCGACCTCGCGCCGTTCACCCTCGTCGGGGCGACCACCCGGGCAGGTCTCCTGCCGAACCCGCTCCGCGACCGCTTCGGCTTCACCGCACACCTCGAGTTCTACGAGCGTGACGAACTCGAACAGGTCCTGATCCGTGCCGCGCACCTGCTCGAGCTCGACTTCGACCGGTACGCCCTGCGGGAGATCGCCGGGCGTTCCCGGGGTACCCCGCGCATCGCGAACCGCCTGCTCCGTCGCGTCCGGGACTACGCGCTCGTGCACGGCACCCGCGACGGCATGGCTGCCGTCCAGGGGGCCCTGGAGCTCTACGACGTCGACGAGTACGGCCTCGACCGGCTGGACCGCGCGGTGCTCGAGACGATGCTCACCCGCTTCGACGGCGGACCCGTCGGCCTGAACACGCTCGCGGTGTCCGTGGGCGAGGAGTCCGAGACCATCGAGTCGGTCGTGGAGCCGTTCCTCGTGCGGATCGGTCTGGTCACCCGGACCCCGCGCGGGCGGATCGCGACGCCGCAGGCCTGGCGACACTTCGGTCTGACACCCGGCCACGCGGCCGCCCAGCCCGGTCTCTTCGACGCCGACGATGCGTGAAGTACTGCACATGTACGTGCTCTAGACTGCTCGCGCCCGAAACCGCTCGACCGACCGAAGGCTCCCATGGACCAGTACTTCCTCATCATCATCGTCGTGGCGTTCGCGGCCTTCATGTTCTACAGCAGCCGCAAGCGCAAGAAGCAGCAGACCGAGACCGCCAGCCAGATGGTCCCGGGCGCACGCGTCATGCTGTCCTTCGGCCTGTACGGCACGCTCGTGTCGGTCGATGACGAGAAGGTCACCGCGGACGTCGAGATCGCGCCCGGCACCGTCATCACGGTGCACCGCCAGACGCTGTCCCGCGTCGTCCCGGAAGAGACCCCGGAGGCCGTGGACACGACCGTCACGACCGAGACCGAGTCGGACTCCCACGTCACCGAACTCAACGGCGAGCCGATCTACGGCGAGCGTGTCGAGGACGTCGACACCACGAAGCGCAAGACCGAAGACTGACCTCCGACGCCGCCGGCTGACCGGCGGTGCGACACCATGAGCCCCGTGCGTTGCGACGTGCGGGGCTCACGACAGAAAGACGAGACGACCGGTGGCACGATCGACACCCGTCAAGAAGGCGCTCCGCTCGCTCACCTGGTTGGTGATCCTCATCGCGGTCCTCGCGGGGTTGAACACCGCCGCATCGGTCCTCGCGAGCACCACCAAGAACGCCTCCGACAAGTGGTACGCCGGCGCGAGCTGGCTCCCCGAGCTGGCACTCGACCTGCAAGGTGGTACGCAGATCACCCTCGCAGCGCAGAGCACCGAGGGCTCGGCAGTCACCTCGCAGCAGCTGCAGCAGGCGGTGAACATCATCCGCCAGCGCATCGACGCCACCGGTGTCTCGGAGTCCGAGATCAACACCCAGGGCGCGAACAACATCGTCGTCTCGATCCCGGGCAAGCCGGACCAGCAGACGATCCAGCGCATCGAGGCCGCGGCGAAACTGACCTTCCGGCCGGTGCTCTACACCGAGGCAGCGTCAGACAGCGCCGTGGGGGACTCCGGCTCGGGGTCGTCCGCCTCGCCGACGCCGTACTCGCCGCCCGCATCGCTGCAGGCGACGCCGAGCGCGAAGCCGACGAACGGCAGCGACCTGGCCTGGGTGACGCCCAAGCTGCAGGACCTCTACACGAACTACAAGTGCACGGCTCCGGACGACGTCACGTCGGCTCCGGACGACGAGCCCCTGGTCACGTGTGACAACGACGGTGCGGCGAAGTACATCCTCGGCCCGGTCGAGGTGTCGGGTGCCGACATCAGCAACGCCACCTCGGGCCTCGCGTCGAACTCGCAGGGCACGACGACCGGTGAATGGGCCGTCAACCTGTCCTTCAACGGGGCCGGCACGAAGGACTTCGGCTCGGTCACGAACCGCCTGGTCAAGCTCGCCCAGCCGCAGAACCAGTTCGCGATCGTCCTCGACGGCACCGTGATCACGGCACCGACGACGAACTCCGCGATCACCAACGGCAAGGCGCAGATCACCGGCAACTTCACCGCCGACTCGTCGAAGACCCTCGCTGACCAGCTGAAGTACGGCGCGCTGCCGATCAACTTCCAGGTGCAGTCGAACGAGGTCATCTCCTCGACGCTCGGTACCGCGCAGCTGGTCGGCGGCCTCGTCGCCGGTCTCATCGGTCTGATCCTCGTCGTCATCTACTCGGTCATCCAGTACCGGTCCCTGGCGTTCGTCACGGTCCTGTCGCTCGGTGTCGCCGCAGCGCTCACCTACCTGGTGATCGCGATCATGTCGTGGCGCGTCGACTACCGACTGTCCTTGGCGGGAGTCGCGGGTCTGATCGTGGCGATCGGCATCACGGCCGACTCGTTCATCGTCTACTTCGAACGCATCCGAGACGAACTCCGTGACGGCCGCGCCCTCGAGAGCGCGGTCGAGTCCGGCTGGAAGCGTGCACTCCGCACGATCCTGGCCTCCGACTCGGTGAACTTCCTCGCCGCCGTGACCCTCTACGTGCTCGCGGTCAGCGACGTGAAGGGCTTCGCGTTCACGCTGCTCCTCACCACCCTGATCGACGTCGTCGTGGTCGCGCTCTTCACGCACCCGATGATGCAGCTCATCGCCCGGACGCGCTTCTTCGGCGAAGGGCACCGCTTCAGCGGGCTCGACCCGGCAGCACTCGGTGCGGTGTACCGCGGCCGAGCGCAGTTCCGGGCCCCGATCGTGGACGGCAAGCGGCAGCGCAGTGCGCGTGAAGCCGCCCGCCGCCAGACCATCGCCGAGCGCAAGGCCGCCGGCACCGACAACGGCACGGGCAACGGCACCGGCACGGGCAACGGGAAGGACAGCTGATGGCGAGCTTCAGCCAGTTCGGCAGCGACCTCTACACGGGCAAGCGGTCCTACGACATCGTCGGGCGCCGGAAGACCTGGTACGTCATCGCGGTCGTGTGCATCGTGCTCTCGCTCGCGATCCCGTGGCTGCGCGGCGGGTACCAGCTCGGCATCGAGTTCACCGGCGGCTCCGAGTTCACCATCTCCGACGCGAAGTCGACGGACCAGGGCCTCGCGACCGAGACGGTCGAACGCGTCGTCCCGGACGTCATCCCGCGCGTCTCGCAGCTCGGCCAGCACGGCATCCGCGTGCAGACCGGTCAGCTGACGACCGCCCAGACCGACGAGATCGCCTCCGAACTCGCTTCGGCGTACAAGGTGCCGGACGACAAGGTCGCGGCGACCTTCATCGGTGCGACGTGGGGTGCCGACGTCCTGGCGCAGGCGATCCGCGGTCTCGTGATCTTCCTGGCCCTGGCAGCCGTGTTCATGGCGCTGTACTTCCGCACCTGGAAGATGTCGCTCGCGGCGATGACCGCACTGATCCACGACCTCCTCATCACAGCGGGGGTCTACGGCATCGTCGGACTCGAGGTCACGCCGGCTGCGGTGATCGGCTTCCTCACCATCCTCGGGTACTCGCTGTACGACACCGTGGTGGTGTTCGACAAGGTGCGCGAGAACACGAGCATCGAGTCGATCCGCACGTTCAAGCAGTCGGTCAACCTTGCCGTGAACCAGACGCTGGTCCGGTCGATCAACACCTCGATCGTCGCGCTCCTGCCCGTGGCGGCGATCCTGTTCATCGGGTCGTACGTGCTCGGTGCCGGAACGCTCCGGGACATCTCGCTCGCGCTGTTCATCGGCATCATCGTCGGGACGTACTCCACGATCTTCCTGGCCTCGCCGATGTACGCGCACCTCCGTGAGAAGGAGCCGAAGATCGTCGCGGCCGACGCGAAGAAGCAGCAGGCGGCCGCGAAGAAGCGTCCGGTCGAGGCCGGGGCGGAGGTCTGATGGCCGCCGCCGAGGTCGACCTCACCGAGGCGCTCGCGCGCCTGGAGGCCGGCGCACCGCTGATCGACGTGCGCGAGCAGTCCGAGTGGGACGAGGTGCACGCACCGCAGGCGACGCTGTTGCCGATGTCGGAGCTGCAGGCCCGCTGGGCCGAGGTCCCCGTCGACGACGAGCACCCCGCCGTGGTCGTGTGCCACAGCGGGTACCGCTCGGCGCAGGTGGTCGCGGCGCTCGAGCGCGCCGGCGTCCCCGCCGTCAGCCTCTCCGGCGGCATGGTCGCCTGGGAGCAGTCCGGCACCCCTGTCGTCCGGCCCGGTTCGGACGCCGCCGCTGACGGCGAACGTGGTCACGAGCACTGACACGACACGCGTAGTGTTGTCGGATCGAGTCCCGGGAGGCGCAGCATGACCGACACGCGTGAGTCCTCGCAGCCGGATGCCGGCGCAGCCTCCCGGTCCGGCGGTGCTCCTGGGTCCGGCGGTGCGTCCCGTCCCGGCGACGGCTCGCGGCCCGGTTCGGCACCGCGGCCGTCCAGTCCGCCGCTCGGTGCGAACACGACGGGGAACCTCGGTTCGCTCCGCTCCCTGTTGCCGCGGCTGTTCTCTCGCGCGCAGCCCGCGGGCGCCGTCGACACCCTGATCCGCACGGTCCGGTCGCACCACCCCAAGGCGGACACGACGCTGATCGAGCGCGCGTACTCCGTCGCCGAGCGTGCGCACGACGGGCAGAAGCGGAAGTCGGGCGAGCCGTACATCACCCACCCCGTGGCCGTGGCGCAGATCCTCGCCGACCTCGGCATCGGCACGATCACGATCGCGGCCGCGCTGCTGCACGACACGGTGGAGGACACCGACTACCAGCTCGACCAGTTGCGCGAGGACTTCGGCGACGAGATCGCGATGCTCGTCGACGGCGTCACGAAGCTCGACAAGGTCAAGTACGGCGACAGCGCCCAGGCCGAGACCGTCCGCAAGATGGTGATCGCGATGTCGAAGGACATCCGGGTACTCGTCATCAAGCTCGCCGACCGCCTGCACAACGCCCGCACCTGGGGTTTCGTGGAGTCCGCCTCCGCATCGCGCAAGGCGAAGGAGACGCTCGAGATCTACGCGCCGCTCGCGCACCGCCTCGGCATCCAGATGATCAAGCTGGAGCTCGAGGACCTGTCCTTCGCGGTGCTCCACCCGAAGCTCTACGTCGAGATCGACAGCCTGGTCAAGGAGCGGCAGCCCAAGCGCGAGCAGTTCGTGCAGAGCGTCACCGGGACCCTGAAGAAGGACCTGAAGGCCGCCAAGATCCGGGGCGACGTCATGGGCCGCCCGAAGCAGTACTACTCGATCTACCAGAAGATGATCGTGCGCGGGCGCGAGTTCGACGAGATCTACGACCTGGTCGGCATCCGCGTCCTCGTCCCCACGGTCCGCGACTGCTACGCGATGCTCGGTGCGGTGCACGCGCGGTGGACGCCACTGCCCGGTCGCTTCAAGGACTACATCGCGACGCCGAAGTTCAACCTGTACCAGTCGCTGCACACGACGGTCCTCGGGCCGCAGGGGCGCGCGGTCGAGATCCAGATCCGCACGCACGAGATGCACCAGCGTGCCGAGTTCGGTGTCGCCGCGCACTGGAAGTACAAGCAGCGCGTCACCGGGCGTGACGCCGAGAGCTCGAGCCAGTCCGACCAGGACATGGCGTGGCTCGCGCACATCACCGACTGGCAGGCGGAGACCAGCGACCCGGCCGAGTTCCTCGACTCGCTGCGGTACGAGATCGGTGCGAAGGAGACCTACGTCTTCACCCCGCAGGGCAAGGTCATCGGCCTGCCCGCCGGTGCCACGCCGGTCGACTTCGCCTACGCCGTGCACACCGAGATCGGGCACCGCACGATGGGCGCCAAGGTCAACGGGCGGTTGGTGCCCCTCGAGAGCGCGCTGTCGAGCGGTGACGTCGTCGAGATCTTCACGTCGAAGAACCCCGACTCCGGGCCGAGCCAGGACTGGCTGACGTTCGTCCGCAGCCCGCGAGCGCGGAACAAGATCAAGCAGTGGTTCACGAAGGAACGTCGCGAAGAGGCGATCGAGCAGGGCCGTGACGCGATCGCGCGGGCGATGCGGAAGCAGAACCTGCCGCTCCAGCGCATCATGAGCCAGGACACCATCTCCGAGGTGGCGTCGGCCATGCGGTACGACGACGTCGCTGCGCTCTACGCGGCAGTCGGCGAGGGCCACGTCTCCAGCCAGTCGGTCATCGAGAAGGCACTCGGCAGCATCCAGACGGAGACCGAGACCGACGAGCCGGAACTCTCGTTCCCGCGTCACGTCACGAGCCGACAGCTGCGCAACAGCGACAGCGGCGTGCTCGTCCGCGGTGCGCCGGACATCCTCGTGAAGCTCGCGAAGTGCTGCACTCCGGTGCCGGGCGACCAGATCGTGGGCTTCATCACCCGCGGCCAGGGCGTCTCGGTGCACCAGGCGTCGTGCACGAACGTCAAGTCACTGATGAACGAGCCGGACCGGATGATCGAGGTCGAGTGGGCCCCGTCGTCGAAGTCGGTGTTCCTCGTGCAGATCCAGATCGAGGCGCTCGACCGGTCCGGCCTGCTCAGCGACGTCACCCGGGTGCTCACCGACCACCACGTGAACATCCTGTCGGCCACCGTCTCGACGTCGTCCGACCGCCTGGCATTGTCACGGTTCGTGTTCGAGATGGGCGACACCACGCACCTCGACCGCGTGCTGAACGCCGTCCGCCGCATCGACGCGGTGTACGACGTGTACCGGGTCAGCGCGGGCTGACCCGGGCAGTGCCGGTCAGGCCGGGCAGTGCCGGGCAGGCCGCGCAGTGCCGGTCAGGCCGGGCTCCGATCGGTCCGGTCGAACCCGGTGTCGCGGAACCGCCGCTGCGCCTGCCGTCCCATCGGCGCCCGTTCCGCCTGCTCGAGGCAGCGTCCGAGGGACGACGGGTCGAGGTCCGCGGCGACCACCAGTCCGCGGAGGGCCTCGGCTTCCCGCATGCCGAACCGGCGTCGGACGCGGAGCAGGTCGAGGGCGGTCGCCTCGGGCGTGAGCACCCGCACCCCGGCGCACATGGTGACGTCGTCGTCGTCGAGGGCGATCTCGCGCACGGTCGTCCACGCGCCACGTCGGCGGAACCGTTCGTCGGCGGGGACGCAGCCGTCGTGGGGGACGGGCGGGCGTGAGCACCCGCCCCAGATCCACACGGCGCTCAGGCCACCGGCGACGACCCGCGGATCGCCGACGCTCCATCCGTACGATGCGGCCCGGAGGGCGGCGTCCTGCGGTTCGGCGACCGACGCCCAGCAGGCACCGACCGCGACGAGGTCACCGGCGAGGACGGCGGCGTGCAGTTCCGCCGCCGGCCAGTCGTCCGTGGTGACGAGGCGGGAGGAGGGCACGAGCACATGATGGCGTAGCCGGCGTCACCGGGGGCGCGGGTGTGGACAAGCGGTGGACCGGCGTCAGCGGAGGACGTCGGCCCGGTGCACGAGCGCCGCGGCGCCGATGAGCGGGCCGTCCTGCGACAGCCCGGTCGGCACGATCCGCACCTTCGTCACGAACGGGAACTCGACCCGCTCCGCCACGGCCTGTCGGGCGTACTCGAACAGGTCAGGGGAGACGTGCGAGAACCCGCCACCGATCGCCACGACCTCCAGGTCGACCAGGCTCGTCGCGGCCGCGATGGCCTGACCGAGCGCGCGACCGCTCCGCTTGACCGCGGCCACGGCGACCTCGTCCCCGGCCGCGTAGGCGGCCGCGAGCTCTTCGCCGGTGCTGCCGGTGAACCCCTGACGACGCGCCCAGGCGACGGTCTTCGGGCCGCTGGCCACAGCCTCCAGGCAGCCGGTGCCACCGCAAGCGCAGGGGTCGTCGTACCCACCGCACTCGACGTGTCCGATGTGGCCGGCGTTGCCGGTCGGCCCGCTCACGGTCCGACCGTGCAGGATCAGCCCGCCACCGACGCCGGTCGAGACGATCATGCCCATCACGTGGTCAGAGCCCTGCGCGGCACCGACCCAGTGCTCGGCGAGCGTGATCGCGAGCCCGTCCATGCGCAGCGTCACCGGGACCCCGGCAGGCACGTGGGCGGCGACACGGTCACGGAGCGGGTAGCCGCGCCAGACCGGCATGTTCAGCGGGGACACCAGGCCGTTCTCCTCGTCCACGGGACCCGCCGAACCGATCCCGACGCCGACCAGCGTCGCGTCCTCCGGCAGGCTGGCGAGGGTCGCGACGACCACCTCGTCGACCGCGGCCTGCAACTCCTCGGACGTGCGGCCGGGGCCGGTCGGGCTGCGGTGCCGGGTGGCGGGCAGGACGACGCCCTGGTCGGTGACCAGCGCGGCCTCGACCTTCGTGCCGCCGAGGTCGACGGCGAGGGCCAGGTTCGAGGACTCGGACGAGGTCGTGGTGCTGGACATGCGCACTCCGGTGTGGCGGTCGGGAGGCCCGGCAGCGGTCCGGGACGTGTCGTCACGTCCGGACGCGGCCGGCCAGGTGAGGTCGGTCGGGGGAGAGGGGCTCAGTAGGACGAGGTGTCGTCGCCGCGGTCCGAGGCCGCACCGGTGGCGACGCGGTGCGCGACCTCGTCGAGGATGCGGGCGGAGGCGCTGGTGCCGATGCGGCTCGCGCCGGCCCGGACCATCTCGAGCAGGGTGTCCAGGCCGCGGACGCCGCCGGAGGCCTTCACACCGGTGTCGGGGCCGACGGTCTCACGCATCAGACGGATGTGCTCGGCGGTCGCGCCACCGCCGGCGAAGCCGGTCGAGGTCTTGACGAACGCGGCACCACCGGCGACGGCGGCACGACTGGCGGCGACGATCTCGTCGTCGGTGAGGTACGCGGTCTCGAGGATGACCTTGACGACGGTGTCCCCGGCGGCATCGACGACGGCGCGGACGTCACGCTCGACACGCTGCCAGTCACCGGACTTCGCGGCGCCGATGTCCTGCACCATGTCGAGCTCGAAGGCCCCGTCGGCGAGGGCCTGCAGCGACTCGGCGACCTTGGCCGCGGTCGAGGTGGTGCCGTGCGGGAAGCCGATCACGGTGCCGACGCCCACCCCGGTGCCCTGCAGGCGCTCGACGGCGTGCAGGACGTCGCCCGGACGGACGCAGACGCTGAACACGCGGTGCGCGGCGGCCTCGTCGAGCTGCGCATCGACCTCGGAGCGGCTCAGCTCGGGCTTGAGGACGGCGTGGTCGATGAGTCGACGCACGGCATCAGCAGTGACGGCTTCGGTGTTGTCGGGGAGCGCTGCGTTGTCCACCCGACAAGCCTACAAGCAGGCGTGAGGCGTACCGTGCGGAGCATGCGCGTCCTCGTCACCGGGGCCACCGGCTACATCGGTGGTCGACTGGTCCCCAGACTCCTCGATGCCGGGCACGACGTCCGGCTCCTCGTCCGCAACCCCCGGAAGCTCCAGGACGTCCCCTGGGCGGACCGGGTGACCGTCGCCGAGGGTGACCTGCAGGACGCCGACGCCGTCGCCGCCGCGGTCGACGGGATCGAGGCGGTCTACTACCTCGCCCACGCCATGGGAGCGGACGGCGACTTCGAGCAGGCCGAACGCGACGCCGCCCAGACCATGGCCCGTGTCGGTCACGAGGCCGGCGTGCAACGGTTCGTGTACCTCGGCGGTCTGCACCCGGACGGCGACCTCAGCAAGCACCTGCGCAGCCGGAAAGAGGTGGGGGAGATCCTCCTCGGCTCCGGGGTGCCGACCGTCGCGCTGCAGGCGGGCGTCGTCATCGGCTCAGGCAGCACGTCGTTCGAGATGATCCGGCACCTGACGGACGTCCTGCCGTGGATGCCCGCGCCGCGCTGGGTGCGGAACCACATCCAGCCCATCGCCGTCCGCGACGTCCTCTACTACCTGGTCGAAGCACTCACGATCCCCGCCGACGTCAACCGCACGTTCGACATCGGCGGGCCGGACGTGCTCCGGTACGGGCAGATGCTCAACGGCTACGCGGTGGAGGCGAAGCTGCCGCAGCGACCGATCACGGTCCTCCCGGTCCTCACCCCACGACTGGCGGCGCACTGGTTCAACGTCGTCACGCCGATCCCGCGGAAGCTCGCGACCCCGATCATCGAGTCGCTGCAGTTCGAGTGCGTCCAGCGTGAACACGACATCGACGACGTCATCCCGCAGCCGGAGGGCGGACTCACCTCGTACCGCCGAGCGGTCCGGCTCGCACTGGCGAAGATGCGCAAGGGCGACGTCGAGACGAGCTGGCGGAACGCGACGCTCTCGAGCGGGTCGGCCGATCCGCTGCCGAGCGACCCGGAATGGGCCGGCCACACCGTCTACGTCGACGACCGCAAGCGGCACTCGTCCGCGCCACCGGAGGCCGTGTGGAGCGTCGTCGAGTCGATCGGGGGCGAGAACGGGTGGTACTCGTTCCCGCTCGCCTGGGTCGCTCGCGGTTGGCTCGACAAGATCGCCGGCGGTGTCGGCCTGAACCGCGGCCGTCGCGACCCGAAGCGTCTCGAGCAGGGCGACGCGCTGGACTGGTGGCGCGTCGAACGGTTGGTGCGCGGTCGGTACCTGCGCCTCCGGGCCGAGTTCAAGTCGCCGGGGCGCGCCTGGCTCGAGATGACCGTCACCCCGTCGGACGACGGCGGCAGCGACTACCACCAGCGGGCGATCTACTTCCCGCAGGGCCTGGCCGGACGGCTCTACTGGTACGGCATCCTGCCGTTCCACGGAGTGATCTTCCCCGGCATGGTCGAGCGGATCACCGCCCGGGCCGAACGGGAGGCGCACCGTACCGACTCGACGCAGCGCAACTCCACGTACCAGAATGACGACGCGCAGCCAGCGCACGAGGAGGCGGCATGAGCGACGACGGTACGGACGGCGGCAGCACGGGCGGCGAACGCCCGGCCGGAGGCGGTGTCCTGTTCCTCGGTGACAGCATCACCGCGGGCGGCGACTGGGGACAGTGGCTGCCCGACGAGCGGACGATCACCCTCGGCGTCGACGGCGACACCACCGACGGAGTCCTGGCACGCCTGGACGAGGTCGTGCAGGCCGCACCCGAGGTCATCGTCCTCCTGATCGGGACGAACGACTTCGGCCACCACCGTGCCAGCGCCGAGCACGTCGTGCGGAACGTCGAGTCGGCCCTGGTGAGCCTCCGTCGCGCGCTGCCGGGCGTCCGACTGCTGCTGGTGTCGATCCTGCCGCGGCAGGCCGAGTACACGCAGAAGATCGAGCAGGCAAACCGGCACCTCCGTCAGTTCGTCGCCACCTGCCACGCGCAGTACCTCGACCTCTGGCCGGCCCTGGCCGACGGGGACCACCTCGACGAGCGGTTCACCGACGACGGGTTGCACCTCGACGAGGACGGGTACCGCGCCTACGTCGCCGAACTCGTGCCGGCGCTCGAGCGTGTCCGTGAGCTGCCGCCGATGTCACGGCCGATCTCGCTGGCGGACCTGCGCGACGCCCAGGACCGATGACGGCACGGAAGGGACGGCCGGCGATCGGGTCTTCGCAGCAGGCGGCCTCGTCTCCGCAGAGCTCATCGCGGCAGGGCTCGTCGCGGCAGGACTCGTCGCGGCAGGGCTCGCGCAGCGCCACCCACGGGAGCGGGTCGGGCCGCGACGGACGGACCCTGCCGGACTTCACCCGTCCGGCCCTGGCCCCGTCGCTCCTCGCAGCCGTGGTGCTCCTGGCCTGCGTGGCGTTCCTCGACTCCTCGGCGTTCGTGTTCGCGCGCTGGGGCGTCACGGTGTTGGCGCTCATCGTCCTGGTCTTCGCGATCCGTGGACGCGCCTGGTGGGCGGCGGTCCTCACCGCGGCCGTCGCCGTTTGCTGGAACCCGGTCGTGGTGCTGCCGATCCCGGGGCAGCTGTGGGCGGCGCTGCAGCTCGTGGCGGCGGCGCTCTTCATCGTCGTCGGGATCGCGGTCAAGGTGCCGCGCGCGGCGGACTGACGCCGCGCCTCCCGGTAAGATCGCAGGTGCTGTGCATCGAGTACGGCGGCGTGACCTGGAAGGCATGGATGAGCAACGAGACCGAGCCGGTGACCGAGAGTCCTCTGCTGACCCCTCGACCGTCCTCCGGCGGTCTCGACCGTCCTGACGTCGTCCTCCGCAAGGGACGGCTCACCCTCATCAACGGGCACCTCACGCCCCAGCAGTCGATGATCGAGGACCTGCTGTTCCTCGACGACGCCCTCACCGCCGGCGACGTCGACCACCTGCTCATCCGCGGCAACGACCAGCGTCCGGTCATCGCCGTCGACGAGCGTGACCGCCAGCGGGCCGAGAGCGCCGTGATGGACGCCGCCGCCGGGGAGCCGTTCTACGCGAAGCCGCCGGGCAAGGCCGCCCTGCTCGTCGTCGACGACGGCTTCGGTTCGGCCGACGAGCCCGTCCTGCGCCTGTTCCGTCCGCGCCTCGAGCCGATGGGCCGTCTGCGGTACGGCGCCGAGACGAGTGTGCAGCTCGAGTTCTGGCGTGTGACCGAGACCGAGGTCCTGGCGCCCGTCGAGAACGCCCTGATGCGACGCAGCCTGCCGATCGAGGAGTTCGTCCTCGTCGACATCGAGCGCTACGGTCGCGGCTGGTCGACCGTCGAGCACATGTTCGACGACCACGTCTCCGACATCCGGTTCCCGATCGACATCGTCTTCTCGTGGGTGGACGGCAACGCGATCGAGTACCAGCGGGCCCGTCAGGCCGCGCAGGCGAACGCCGTCCTGGGGGAGGGCGACGACGCCCCCGCCCGCTTCCGGCAGATCAACGAGCTGAAGTACGCGCTCCGGTCGGTCCACATCTTCGCGCCCTGGATCCGCCGCATCTACATCGCGACCGACTCACCGGCGCCCGAGTGGCTGGCGGACCACCCGAAGGTGCGCATCGTCCGCAGCGAGGAGTTCTTCGCCGACCCCTCGGTCCTGCCGACCCACAACTCCCAGGCCGTCGAGGCGCAGCTGCACCACATCCCGGGGCTCAGCGAGCACTTCATCTACTCGAACGACGACATGTTCTTCGGGCGCCAGGTCGACCCGTCGGTGTTCTTCAGCCCGGGTTCGGTGACGAAGTTCATCCTCGCGACCACCCGCATCGGGCTCGGGACGAACAACCCGGCACGCAGCGGCTTCGAGAACTCGGCACGGGTGAACCGGAAGCTCCTGCAGCAGCGGTTCGGCGCGGTCACCACGCGGCACCTGGAGCACGCTGCCACGCCGCTGCGGAAGAGCATCATGACCGAGATGGAGCACGAGTTCGCGGCGGAGTTCGCTGCGACCGCCGGCTCCCGGTTCCGTGCGGCGGACAACATCTCCGTGACGAACTCGCTCTACCACTACTACGCGCTGCTCACGGGTCGGGCGATCATCCAGGAGAACGCGACCGTCGGGTACATCGACACGACGATGGAAGCGGGGCTCCGGGAGCTCGACGAGCTGCTGAAGAAGCGGAACGTCGACATGTTCTGCCTGAACGACGGCAGCTTCCCAGAGGTCAGTGACGAGGAGCGTACGGAGCGGGTCACCGACTTCCTCGAGCGCTACTTCCCCTTCCCGGCGCCGTGGGAGCGCCCCGGCGCCTAGGGCGCGGAGCGCCCTGCCGGGGCGCTCCGGGCGAGCCTGCGAGCCCGGCGCCGAAGCCCAGCCATCTCCCGAGGTCGCTCCGGGCGAGCACGGCGCCGGAGCCCAGCCACTTCCCGAGGTCGCTCCGGACGAGCCCGCGAGCACGGCCTTGGAGCCCAGGCCGCTCCAGGGCGGCACGTGCACGGCCGCCAGCCCCCGTACACGCCGTCAGCGGTGGATCGGGGACACCGGCACCGAGTCGAGGGTGAACACCGGCATCGAGGCCGTGACGGGCGCGGGCTCGACGGCCGTCGGGATGACGACCCCGGCAGCAGCGAGCCGCGCTTCGGTCTCCATGGAGGACACGGGTTCGCCGACGGTCGCGTAGGTGCCGATCGGGACGACCGAGTGCACGACCTGGTGTCCGTAGACGTGCATGAGGTTGAACGACTGGGCACCGTCCCGTCCGCGGGTGCCGCCCTGGAACTCGTTGAGGTCCTGCGTGTAGCAGGTGGCGCTGGCGACGGAGACGGGGATGCCCGCGAACACGGCACTCGTCGAGTAGTGCAGGTGGCCGGCGATGATGGTGAGGATGTCGCTGCCCTCGACCACTTCGGCGAGGGCCGGCTGGTCGCGGAGCTCCACGAGGACGGTGAGGTCCTGGACGCTCGGGACGGGCGGGTGGTGCATCGCGAGGATCGTGCCGTGCGGTGCCGCTTCGGAGAGGACCTCGGCGAGCCAGTCGAGCTGTTCCGGGGAGACCTCACCGTGGTGGTGTCCGGGCACGCTCGTGTCGAGTGTGATGACACGGAGGCCGTTCACGTCGTACACGAAGTCGACGGGGCGGTCGGTGGGCTGCAGGCCGAAGAGCCCCTGTCGGAAGGCGCCGCGTTCGTCGTGGTTGCCCATGGCCCAGATGACCTGCGCGCCGAGACGTTCGGCGGCGGGTTCGATGATGTCGCGGACCTTGACGTAGGCACCCGGTTCACCCTTGTCGGCGACGTCGCCCGTGATGATGATCGCTTCCGGGCGTGATCCGGAGGCTTCGATCTCGGCGATGATCTGGCCGAGTCGTGCGGCGGAGTCGACGGCCCCGTAGAGCGCGCCGTCGCCGGCGATGAGGTGGGTGTCGCTGAGGTGGAGCAGGAAGTGGTTCGGCCTGGGGTGTTCGGCCGTCCGGGCGTCCATCGGTCTCTTCTTCCGTTGGCAGCGGGTGCGTGGTGCAACACAGTGCCACACCGTCCTCGACGATTCCAGCACCCACGTCTGAACGCCCCGTGAACTGGGGCGGCGTGTCCGATGTCCGCGGGGTGAGGCGAACGCGAACACCCCCCGACCACGAAGTGGACGAGGGGTGTTCGCGTTCTTGCCGAGGAGTGTTACCGAGGAGACTAGTGCGTCCCGGCACCGACCTGTGGGGCCTGGTGGGTCCCCTCCAGGTCGGGACCGTGGTGCGCGGCGTGCGCGGCTTCGAGCTCGTTCTTCGACACCGGCTCGATGCGGTCTTCGAAGAAGAAGCGGGAGGCGCGTGCACGAGCCTTCTGCAGCGAGGTGATGCGACCACGGGAGTCCGGGCGGATCATCAGCGGCTTGTAGTCGTTGAACTCCAGCAGACGCCAGCGCTCGTACTCGTCGAGCTGCTCGTGCACCTCGATGTACTCACCGTGCGGCAGTCGGACGATGCGGCCCGACTCGTACCCGTGCAGGACGATCTCGCGGTCCTTCTTCTGCAGTGCGAGGCAGACACGCTTGGTGATCCAGAAGGCCACGAACGGACCGAGGACCGTCGTTGCCTGGAGCACGTGGATCACGTGGTTGATCGACACCATGAAGTGGGTCGCGATGAGGTCGGACGACGCCGCGGTGAACAGCGCACCGTAGAGCGTGATGCCGGCGACGCCGAGAGCGGTCCGGGTCGGGGCATTGCGCGGGCGGTCGGCGATGTGGTGCTCCCGCTCGTCTCCCGTGACCCAGGCCTCGATGAACGGGTACACGAAGATCGCGATGATCAGACCCATGAGGACCGCGATCGGAACGAGGATGTTGAACGAGATCGTGTAGCTGAACCAGTTGACCTCCCAGTGCGGCGGCACCAGACGGAGCGCACCGTCCGCGAAGCCGATGTACCAGTCAGGCTGGGTACCGGCGGACACGGGGGAGGGGTCGTACGGGCCGTAGTTCCAGATCGGGTTGATCGTGAAGAACGACGCGATGGCGGCGAGGATGCCGGCGACGATGAAGAAGAAGCCACCGGCCTTCGCGGCGAACGCCGGCAGGATCGGGACGCCCACGACGTTGTCGTTGGTCTTGCCCGGACCCGCGTACTGGGTGTGCTTGTTGATCACGACGAGCACGAGGTGGACACCGAGCACTGCGACGAGGATCGCCGGCAGCAGCAGGATGTGCAGCGTGTAGAGACGGCCGACGATGTCGGTCCCGGGGAACTCGCCGCCGAAGAGCAGGTAGGCGATCCAGACACCGATGACCGGCACACCCTCGATCATGCCGACGATGATGCGCAGACCGTTGCCGGACAGCAGGTCGTCGGGGAGCGAGTACCCGGTGAAGCCCTCGGCCATGGCGAGGACCCAGAGCACGAAGCCGAAGACCCAGTTGAGCTCACGCGGCTTGCGGAACGCGCCGGTGAAGAAGACGCGGGCCATGTGCAGCATGACCGAGGCCACGAACAGCAGGGCCGCCCAGTGGTGGATCTGCCGGACGAACAGACCGCCGCGGATCTCGAAGGAGATGTTGAGCGTCGACTGCAGCGCCACCGACATCTCGACGCCCTTGAGCGGGACGTAGGTGCCGTTGTAGACGACCTCGGCCATGGACGCCTGGTAGAAGAACGTCAGGAAGGTCCCCGAGAGCAGGACGACGACGAAGCTGTAGAGCGCGACCTCACCGAGCATGAAGCTCCAGTGGTCGGGGAAGATCTTGCGACCGACCTCCTTCACCAGGCCGGAGATGCTCGTGCGCTCGTCGATGTAGTTCGCGGTGTAGTTGATCAGACGCGAGCCACGGTCAGGAGCCGGCTTGTTCGCCGACTCGGTGGTGGGGGTGGTGGTCGTTGTGCTGCTCATGAGCGGGCACGCTCCCAGAAGGACGGGCCGACCGGCTCGTGGAAGTCGCTCTGTGCGACCAGGTAGCCGTCGTCATCGACCGAGATCGGAAGTTGGGGAAGGGGGCGGGCCGCCGGTCCGAAGATGACCTCGCAGTTGTTCGAGACATCGAAGGTGGACTGGTGGCACGGGCACAGCAGGTGGTGCGTCTGCTGCTCGTAGAGCGCGACCGGGCATCCGACGTGGGTGCAGATCTTGGAGTAGGCGACGATGCCGTCGTAGCCCCAGTTCTCGTGGCCCTTGGCGGGGTTGAGGTCCTTCGGGTCCAGGCGCATCAGGAGGACGGCGGCCTTGGCCTTCTCCTCGAGCATGTGCTCGGAGTCGAGCATGCCCTCGGGGATGACGTGGAACACCGATCCGATGGTGACGTCGGACGCCTTGATCGGCAGACCCGTCGGGTCCTTGGTCAGGCGGAGGCCCGACTTCCAGAAGGTGTGACGGAGCAGCTCGTTCGGGTCTTCCTTCGGCGCGAGGTCGCGCACCAGGACGATGCCGGGCAGCGGGAAGGCGACCAGGGCACCGATGAGCGAGTTGCGGATCAGCTTGCGACGGCTGAAGCCGGACTCCTTGTCGGCGAGCTGGAAGGCTTCGACGGCCTTGGCGCGGGTCGCGTCCGTGCCACGCGTGGTGTGGCGCATCTCGGTGATCTCGCGGTCGGAGACGAGCGTCTTCGACCAGTAGACGGCACCGATGCCCAGGGCGAGCAGGGCGAGCGTGATGGAGAGACCGAGGAACAGGTTCGCGGTACGGACCGTTCCGAACTCGTCCGGGTCGATCGGGAAGGCGATGTACGCGGCGATCGAGAGCACGCTCGCGACGATCGACACGTAGAAGAACGTGGCGACCTGGCGCTCGGCCAGACGCTGCTTCTTCGAGTCGACGTCCGTGCGGCGCGCGCGGTGCGGCGGCTCGCCCGGGTTCTCGAACGGATCGTGGGGCAGGACCGCGGTCCCGACCGGCTGGTTCGCGTCGTGCCTCTCGACAGCCGAGGACGAGTTCAGTGCCTCGTCGTCGTGCTCTGCCATGGTGTTCCCTTCAGTGTCGTGCGACACGGACGATCAGTTGGTCTTCGCGGTCAGCCAGACGGTCATCGCGACGACCGCTCCGAGACCGAAGATCCAGATGAACAGACCCTCGGCGACCGGGCCGAGGTCACCCAGGCCGAAGCCACCGGGCGACCTGTTGTCCTGCACGTACTTCAGGTACGTGATGACGTCGGCCTTCTGGTCCGGGGTCAGGTTCAGGTCGTTGAACACCGGCATGTTCTGCGGGCCGGTGAGCATCGCCTCGTAGATGTGCTTGCCGGACACGTCGCGCAGGTTCGGTGCGTACTTGCCCTCGGTCAGCGCGCCACCGGCGCCGGCGACGTTGTGGCACATCGCGCAGTTGATGCGGAAGAGCTCGGCACCTTCGGCAGCGTCACCCTCTGCGCCGTCGGTGAGCTTCGACGACGGGACCGACGGGCCGGGGCCGAGGGAGGCGACGTAGGCCGCCATGGCGTCGACCTGCTGGTCCGTGAACTGCTCGGGCTTCTCTTCACCCTGCGGGCCCTGGGCGGCGAGCGGCATGCGGCCGGTCCCGACCTGGAAGTCGACCGCTGCCGAGCCGACACCGATGAGGGACGGGCCTTCGCTGGTGCCCTGTGCCGACAGCCCGTGGCACGTGGCGCAGTTCGACGCGAAGAGCTTCTGACCCTCGTTGACCTGGGACTGGCTGGATGCGGCCAGCGTGGTGCTGGTGCTGTCGTCGGCGTTGGCCGACGTGCTGAACAGTGCGTACGCACCACCGGTCGTCATGAGGGCGACGGCGAGCAGGGACACGGTCGCCAGGGGGGAGCGACGGCCCTTCTTGTTCTTCTTCGATGTGTTGAACATGCTGTGGGGCTGCCTGATTCTCACTTGAGGAGGTAGATGACGGCGAAGAGACCGATCCACACGACGTCGACGAAGTGCCAGTAGTACGACACCACGATCGCGGTGGTGGCTTCCTTGTGCCCGAAGTTCTTCGCGGCGAACCCACGCCCGAGCGTGAGGAGGAAGGCGATGAGACCGCCGGTCACGTGCAGACCGTGGAAGCCGGTGGTCATGTAGAAGGCGGAGCCGTAGGCGCTCGAGGAGAGCGTCATGCCCTCATGCCAGAGGTTGGCGTACTCGAAGATCTGCCCACAGACGAAGATCGCGCCCATGCAGTAGGTGACGAAGAACCACTCCGTCATGCCCCAGTCCTTGGGGTTCCAGCTGGTGCGGTGCACCTGGAACCGCTCGGCGGCGAAGACCGCGAACTGGCAGGCGAAGCTCGACAGCACCAGGACGATGGTGTTCACCGATGCGAACGGCACCTCGAGCTTGGCGCTCTCGGTTGCCCAGAGCTCGGGGGAGGTGCTTCGCAGCGTGAAGTAGATCGCGAACAGGCCGGCGAAGAACATGACCTCGCTGCCCAGCCACACGATCGTCCCCACGGCAACGGGGTTCGGCCTGTTCAGGACCGGACCGCTGACGGATCTGGAGAGAGGGGTGCTTGTCACGTCTTCCATTATGGCGGAAACCCCCGACAGTGTTTTCGCAGGCAACTGGCGGGTCCTCCAGAATCAGTACGATCGAGCCATGTCTGACGCACTCTCCTGGCCCTCGGTGATCAGCGCGCTCATGGCGCGCGAGGACCTCTCGATCAGGCAGTCCACATGGGCCATGGAGCAGATCGTGCAGGGCGAGGCGACCTCCGCCCAGATCGCCGCCTTCGCCGTGGCCCTCCGCGCGAAGGGCGAAACGGTCGACGAGGTCGTCGGTTTCCGCGACGCGATCCTCGACGCCGCCGTGCCGCTCGACGTCGACCCGATGGCCCTCGACATCGTCGGCACGGGCGGGGACGTCGTCGGCACCGTCAACATCTCGACCATGGCCGCGATCGTCATCGCCGCGGCGGGTGTGCCCGTCGTGAAGCACGGCAACCGGGCGAGCTCGTCCAAGTCCGGGTCGAGTGACGTGCTCGCCGCCCTCGGCCTCGACCTCACGATGGACGCCGCGCGTGTCGCGGAGACCTTCCGGCGTGTCGGTCTGACCTTCGCGTTCGCCAGCGCGTTCCACCCCGGATTCGCCCACGCAGGCCCGGCCCGCCGCGAGATCGGCGTGCCGACGGTGTTCAACTTCCTCGGCCCGCTGGTCAACCCGGCGCGCTGCGAGGCGAACGCCGTGGGCGTGGCGCAGCTCGAACTCGTGCCGATCATCACCGGCGTGTTCCAGACCCGGGGTGCGACCGCGCTCGTGTTCCGCGGCGACGACGGCCTCGACGAACTCACCACCACCGGCCACAGCCACATTTGGGAGGTGTCCGGCGGGCGCATCACGGAGCACGACCTGGACCCGCGCGACCTGGGCATCGCCCGCGCCCGGATCGAGGACCTGCTCGGCGGCGAGCCGGCGGAGAACGCGGCGATCGTCCGGACGGTGCTGGCCGGCGAGACCGGACCGGTGCGCGACATCGTCCTGCTGAACGCGGCGGCCGGACTGGTGTCCTTCCGTCTCGCGCAGGACCCGACCGAGGCCGACCGTCCGATCCTGCAGCGCTTCCGCGAGCAGCTGGTCGTCGCGTCGGGATCGATCGACTCCGGCGCCGCCATGCGCAAACTGGACGAGTGGGTCGGCGTGGCCCCCGCCTCCGACCCGGCCTGAGACGTCGGCGGCGACGCGGGACGCCGCCGAGTACCCGGACACCGCCGGTTGCGGCGGCGTCTCACGGACACCGAGGCGTCTCGGCGGAAGGCACACAGGCAGGCACACGCAACAGACGGGAGGCCCGTACCGGTTCTGCGGAACCGGTACGGGCCTCCCGTCTGGAGCGGTCAGGCGACCCGCGTCAGCGGACGTCCTCGTCGACCCAGTCGAAGGTCTTCGTGACGGCCTTCTTCCAGAGGCGGAGGGTGCGCTCGCGCTCGGCGGCGTCGAGCTGGGGCTCCCAGCGCTTGTCCTCCTGCCAGTTGGCACGGAGCTCGTCGAGGTTCGCCCAGAACCCGACGGCCAGGCCGGCGGCGTAGGCGGCACCGAGCGCCGTGGTCTCGGCGACCACCGGGCGGACCACGGGGACGTCGAGGATGTCGGCCTGGAACTGCATGAGCGCGTCGTTGGCGGTCATGCCGCCGTCGACCTTGAGCTCCGTGAGCTCGACGCCGGAGTCGGCGTTGACGGCGTCCAGGACCTCGCGGGTCTGGAGTGCCGTCGCCTCGAGGGCCGCCCGGGCGATGTGCCCCTTGTTGACGTACCGGGTGAGGCCGACGAGCGCGCCGCGGGCGTCCGGACGCCAGTACGGCGCGAAGAGACCCGAGAAGGCCGGGACGAAGTAGACGCCGCCGTTGTCCTCGACCGTCGTGGCGAGGGTCTCGACCTCGGGCGCGCTGCCGATGATGCCCAGGTTGTCGCGGAGCCACTGGATGAGCGAGCCCGTGACGGCGATCGACCCCTCGAGGGCGTAGTGCGTCTCCTGGTCGCCGAGCTTGTAGCCGACGGTGGTGAGCAGCCCGTTCTCGGAGCGGACGATGTCGGTGCCGGTGTTGAAGATGAGGAAGTTACCGGTGCCGTAGGTGTTCTTCGACTCGCCCTGGTCGAACGCGGCCTGCCCGAAGGTGGCGGCCTGCTGGTCGCCGAGGATGCCGGCGATCGGGACCTCGCGGAGGAGGCTCGAGGACTCGACGTGGCCGTAGACCTCGGAGGAGCTGACGATCTCCGGGAGCATCGACTTCGGGACGCCGAAGTCGGCGAGGATGTCGTCGCGCCACTGCAGCGTCTCGAGGTCCATGAACAGGGTGCGCGAGGCGTTCGTGACGTCGGTCTTGTGGACGCCGCCGTCGGTGCCACCGGTCAGGTTCCAGAGGACCCAGGTGTCGGTGGTGCCGAAGAGCAGGTCGCCGGCCTCGGCCTTCTCGCGTGCACCCTCGACGTTCTCGAGGATCCAGGCGATCTTCGTGCCGGAGAAGTAGGTCGCCAGGGGCAGGCCGACGATGGCCTTGTAGCGGTCGGTGTCGCCGTCGGCGAGCTTGTCGACGATCGACTGCGTGCGGGTGTCCTGCCAGACGATGGCGTTGTAGACGGCCTTGCCGGTGGTCTTGTCCCAGACGACCGCGGTCTCGCGCTGGTTCGTGATGCCGACCGCTGCGACGTCGTGACGGGTGATGTCGGCACGGGAGAGGGCCTGGCCGATGACCTCACGGGTGTTGTCCCAGATCTCCGCCGGGTCGTGCTCGACCCATCCGGCGCGCGGGAAGATCTGCTCGTGTTCCTTCTGACCGACGGAGACGATCGAACCGGAGTGGTCGAAGACGATCGCTCGCGTGCTGGTGGTTCCCTGGTCGATGGCGACGATGTAGTCGGCCATTGGTGCTCCTTACGACGGTGTTCGGTGCTGCGGACGGGACGGGTCGACCCGGCCGCGGGTGTTCGGGTGGTGCAGCGCGGGGCGGCCGCGCGGGTGGCGGGACGCGGCCGCCACGAGGGAGGTGCAGCGTGGCGGCCGCGTCGGTGGTGCTGGTGGTGCTGGTGGCCCGGTGACTACGCCATCGGGAGCAGCGCGCCGGAGAGGATCGCGGCGAGTGCACCACCGACGAGCGGGCCGACGACCGGGACCCAGGCGTAGGACCAGTCGCTGGTGCCCTTGCCCTTGATCGGCAGGAGGGCGTGCGCGATGCGCGGGCCGAGGTCACGTGCCGGGTTGATCGCGTAGCCGGTGGGGCCACCGAGCGAGACACCGATCGCGATCACGAGGAACGCGACCGGGATGGCGCCGAGTTCGGACGGGGTCTTGCCGTTCGTGAAGGCGAGGACCACGAACACGAGGACGAAGGTGCCGATGATCTCGGTCACCAGGTTCCACGCGTAGTTGCGGATCGCGGGACCGGTGGAGAAGACGCCGAGCTTCGCCGCGGCGTCGGGCTCCTCGTCGAAGTGCTGCTTGTAGGCGAGCCAGACGATGACGGCACCGATGATCGCGCCGATGAGCTGCGCGAGCCAGAAGAGGAACATCTCGCCGACCGAGATGTTGCCGATGATGGCCTGCGCGAGGCTGACCGCCGGGTTCAGCTGTCCACCGGACTTGTACGACACGGTGACGCCGGCGAAGACCGCGAAGCCCCAACCGATCGTGACCATGAGGAAGCCTGCGCCGAAGCCCTTGGACTTCGTGAGCGAGACCGCGGCGACCACGCCGCCACCCAGGATGATGAGCATCGCCGTGCCGACGAGCTCAGACAGGAATTTGACGCCGATGTCGTCCACCGGTACCTCCGATTTGCTGTGGTCGGGGACCCCGGCTGAGCACCGGCACTCCCCGTCGAGTGATTGAGCCCGAGCTTAGTGCTGGGAATTTCCGGAGGGCGATGGACTCGAACCGCAATCCCGTCAAAGTGAACGGACGTGCACGGGTCATGGATGCCGGGAGACGCGGCGACCGGGTCGGAGGGTGGGGCCGGTGCACGAACGTGCAGAACGGCGGCACACGTGCCCGCGACTGCCCCTGGCGAGGACACCTCACGGCGGTACAGTGAGCCCGACTCCGGACGACGTCGGCGGTGTGCAGGCGATGGACCGGTGCCGGACATCCGTGTCGTACTCGTGGCACACCCTCGTCACACTCCCGGAGGCGCAGCATGAAGAAGCTCATCAACGACCCGCAGGACGTCGTCATCGAGACCGTCCGGGGGTTCGCCCTCGCCCACGCCGAACATGTCGTGCTCGTCGAGGACCCGGTCCACCTGTACCGCCGTGATGCCCCGTTGGCGGGCAAGGTCGGCATCGTCAGCGGTGGCGGCAGCGGACACGAGCCCCTGCACGCCGGCTTCGTCGGGTACGGCATGCTCGACGCCGCCGTCCCGGGCCCCGTGTTCACCAGCCCGACGCCCGACCCGATCGTCGCCGCCACCAAGGCCGTCGACGGGGGAGCGGGCGTCCTGCACATCGTGAAGAACTACACCGGGGACGTCCTGAACTTCGAGACCGCCGCCGAGCTCGCCGCGATGGACGACGTCCGGGTCGAGAGCGTCGTGGTGGACGACGACGTCGCCGTGCAGGACTCGCTGTTCACCGCCGGTCGCCGCGGGGTCGCGGGCACCGTCGTGGTGGAGAAGTGCGCGGGCGCCGCCGCCGAACGTGGCGACGATCTGGACGCCGTCGCGGCCGTGGCCCGCCGCGTCAACGAGGTGACGCGGTCCATGGGGCTCGCGCTGGCCTCCGGGACCGTCCCGCACGCCGGCGAGCCGTCCTTCACGCTGGCCGATGACGAAGCCGAGCTCGGCATCGGCATCCACGGCGAGCCCGGCCGGGAGCGGATCCCGATGGCGCCGGCGGACGAACTGGTCGACCGGGTGCTCGAGCCGATCCTGACCGACCTGCACGCACCGGCCGGGGCGCAGCTGCTCCTGCTCGTCAACGGCATGGGCGGGACCCCGCAGTCCGAGCTCTACATCGCCTACCGACGCGCCGCCGAGGTCCTCTCGGATCGTGGCTACACCGTCGCGCGTAGCCTGGTCGGCAACTACGTCACCTCCCTCGAGATGCAGGGGTTCTCGCTCACCGTCACGGTGCTCGACGAGGACCTCACGGCACTCTGGGACGCGCCGGTGGAGACGCCGTCGCTCCACTGGGGACGCTGACACCGCACCACGACTCCGCTCACGACGCCGACCAGCCGGTCGGCCGCACGAAGGGACACACCTTGTCGCTCGACACCGCCTGGGCCATCGACTGGGTCCGCCGCACCGCCGCCACCATCGACGAGCACCGGGCGGAGCTGATCACGCTCGACCGCGAGATCGGCGACGGCGACCACGGTGAGAACCTCGACCGGGGGTTCCGCGCGGTGGTCGTCGCGCTCGACGACGCGGATCCCGAGACGCCGGGTGCGGTGTTCAAGCTCGTCGCGACGAAGCTCATCTCCACCGTGGGCGGCGCGGCCGGTCCGCTGTTCGGCACGGCGTACCTCAAGGCGGCCCAGGCGGCAGGTGATGCCACCGAACTCGACGCCGACACGCTGGTCGCCGTCCTGACCGCAGCCCGCGACGGCGTCGTCTCCCGCGGCAAGGCCGAGGTCGGCGACAAGACGATGATCGACGCGTGGACGCCGGCCGTCGACGCCGCAGCCGCAGCCGCCGCCGCGGGGGAGACCCCGCAACGGGTGCTCGCGGCCGCGGCCGACGCAGCAGCGACCGGTGCCGCATCGACCGACGAGCTGGTCGCCCGGAAGGGACGCGCGAGCTACCTCGGCGACCGCGCGGTCGGGCACCGTGACCCCGGTGCCCAGTCGAGCGCCTACGTCCTCCGTGCCGCCGTGGACGCGGCATGAGCGTCGGCATCCTGGTCGTCTCGCACAGCGCCGCCGTCGCGCAGGGCACGGTGGACATCGCACGACAGATGGCCGGCGACGTGCAGCTCGTCGCGGCCGGTGGGACCGACGAAGGCGGCATCGGCACCTCGTTCGAGGCGATCACCGCCGGCATCGAACAACTCGCCGGGACCGACGGCGTGGTCGTGCTGTGCGACCTCGGATCGGCCTACCTGACGACGGACACGGCGCTCGACTTCCTGGACGACGAGCTGCGTGCCCGCGTGCACGTCTCGGACGCCCCGGTCGTCGAGGGGACCGTCGCGGCGGCCGTCGCCGCCCAGACCGGGGGCGACGTCGACGCGGTCCTCGCGGCTGCTGCGAGCGCATCCGGGACCACGGCCGGGACCGGCGCCGGCGCGGACGACGCGGCCACGGGCCTCCCGGGAGGCACGCCGACGGTCTCCGACGCCGGTGCGGCCGACGGGACCAACGCGACCGCCACCGTCGAGCTCGTCAACGCGTCGGGCCTGCACGCCCGTCCCGCTGCGGAGTTCGTGAAGACGGCGGCGAAGCACGACGCCTCGGTCCGGGTGAACGGGGTCGACGCGAAGAGCCTCCTGGCGATCATGGCGCTCGCGCTGCCGAAGGGTGCGACGGTGACGATCGTGGCGTCCGGCCCGGACGCCCGGGCCGCGGTCGATGCGCTGGCGGACCTGGTCCGATCCGGCTTCGGCGAGTAGTCCCTCCCGCGGACCGCAACGTGGGCGGTTCCTCGCAGCATCACTCCGTTGCGCGGCGACGCCGACGTTGCGTTCCGCGGGCGGTCAGACGCGCTGGAGGCCCGTGACCCGCAACAGGTCCAGTCGCGAAGCGTCGTCACTGCCGGGCACCACCGTGTAGACGACGATCCGCAGGTCGCTGCCCGGCACCGAGAGGGTGTCGCAGTCGACCTCGATCGGACCGACCGGGGTCTGCAGGGTCTTCCGGCTGGTCCGGTGCTCGGCGATCCGCGCCTCGCCCCAGCGCCGTTCGAACTCCGGGCTCGTCGCCCGCAGGTCCCGCACCAGCTCGGCGAGGCGCCGGTCGTCCGGGTAGCGGCCGAGGGCGGTGCGGAGGTCGGCGGCGAGGTCGGACGCGAACGCCTCGGCGTGCTCGTCGTCGAACTCCACGCCGGCGTGCCCGTCGGTGAAGAACTGCCAGACGAGGTTCGCGGAACGACCCTGCCACCGGTCGACGTCCCCCGTCGCGGCAGCCCACAGCTCGTTGCGGTGCAGCAGGTCGTGGCTGGCCGTGAAGACGGCGAGCGGCACGTCCGTCAACCGGTCGACGATCCGCTGCACGCCAGGTGTGATGTGCCGGGGGACGAGCCCATGTGTCGGGGGAGCGGCACCGGCGACGCGGAACAGGTGGTCGCGCTCCTGCTCGGTCAGGCGGAGTGCGGTGGCCAGAGCGGCGAGCAGCTGCGGTGACGGGTTCGTCGCACGGCCCTGTTCGAGTCGCACGACGTAGTCGACGCTGACCCCGGCGAGGGCGGCCAGTTCCTCACGTCGGAGGCCCGCGGTGCGTCGTCCGGCGCCGGCGGGCAGGCCGACCTCGGCTGGGGTGACCCGGTCGCGCCAGGACCGGAGGACGTCGGCGAACTCGCTCATGCACACATCCTCGCGCGTTTCGGCCAGCGGACCGTGGTACTGCCAGTCCCAGGGTCCGGGGGACAGCACGTCGAGCGGGGCCTGGGGGAGTGCGGGCGGAGCGAGCACGATGGTCCCCATGACCACCACACTCATCACCGGGGCGAACCGCAGCCTCGGACTCGAGACCGCCCGCCGCCTCATCGAGGCCGGCCACACCGTCTACGCCGGCGTCCGGAACCCGGAGGACGCCGACGCCGTGCGTGCCCTCGGCGCCACCGTCGTCCGCCTCGACGTCACCGACCAGTCCAGCATCGACGAGGCCCTCGCCTCGATCCCCGCGCTCGACGTGCTCGTCAACAACGCCGGCGTCCTGGGGACCTCGTTCGGCGTGGACGACCTGACGGCGGAGGCGATGGCGTCCGTCCTCGACGCCAACGTCACCGGCATCGTCCGGGTGACGCAGGCGGCACTGCCGCTGCTGCGCGCCTCGGAGAACCCCGTCATCGTCAACGTCGCGTCCGGGGTCGGCTGGCCGCGGTTCCTCAGCACCCCGGGCCACGACGAGTTCCACGTGCCGAGCATCCCGTACGCGGCGTCGAAGGCCGCGGTCATCACCCTCACGGTGCAGTACGCGAAGAACCTGCCCGGGTTCCGTGTGAACGTCAGCGACCCGGGCTACACCGCGACGGACTTCAACGGGCACTCCGGCCACCAGACGGTGACCGAGGGGACCGACGCCACGGTCATGCTCGCGCTCCTCGGTCCGGACGGGCCGACGGGGGAGTTCCACAACCGGCACGGGCGCGTCGACTACTGACGTGACCGGCTGGTGCTGACGAGACCGGTCGGTCCTGACGTGACCGGCTGGTACTGACGAGACCGGCCGGTCCTGACGTGACCGGTTGACGGACGGGAGGCCCGTGGCGACACCGCCACGGGCCTCCCGTCCGTCAGGGCGTCGGTCAGGGCGGTCAGCCCGCCCAGTGGGACGGTCGCTGGAACCCGTCGTCCAGGCGGGTGCGCGCGTCGCCGCGGGCGGCGTTCACCTGCATCTGCGTCAGGTACACGGCTCCGCGGAGGTCGGCTCCGGAGAGGTCGGTGTCACGGAGGTCCGCACCGATGCACTCGCACCGGCGCAGGTCCGCGCCGGTGAGGTCGGCACCGATGAGGAGCGCACCGCGGAGGCTCGCGCCGCGCAGGTCCGCCCGCCGCAGGTCGACGCCGAGCAGGTCCGCACCGGGACCGACGCGCACGCGCCCGATCCGGCGGTCGTCGCGGGCTCGGTCGACGCTGCCTCGGTCGTCCCCGGCTCGGTCGGCGCTGCCTCGGTCATCGGCGGCACCGACCCGGGCGTGCCGGCTGGCGGTGAGGAGGAGCGGTCGCGCTGCGTCGTACTCGGCGTCCACGTCCACGTCCAGCAACGTGCCCGGGTCGGCGTCGCTCAGGTCCCGGACCCGGTCGAACCGTTGCGTCAGCTCGGTAGCCGCATGTTGGTCGCGCGTGATGGTGATCGCTTCGTCCAGGTAGCGGAGCAGCTCGTGGAGTCGGCGGACGACCGGGAAGACGGCGAACATCGCGTCCCGGGTGGCCGTGTCGTCCTGCCAGGAGCGGCCCGCGAAGGTGTGGCGGGACACCTTCTGCCCGGCACCCGAGCAGTCGAAGACCGTGCAGCCGCGGAACCCCTCGGCCCGCAGGCGTGGGTGGATCGTGCAGCCGTCTGCGGGGTCGAGGTTCCCGCACGGGTCACCGGCGTCCTTGTCGACCGGGAAGTCGACCGACCGGGTGAACGCCAGCGCGACGCAGCACAGGCCGAAGCAGTTGGCGCAGTCGGCTCCGAGGTCCTCGCGGCGGCCGAGGGTGACCCGGGTGCGTGTCGTCATCGCCGACGAGGCTAGCCCAGCGCTCGGTCGCGCTCACCCACCGACGGGGTCAGCGGCGCCCGCGGAGCGCGTTCGTGGCCCAGAGCGCGACGGCGATCAGCACCGGCTGGAACAGCAGGCGGACGAAGCGCTTCGTGTCGGTGTCGAGCCCGAAGCCGTCACGGTGGTGCATCCACTGGGCGATGTTGCCCGGGAAGATCGCCGTGAAGAACACCGCCGCGACCCAGCCGACGGTCGCCTGACGGCGGACGAGCAGCATGAGCGCGGCGCCGAGGGAGATCTCCGCGATGCCGGAGGCCAGCACGGTGACGTCAGGGTCGAGCGGCACGAACTCGGGGACCTGGGCGCGGAACTCCTCGCGAGCGACCGTGAGGTGGCTGATGCCCGCCCACGTCATCGCCGCGCCGAGCAGGATGCGGACGACGGTGCGGGGGGCGGAGGAGCGGGAGGAGTGGCGACGGGACATCGGTTCGGGTGCCTTTCGGTGGTGGGGGAGGGTGAGGGGGAAGTGGCGGTTGCTCGGGTCAGTGCGCCCGGAGCACCCGATGCCTGCGGACGAGTTCGAACACGACGACAGCGCCGATCGCGCCGAGGAGTCCGGCACGCGGCCGACCCCGGGTGGAACGGACCACGGCCGCCAGCCCGGCGATGGTCAGGCCGGCAGCGGCAGCCGTCCCGCCGCCGACCGCGCTGTCCTCGAGGTCCGTGCCGACCCGGACGGCACCGAGGGCGGTCGCTGCTGCAGCGGCGGCGGGACCGACGACTCCGGCGCGGCCGAGCAGCGGACCGGTCGCGATCTCGAGCAGGGGGACGAGGACAGCGTGCGGCACGCCGGGGACGAAGCCGCGGTCCGCCATCCGGCGGGCGCGCGCCCCGAGCGGCTGTGAGACGAGCGCGGCCGCGCCGTGCGCGGTGAGGCACGTGCCGATCGCGCTGGTGATCTTGCTGCGTGCAATCATGTTGCGCACAACCTAACACCTGCTGGCGCGGAACGGTCGGGAGGCTGGTCACGCTGCTGTGTGCTGGTCGCGCTGCCGGACTGCGGGTCGATGACGATCTCCGAGTGCTCGTCCTGGCGGGTGGGGTGCCACAGGGGTGCGAGGGGAGTGCACTCGCGGTCGTCAGCGGCGCTCTGCCCCACCGGAGCTCACTGAGTTGACATAATATGCATTATCGGCGCGGAGTTCGTGGCGCCTGAACCCTGTGCGGGACGGCTCCGATCGGCTGCGCACAACGGAAGCCCGCCGGAACCACGGCATCCCACGGTTCCGGCGGGCTTCGGTTGTGCGGCGGTCATCCAGATCGCACGCGCCGCCCGTGTCAGCCCGCCAGCATCGCCTTGATGCTCCGTCGTTCGTCCATCGCGCGGTACCCCTCGGCGACGTCCGCGAGCGGCAGCGTCAGGTCGAACACGGCGCCCGCATCGTACGTGCCCGCCATCGTCCGCGCGACGAGGTCCGGCAGGTACCGACGGACCGGCGCGACGCCGAACCGCAGCGTCAGGTGCTGCACGAACGGCTGGAAGATACCGAGCTGCGGGCTGGTGTGCGGGACGCCGACCGCGCCGATCGTCCCGCCGACCCGGGCCATGCCGATCGCCGTGGCCCAGGACTCGGGCGTCCCGACGGCCTCGACGACGTGCCGCACGCCGAGTCCCCCGGTCATCTCGCGGACGGTCGCGACGGCTTCGTCGCCCCGCACGCTGACGACGTCCGTCGCACCGTACGAGCGCCCGAGAGTGGCTCGGTCTTCATGGCTGCTCATGAGGATCACTCGCTCTGCACCCAGGACGGAGCGTGCACCGAGCACCGCGGCCAGACCGACAGCGCCGTCGCCGATCACCGCGACGGTCGAACCGGCAGTCACGTCGGCGAGCACGGCGCCGTGGAGCCCGGTGCCCGCGACGTCGGTCAGGGCGAGCAGCGACGCGAGCTGGCCGTCGTCGACGGCGGACGGGCCTCCCGGCACGACCACGAGGGTGCCATCGGCCAGGGGAACGCGCACCGCCTCCCCCTGTCCCCCGTCGGTCCCCGGGGCACCGAAGGTGCCGCCGTGCTCACAGCGGGTGTGGATGCCGTCGAGGCAGGCCGGGCAGGTGCCGTCGGACCACTGGAACGGCGCGACGACGAGGTCCCCGACCGCGATGGTCCGGACGTCCCGGCCGACCTCCTCGACGACGCCGATGAACTCGTGCCCGAGGCGGGACCCCGGCTGGCGCTGGATCACGCCCCGCCAGGACCAGAGGTCGGACCCGCAGACGCAGGACCGGACGACCCGGACGACGGCGTCCGTGGAGTCGTGCAAGGCGGCGTCGGGGACGTCCTCGACGGTGACGTGGCCGGCGGCCTGGTAGATCGCTGCGCGCATGGGAGGGCTCCAGTTCAGACGTGGGTGGGGAGGTCCCGCACGAAGGCCGCGAGTTCGTCGAGGTTCGCGCGCTCGCACGTGCGGCGGCCCTC
This sequence comes from Curtobacterium sp. MCPF17_001, assembly GCF_003234615.1. Classification (NCBI taxonomy): domain Bacteria; kingdom Bacillati; phylum Actinomycetota; class Actinomycetes; order Micrococcales; family Microbacteriaceae; genus Curtobacterium; species Curtobacterium sp. MCPF17_001. Next base: position 59,133 of record NZ_QKSL01000002.1, read on the forward strand.
CTCGACGTCGTGGACCATGGCGACGATCCGGTCGAACACCGGGCCCTGGATGTCCTTGTGCACCTCGTCGACCTCGGTCTTGCGCTTCCGGACCATGAGATCGCGCCAGATCCCGGACCGGGCCTTCGCGCTGCGGCGGTTGAACGCGGCGAGGCGGTCGAGGGAGCCGGGCAGGTCGTCGGGCACGAAGCCGTCGAAGGACTCGACCGGGACGGGTGCCTGGTCGATGGCCTCCTGCGCGACGGCGATCATCAGCTCACGGTAGGCGGGCAGCGACAGCGAGTCGGCGATCGTCAGGTCCGAGACGGCCCCGGCCCAGAGCATCGCGCCGTAGGCCTCCTTGCCCCACAGGTACCCGAGGACGTTCTCCGTCGGCAACGCGTACGGCATCGCGTCCGCGAGCAGACCCACCCGCGGCGTGATCGCTCCCCCGGCGAGCTCGCCGATCCGGAACGCGGCGATGTTGCCCTGCAGGATCCGCCCGGGTTCGAGGTAGTCCGCGCCGACGTTGATGAAGCTCGACACGACGCGATCGGCACCGACCACGCCGGACAGGGTGTCGGCGGTCAGCCCGTTCTGCGTCGTCAGGACGTACCCGTCGGGTGCGAGGACCTGGGCCACGAGTTCCGCAGCGGCAGCGGTGTGCAGGCTCTTCACCGCGACGACGGCCGCGCCCACGCCCCCCGGACCGGCACGGTCCGCCAACTCCCCCGGCGTGACGGCGTCGACCTGGACGGTGAAGTCCTCCACGGGTCCTTCGATGTGCAGCCCGTTGGCGTTGATCGCGGCGACGTGGTCGGCGTCCGCGTCGCACAGCAGCACGCCGTGCCCGGCGCGCGCCATGTGTGCGCCGATGGTGCCGCCGATCGCGCCGGCGCCGATGATCGTGATGTCCACGGGGGTCCTCTCGAGGTGGTGCGGTCAGTGGGACGCGCTGTGCACCCGCTGCTGCCAGCGGGTCACGGCGTCGGCCAGCACGGTGAGCGGGACGGCGCCGTTGCCGAGCACCGTCTCGTGGAAGTCCCGGATCGAGAACGTCTCACCGAGCGACTCCCGGGCAGCGGTCCGGAGCCGGAGGATCTCGCGTCGGCCGATCATGTACGCCAGGGCCTGTCCCGGCCAGGCGATGTACCGGTCGACCTCGCTCCGGACGTGTTCGTCCGTCGTGGCGGTGTTGTCGAGCATGAACTGCACGGCGCGCTCGCGGGACCAGCCGAACGCGTGCATGCCGGTGTCGACGACCAGTCGGCAGGCCCGGACCGCCCGCATCGAGAGCATCCCGAGGCGCGACAGGTCGTCCGAGTACAGGCCGGCGTCGTCGGCGAACTGCTCGGAGTACAGCCCCCAGCCCTCGTTGAAGCTGCAGGCCTCGACGTCCAGGTGCCGGCGGTACCGCGGGATGTCGAGGCGTTGCGCCATCGCGAGCTGCATGTGGTGGCCGGGCACCGACTCGTGGAACGTCAGGGCTTCGTACTCGTAGCGGTAGTGCGTCTCCGGTGCACTGGCGTTGATGCAGAAGGTGCCCGGTCGGGTGCCGTCGACAGCGGGCGGACGGTAGAACCCGAGCGCACTCGACGCGGCGTCGACCTCGTTGATCGGTTCGATCGCGCAGTCGGTGATGTCGTCCGCGGGGAAGTACCGGTCGCGCACCGCCTCGGCACGGGCGAGGGCGTCGTGCGCGACAGCCACGATCTCCTCGCTCGAGCCGAACCGGAGCGCCGGGTCGTCGCGGAGTCGCGTGGCGATGGCGGTGAAGTCGCGCAGCCCGAACAACCGGTCCCCGATCTCGGCGGCCTCGGCGCGGATGCCCTCGAGCTCCTCGAGCCCGATCCGGTGCACCTCGTCCGGGGTCAGGTCGGTCGTGGTGTGCCGGGCGACCGCGGCGACGTAGCCCTCGGTCCCGCCGGGCACCTCGCTGATGCCGACGTGCTCGTCGTCACGGGCCACCGGCAGCAGCGCACGGAGCGCCTCGGCCAGCGCGGCCATCCCGGGGCGCACGGACTGCGCGACGAGCTCTTCCGACTGCGCGACCAGCGACGCCGCCTCCGCCACCGTCGCCGTGCGGGCGGGCTCCAGCAGCGGGTCCTGGGCGAGCGGCAGCCCCAGGTACCCCTCGAGCTGCTCCACGGCGTGCAGGACACCCATCCGCGTCGGGACACGGCCGGCGGCGGCCTCGTCGGCGTACCGCTCCCCCAGCGCGACGAACATCGTGCCGAGCCCAGCCAGGCGGGACGTGTACCGGGCGGCCGCGGCACGGTCCGGGACCGTCATCGCGGGCACGGCCTGGAACACGAGGCCCTGCCGGCTGACGTAGCCCTTGGCCGAGGCGTTCGCTGCCCAGAGCGCGTGCCGGGCGTCGTGCGCCGCCCCGCGGGCCAGCGCGACGAGCACGTCGCGGTCGGTGCGGCCGGCGTCGTCGAGGTCCTCCCCGGGCAGCGCCGCAGCGTCCTGCGCCACGGCGTCGAGCTCGGCGGCTGCGCGCTCACTCGCCGCCCGCGACGGGTCGCCCGGCAGGTGGTCGAACTCCGTGATCCCGAGCAGGGTCGCGTTGTACGGGTCGTACGTGTGCTGCGCGACGAAGTACCGCTCGCCGAGGGCGTGCAGTCTGGCGGCGGTGTCGGTGGTCAAGGGTCCTCCAGAGGACAGGAACAGGGACGAACAGGAACAGGACAGGACGGACAGGAACAGGACAGGACGGACTGGAGGCTCGCGGAGCCGACTCAGAAGAGCGAGTGGCCGCCGTCGACGGAGAGCGTCTGTCCGCTCACCCAGCCGGCGTCCGGGGCGACGAAGAACGACACCGCGCGGGCGATGTCGTGCGGCGTGCCGGTGCGACGGACGGCGATCCGTTCGACCAGGGCACGCTGCCCCTCGGGTCCGTAGGAGTCCCACTGCGCCTGCGTGGTCGGGTTCGAGAGCACGAACCCCGGTGCGATGCAGTTCGCGGTGATGCCGTGCGGACCGAGTTCGTGCGCCATCTGCCGGGTGAAGCCGATCTGGGCGGCCTTCGCCGCGGTGTAGGCCTGGATGCCGGTCAGGCTGACGCTCCGCCCGGCTCCGGAGGCGATCATCACGATCCGGCCCCACCCCCGCGGCTTCATGCTCCGGACCGCGGCGCGGGTGCAGTTCCGTGTGGTCGTCAGGTTGGCGTGCAGGACGGCGTCCCACGCCTCGTCGCTGAGTTCGTCGATCGGCGTGTGGGTCTGGCCGACGACCCCACCGGCGACGTTCACCAGGACGTCGACGGGGCCGAGCCCGGCGAACCACGCGTCGGTGGCCGCGGTGTCACTGAGGTCGACCTCGCTACGGTCGACCCGGTGCACGAGCGCACCGTCGGCGGCGAGCCGGTCCGCGATGCCGGATCCGATGCCCTGGGCCGCTCCCGTGACGACCGCGACCCGACCGTCGAGGGTCTCCACGGGCCTCCCGGCCGGCGCGGCGCTCACAGCGCCCCCTCGGTGCCCGGCAGGGCGAGCGCCTCGACGTTCCCGGCTCCGACCTCGCGGGGTCCGGTGTCGTCGCGGACGTCCTCCTCGGCATGGGCAGCACGGGAGGCGCGCGTGATCCGCACCGACTCCTCCCACTGCCGCATCCGCTCCAGCCCGCGAGGTCCGGCGGCGCGCAGCACACCCTCGACCAGGGCCTCGATGAGCACCAGCAGCGGCGTCATCGAGTCGAACGGGATGCCGTCGACGGTGACCGGGAGCACGATGTCGGCACTCTCGACCACGGGCGACAGCGACGTGTCGGTGATGAGCAGCACCGTGGCACCCTGGCGCTTCGCGGCGGCCGCCGCCTGCTGTGCGACGAGCTCGTGCCGGCGGAAGTCCATCACGACCACGACCCCGCCCTTGCCGAGCTGCAGGAACCGGCCGACGTCGTGGCCGAGCGGTTCAGCCACGAAGTCGACGTTCGGCAGGATCTGGTCGAGTTGCGCGGCGAGCACCATCGCGAAGTACCGGCTGAAGTACCCGCCCAGCAGCGCGACCTGCTTGGGACGGTCGGCGAGCACGGCGACCGCCCGGTCGAACTCGCTCGGCGGGACGCTCGTGCCGAGCGACTCCACGAGCGCGACGCGGTCCGCGATGGCGCGGCCGAGCGTGCCGCCGTCGCCGAGTGCGATGCCCTCCTGCGAGCGGCGGAGCGGGCTGTTGAGGTGGTCGGCGATCTCGTCACGGACCCGTGCCTGGAATTCCGGCCAGCTGCCGAACCCGAGGCGGCTCGCGAGCCTCAGGACCGTCGGCGTGCTCGTCCCGGCGGTGCGGGCGAGGCTCGCGGCGCTCTCCGTCCCGGAGGTGGGCCATGCGGCCAGCAGTGCGCGGGCGACCTTGCGCTCCGCCGGGCTCAGCTCGTCCATGCGGGCGAAGACCTCGTCGTTGATGGGCATCCCGGCTCCTCGTCGTCGGTGGTGGTCGTGGTGCTCGCGGACGAGCCTGGCAGGTGCGGCCGGGCGTCGGCCAACGCCGCCCGGGTCAGGTCCGGAGCACCAGGCCGCTGCCGTCGTCGAACGCCGCGAACATCGTCGGCGAGTTGTGCGCGACGACGATCCGGCCATCCGCCCCGACCGCGACGAGCCCGCCGCTGGCGTGCTCCTCGGTCAGCTCCTCCTGGATGGTCGCGGCCACGGCGTCGGGCAGCACACTGCCGCCGTACCGCATCCGCGCGACGATGTCGTAGGACACGACCCCGCGGATGAACGCCTCACCCTCGCCCGTGCAGGAGATCGCGGCGAACCCGTCGAGCGCGTAGGTGCCGGCGCCGATGATCGGCGAGTCACCGACGCGGCCGTCCTCCTGGTTCGCCATGCCACCGGTGGACGTGGCCGCCGCGATCGAGCCGCTCCGGTCCCGGGCCACCGCCCCGACGGTCCCGTGCCGCGGTGCGACGAGCCGGTCCGCCAGGATGCGGGCGAGCTGCGCCTGCCGGGCCTCGGTGACGAAGTGGTCCTGCTCCGCGGTGGCGAGTCCCCACGACTCGACGAGCGCGCGGGTCGGGTGGACCAGGAGCAGGTGGGCGGACCGCTCCATGACGGCGCGCGCCAGGTGCACGGGGTTGCGGGCATGCCGGGAGGCTGCGATCGCCCCCGCCAGGCCGGTCCGGCCGTCCATCACGGCCGCGTCCAGTTCCACCTCGCCGTCGGTGGTCAGGGCGGCGCCTCGCCCGGCGTTGAAGAGCGGGTCGTCCTCGAGCTGTTCGACGGTCGCGCAGACCGCGTCGAGTGCGGTGCCGTCCTGGTCGAGGACCGCTTCACCGGCCCGGTAGGCGCGGGTCAAGCCCGCCTCGAAGCGCTCGCGCTCCTCGGCGGCGAGTTCCTGGATGCGGCCGCCGGCACCGCCGTGCAGGGCGAGCGACCAGCCGCGGACGGCGGGCACGTCGAACAGGACGGTGTCGCGTGGTGGGGCGATCGACTCCTCGGGCATCAGCGTCCTCCGGCCTGTCGGGTGATGTAGTTGACGGCGACGAAGCGGGTGAAGACCGACAGCAGGTCGTCGCCGCGGATGGCGACCGTGCGGGTGGCGGTCCGGTCGACGCCGCCGACCCAGGTGGCGACGTCGGCCATGTCGCCCGTCTGCAGGTCGAGCTCGAGGGTGGCCGGGGCGGTGATCGGTGCGCTGGCCATCTCGCCGACCCGACGTGCGGCGCGTTCGGCGGCGTCGCGGATCCGGCGGCACGACTCGGTCGGGTGCAGCGAGTCCGCGCTGGCGCGGGTGATCGAGGTCTTCGTCACGACGTGCTCGGCGTCCGGAGCGAACGGCTCGGTCTCGTCCCAGGTGACCTCGTCGCCGGTGACCAGGGCGATCGGCACCCCGTGGTGGGCGGTGACGAGGGCGTTGATCCCGCTCTCCCCCACCCACGTGCCGTTGACGCGGGCACCGGAGAAGACCTCGGGGTTGTAGGTGTGCGACATCGTGGACGGCTCCCCCGAGATCGAACCGTGGTAGCCGATGAGGAACGCTCCGTCGACGGTGTCGTCGAGCCCCTGCATCATGTACATCGGCTTGTGACGGCCGGTGATGAAGCGCACCTTGTCCGGGTGCACCACGGCACGCGGGTCGAGGTTCGACATCCGGCTGTGGGAGTCGTTGAGGAGCACCTCGGTGGCACCGCCGGCGACGGCACCCTCGATGGCCGCGTTCACCTCGTCGAGGAGCAGTGCGCATCCCAGGGCGTAGCCGTCGCTGCCCGGTCGGCACTGGTCCCAGTCGACGATGCCGGCGACGCCCTCCATGTCGTACGAGATCCAGATCTTCATGCGGACGGTTCCTCCTGGTGGTGCGCGGCCGTGGTGGCCGGGGCGGCTGGTGCGACCGGGTTGGCTTCGGGCTCGACGACCCGTTCGGGGTCGAGGAGCACGTCGGGACGGGTCAGTGCCGGATCGTCGGGTTCGATCGCGGGCTCGTGGAGCGGGTCGACGTCGCCGAGCTCCGCGGAGCGGATGCAGGCGGCGACGTGCGCATCAGGCGTGTGCACGTCGGCGGCCGACGTCGGGACCGTGGTCGTGCCTCCCGGCCGGGTGCCGAGCACCAGCGGGACCGGCGTGAGCGACGGGTCCGTCGTCCGGCAGGCGTCGACCGCGTAGGGGCAGCGCGGGTGGAACCGGCAGCCGGACGGGATGTCGAACGGGCTCGGCGGGTCACCCTGCAGCGCGAGCCGCGTCGTGACGCTCTCCGCGCCCATGCGCGGGATGGAGTCGATGAGCGCTCGGGTGTACGGGTGCCGCGGGTTGCGGAACAGCTCGTCGGTGTCGGCGACCTCCACGATCCGGCCGAGGTACATCACGGCGACGCGCTGGCTGAGGTGCTGGACGACGGCCAGGTTGTGCGCGACGAACAGGATGCTCAGGCCGAGCTCGCGCTGCAGCCGGGCGAAGAGCTCCAGGATCGTCGCCTGCACGGAGACGTCGAGGGCGGACACCGGCTCGTCCGCGATGAGCACGTCGGGCCGTACCGCAATGGCGCGGGCGATCGCGATGCGCTGTCGCTGGCCGCCGGAGAACTGGCTCGGGTACGCGTCGAGGGCGTCCTCTTCGAGCCCCACCAGGTTGAGCAGCCGGATGCTCTCCGCGCGGACCTCGTTCCGCGGCACGATGCGGTGCAGGAGCAGGAGTTCCCGGAGCATCGAGCCGACCGAGATCCGCGGGTTGAGCGAGGAGTACGGGTCCTGGAACACCATCTGGATCCGGCGTGAGGCGTCCTTGTCACGGTGGACGGGCATTCGCTCGCCGTCCGCGTCGAGGGTGCCAGTGGTGGCGGTGACGCTCCCGACCAGGATCTTGGCCAGGGTCGACTTGCCGGACCCGGACTCCCCCACCAGGGCGAGGACCTCGCCGCGGCGGAGCTCCAGGTCGATGCCGTCGAGCGCGGTCAGGGCGGTGGGGGCTGCCTTGCGCATCCGGTCGATGACCGTCACGGGCAGCTGGTAGCGCTTGGTGACGGCCTCGGCACGGAGGACCGGGGCGGTCGCGGTGCTGGTGTTCGGGCTCATGCCAGGACCTCCACCGGTTCGCCGGGGGCGGCGGAGCCGATCTCGTGCGTGCGGATGCAGGCGGCGGTACGGCCGGGGCCGACGTCCTCCTGCGCGGGCATCGCCGTCGTGCAGGCGTCGATCGCGAACCGGCAGCGCGGTGCGAACGGGCACCCGTCCGGCCGTTGCGCGACGTTCGGCGGGAAGCCGGGGATCGGCACGAGCTCCCGGTCCGGGTCGTCGAAGTCCGGCGCCGACTCGAGCAGCCCACGCGTGTACGGGTGACGCGGGTCGCGGAAGACGTCCTTCACCGGACCCGCTTCGACCCGGTGCCCCGCGTACATCACCGCGAGTTCGGTGCATGTCTGGTTCACCACGGCGAGGTCGTGCGTGACGAACGCCAGCGCAGTGCCCGTCTCGTCGCAGAGTTCCTCGACGAGCTGCAGGACCTGGTGCTGCACCGTCACGTCGAGCGCCGTCGTCGGCTCGTCGCACAGCAGCAGCCGCGGGGAACACGACAACGCCATCGCGATCATGATGCGCTGTCGCAGCCCGCCGGAGAGTTCGTGCGGGTAGGCCCGTGCCCGGCGCGCCGGGTCCGGGATGCCCGTGCGACGCATCATCTCGACCGCCAGGTCGGCAGCGGCAGCCCGCGAGAGCCCGAGGTGCCGGCGCGGACCTTCGGCGATCTGCTCACCGACGCGGACGACGGGGTTGAGCGCCGTCATCGGCTCCTGGAACACCATCGCGATCTGCGGGCCCATCAGCTTCCGCCGAGCGGTGGCGGACATGCCGCCGAGGTCCTCGCCGTTGTAGCGGATCGCGCCGGAGAGCACCTCGACGCCCTTGGGCAGGAGCCCGGCGATCGCGCGGAGCGTCAGGGACTTGCCGGAGCCGGACTCGCCGACGATCCCGAAGCGCTCGCCGGGCTGGATGGCGAACGTGAGGTCCTCGACGATGCGGACGTCGTCGCGGCCCTTGCGGCGGATGCCGATGGTGAGGTCCTCGACCTCGAGCAGTGCGGCGGTCATGTGCGTTCCTTCCATGTCAGCGCCTCCGGTCCGGGCTGAGCAGGTCGCTGATCCCGTCGCCGAGCCAGGAGAGACCGAGGCTCGTGACGACGACGACCAGGCCGGGGATCGTGGTCTGCTGCCACTGGGTGGTGATGAACTCCTGCCCGTCGACGATCATCGAGCCCCACTCCGCCGTCGGCGGCTCGATGCCGAGCCCCAGGTAGCCGAGGGTGACGATGGCCATGATGTCCATCACGATGTCGCTCATCGCGTAGATCACGGCCTGGCTCATCACGTTCGGGGCGATGTGGCGGACGAGCAGCCGGGCGTGGGACATGCCGCCGAGTCGTGCGGCGACGACGTAGTCCTGCTGGCGGGCGACGATCACCTCGCCGCGGACGATCTTGGCGTAGGAGACCCACGACACCGCGGCGATGGCGAGGTAGATGCTCGTCTCCCCCGCGCCGAGGACGAACACCAGCACGATCACCATGACGTAGAAGGGGAACGCGAAGAACACGTCGACGATGCGCATCAGGACCGTGTCGACGATGCCGCCCACGTACCCGGCGATCGCGCCGACGACGCTGCCGACGACGAACGGGATGAGCACGGCCAGGAAGCCGACGCGCAGGTCGACCCGGGCGCCCCAGATCAGGCGGGACAACACGTCACGGCCGTACTTGTCGGTGCCGAGCCAGTGCGCGGCGCTCGGCGACTCGAGCGCCTGCTCGAGGTGCTGCGCGATCGGGTCGTACGGTGCGATGACGGGTGCCAGCACGGCGACGAGCACCAGCAGGCCGACGATGACGATGCCCGCCATCAGGGACCCGTTGCGGTACCAGGCGCGGAGCGACCGGGAGCGCGATGCGCGACGGCGCTGCTTGAAGCCCACGAGCGCGGCGGTGGGGGTGGTCATGGGGTGGTGCCTCCGGCCAGGTCGACCCGCGGGTCGAGCATCGTGTAGACGACGTCGGTCAGGATCCCGACCACGACGACGAAGATCGCGACGAACAGGGTGACGCCCTGGATCGTCGGGAAGTCACGGGCGAAGATCGCGTTCACCATCAGGGAACCGAGGCCGGGGAGCGCGAAGACCTTCTCGATGACGAGCGACCCGCCGACCAGGTAGCCGAGGTTCACGCCGATGATCGACACCGTCGGGATCGCGGCGTTCCGCAGCACGTGGTCCCGGAACAGGGGCAGGCCGGCTGCGCCCTTCGACTTCGCGGTGCCGACGTACTCGGACTCGAGCACCCCGATCATCGACGCCCGGAGGCTGCGGATGATCGTCGGCGACATCGCGATCGCCAGCGTCAACGCCGGCAGGAACAGGAAGTACAGGTGGGCGCCGGCACCGTCGCCGTACCCACCGACCGGGAAGGCACGCACGTTCACGGCCAGCAGCAGGATGAGCATGATGCCGACCCAGAACTGTGGCATGCCCTGCCCGAGCAGGGTGAACCCGCGGGCGAACAGGTCGCCGGCGCGGTTCGGACGACTGGCCGCCACGGAGGCGAGCGGGATGCTGATGAGCAGCGCCATCACGAGCGCGAGCCCCAGCAGCGACAGGGTGACCGGCACCGCCTGGAGGACCAGCTGCCCGACGGGCAGCTGGTAGGTGAGGCTCGTCCCGAGGTTCCCGTGCACGATCTGCCCGAGGAACCGGAAGTACTGCTCCCAGAGCGGCTTGTCCAGACCGAGCTGCTCGGTCAGGGCCGCGACGCTCGCTTTCGTCGCGCGCTCGCCGAGGAGTGCGAGCGCCGCGTTGCCGGGCAGCAGGTGGGAGAGGAAGAAGACGATGATGGTCACGCCGAACGCGACCGGGACGGCCTGCAGGAGTCGTCCGGGGATGAACCGGAGCCGGTGGAGCATGACTGCCTTTCCGAGAGGGGTGGTGGGGTCCGGCGTCGGGCCGGACCCCACCGGGTCCTACTTGGCCTTGGAGACGTCCTCGAGCTGGTAGTTGCCGAGGGGCGTCACGTGGAAGTCGTTGACCTTGTCGGTCGTCGCGAACACGTAGGGCGAGTAGTAGAGGTACGCCAGGAAGGCGTCGTCACCGGTCTTCTGCTGCAGTTCGGAGTAGAGCTCCTGCCGCTTGGCCGGGTCGGTCTCCTGCTGTGCCTTCTTGTTGATCGCGAGCACGTCCGGGTTGTCGTAGTGCGTGAAGGCCGAGTTCGAGCCGCCTTCGGGGTCGACGGCGAACGAGGTCCACTCGTCGGGGTCCGGGATGTCCATCGTCCAGGCGGACCAGGCCATGTCGAAGTCGCCGGCGAGTCGGGCTTCCTTGTTCGCCGTCGGGTCGAGCTGCTTGATCTGCATCGTGATGCCGATCTCCTTGAGCTCGGACTGCATGATCTGCGCGATGGAGGTCTGGTTCGGGTCACCCGACCGGATGAGCAGCGTCGTCGTGAACCCGTTCGGCTTCGACGACTTCGCCAGCTCGGCCTTCGCCTGCTTCACGTCGTACGTCGGCCCGTCCGCCTTCGCGTCGTAGTACGGCGTACCGGGCGACAGCAGCGAGTTCGCGGTCGTGCCGTTGCCGAACAGCACGGCCTTGACCATGGCCTTGCGGTCGAGTGCGTACGCGATCGCGCGGCGCACGTGCACGTCGTCGAAGGGCTTGCGCTGCTGGTTGAAGGCGACGTAGTCGATCTGCGTCGACTTGAACGTCTCCGCGTTGACGCCCGATGCCGACTTCAGCGACGAGAGGCTCGACCAGTCCGGGGTGTCGTCGATGTCGACCTGGCCGCCCTGCACCTGGAGCTTCCGGGTGTTGGCGTCCGGCACGACGGTCCACTTGACGCCGTCCAGGTACGGCTTGCCCTTCTGCCAGTAGTCGTCGTTGGCGGTGAGGCTGAGCGACTGGCCCTTCTTCCACGAGTCCCAAACGAACGGTCCGGTGCCGATGGGGTGGGTGTAGAACTCCTTCTTCGACTCCCCCGCGTAGTCCGCCGGGACGATCGCGTTGCTGAAGAGGGACAGGTCGGCGATGAGCGGTGCCCACGCGTACTTCAGGTCGATCTCGACCGTCTCGTCGTCGACGGCGCTGACCTTGTCGATCGCCGCGTTGATGTAGCCCCAGCCGGACGCCCCGGTGGCGGTGTCGGCGTCGATGGAGAAGACGACGTCCTTCGCGGTCATCGGGTCCCCGTTGGAGAACTCGACGCCCTTGCGGAGGTGGATCGTGTACTTCTTGCCGTCCTCCGACGCGTCGTACCCGGTGGCGAGCCACGGCTCGAGCTTCTTGCCGTCTGCACTCACGTTGAACAGCGGTTCCATGATCTGCTGCATCACGTGGATGGAGTTGTTGTCGAAGGTCGTGGTGTTGTCCATCGAGATGATGTCGGCGGACCGCGCCATCGTCAAGACACCGCCCTTCGGGTGGCCGCCGGCCGCGGTGCCGGTGTCCGCCGAGCCGCCGGCGCTGCAGCCCGCGAGGACCAGGGCCGCTGCCGCCGTCACCGCGGCCAGGGCCGCCCGATTCCGTTGTCTCATCGTTGCCTCTTCGCTTCTGTGCACCCGTGGGGTGCGTTGTCCGTCTTCGGGGAGGTGGAGCGAGTGGTGCTGTACTGATGATTACAGTAAGGCAACTTGTTTTCAGTTTTGTTACGTTTGGAAGACAATGACGAACGATGACCTCGACCTCGCCCTGCGGCCGTTCCGACCGGGTGACGCCGCGACCGTCGTCTCCTGGTTCCGCGGACACGCGGATGCGCTCGCCGTCGCCGGCACGGGTGCACCCTGGCCGTACCGGGCCTCGGATCTCCTCGCCGCGTCCGGAGGACCCGACCGGACGCCGCTCACGCTCGTCGCACGCGACGACGACGCGACGGTGCTCGGCCACGTCGCCGTCGTCCGTGTCACGGAGACCGCGGGGCGGCTGGCGCGGATCGTCCTCGCGCCGAGCCTCCGCGGACAGGGCCGGTCCGGCGTGCTCGTCCGGCTCGCGATCGCCGAGGCCCGGTCGCTCGGCCTGGAGGAACTGGCCCTGTTCGTGGTGCCCGGGAACGAACCGGCGCTCCGGGCCTACGCGGCGGTCGGGTTCAGCCGGTCGGACCCCGACCCGGAGCACCCGGAGTACGTGCGTCTCACCCGTCGCCTGTCCGGCACGATGGACGCATGACCGAAGCGCCCGAACGCGACGACCACGACCCGCACGACCAGCACGACCCGCACGACCTCCGCCCCGCCGTCCTGTTCGTGTGCGTGCACAACGCCGGCCGCTCGCAGATGGCAGTGGGCTTCCTCCGCGCGATCGCCGGTGACCGCATCGACGTCTTCTCCGCCGGCTCCGAGCCCGCCGACCGGGTGAACGCGGTCGCGGTGGCCGCCATGCACGAGGTCGGGATCGACATCGTGGGACGGACCCCGACGGTCCTCACCACCGAGGCCGTCCGTCACGCCGACGTCGTCGTGACCATGGGCTGCGGCGACGCCTGCCCCGTCTTCCCCGGCAAGCGCTACGAGGACTGGGAGCTCACCGACCCGGCGGGCCTGCCGATCGAGGACGTCCGTCCGATCCGCGACGACGTCCGCAGACACGTCGAACGCCTGGTGTCGACACTCGTCTGAGTGCCGTCACCAGGCGTCCGGCGTGCTGTGCGAGCGCGCTCGCGTCAGTTCGACGAGTCGTCCGACGTCGTCGGGACGTCCGAGCTGTCGATCTCGAGGGCTGCCTGCTCCCCGCCCTGCTCGCCGACGGTGGACTGCTCCGTGTCGGGCTGCTCGGGCTCTGCCTGCGTGGTCTCTTCTGCCGGATCCGGCTGGCTGTACGTCATGGCCGCGACGCTACGCCGGAGACCGCCCACTGCTCGCAGGGACCGTGACGGTCGCCGATCAGTCGCGGTGGCGACGCACCAGGTCCGGCAGCTCGGCGGGCTCGTACGACTCGTTCGTCGCGTCGAGCTCGTCGGCGGTCCACCAGCGCGACGCCAGGATGTCCACCCGTTCGTCATCGGTCCATCCCGCATCCGACAGCTCGAACCCCGGCGTCCGTACCACGTAGAACTCGGCGTGCCCGCGGTCGTGGTCGGCCTGGTCCCACCCGACCGCGAAGTCCCACGACCACACCGGCTCGCCCGGGTCGGTGACGGCGATGCCGGTCTCCTCGCGGAGCTCGCGGATCGCCGCGTCCCGGTGGGACTCCCCCGGGTCGACGCCGCCGCCCGGCGTGATCCACCGGTGTGCTCCGTCGGACGACGGCGCCTTCGTGTCCATCAGGAACACGCGGCCCGCCGGGTCGAGCAGCAGGATGCGGGAGGTCCGGCGCAGGCCCGGTGTGGCGGTCACGGTGTCACGCCGTGAAGGAGCTGACGTCGCCGACGAGCTTGGTGTGGTCGGCGGGGATCGGCTCGACTGCGGCGAGGGCGATCTCGGCGGCGAACTCGGAGACGCTGTAGAGCTTGCCGACGGCGTCGCGACGACCCTCGATCGCGCCGGGGTTGAGACGGTTCAGCAGGGTCGCCGTGATGGTGCCCTCGATCATGTCGCCGGAGACGGTGACGAACTCGATGCCCGCGGCCTCGAGCTGGGGCAGGAGCTCGCGGAGGGCGAGTTCGCCGGCGCGCTTGCTCTTCGCGACCGGGACGTACTCGGGCATGGTCTCGGCGGTCTCGACGAAGTGCGCCTGGTGACTCGTGACGAAGACCACGCGGGAGCCGGACGGCATGTGCGGCACGGCCGTCTGGAGCATGTCGACCTGGGCGTCGCGGTTCAGGCGGAGCGCGTAGTCCTCGCCCATGCCGGACTCCATGCCACCGGAGGCGTTGAGCACGAGCAGGTCGATGCCACCCCACTCGGCGACGACCGCGTCGACCATGGCCTGAACGGAGTCGTGCTCCGTGAGGTCGGCCTGCAGTGCCAGGGCCGATCCCCCGGCGGCGGCGACCTTCTCGACGATCTGCTCGGCGCGACGGGCCTTGTTGCGGTAGTTGACGACGACCTTCGCACCGGCCTCGGCCAGGTACCCGACCGTGTCCGCACCGATGCCGCGAGAGGACCCGGTGACGAGGGCGCGCGTGCCGTCGAGGGATCCGGGGGCGAGGGGGCTGCTCACAGTGGTGACTCCTGTCGTCGGGCGGCGCCGGTCCTGGTCGTCCCGGGCGGCATCGAGCCTAGCAAGGGGCCCGCGCCACGTCGGCCCGTCAGTGGTGGCTGATACGTTGGACGCAACAGGACCGGACGTCGCGATGCTGCGGATGCCGTGCGCGATGCCAGGGGAGGGAGATCGCGTGAACGTCTCGGAATGGACCCAGGTGATCGTGTGGATCGCCCTGGTGCTCGTGTTGGGAGTGGTCGAGGTCTTCACGCTCGACTTCATCTTCCTCATGCTCGCGGCCGGTGCCGCCGGCGGGTTGATCGCCGCACTGCTCGGCGCCCCGTGGTGGCTCAGCGCCATCATCGCCGCGGTGCTCGCGCTGCTGCTGCTCGCCGTCGTCCGCCCCCGCGTGCTCCACGCGCTGAGCCGTGGTGCCGACCCACACCGCACCGGCGTCGAGGGTCTGGTCGGCATGGCCGGCACGGTCGCCCTCGCGTTCACGCCGTCCGCCCCCGGCCAGGTCCGCCTGGCCAACGGTGAGACCTGGAGCGCCCGGTTCGCACCCGGCGCCGTCGACCGCACGCCACCGCTCGGGACGCGCGTCGTCGTCGAGTCCATCGAAGGTTCCACCGCCGTCGTCCGCATCGAACAGAAGGCAGCCCAATGACGCTCTCCACCGGGACGGTCGTGCTCATCGTCCTGATCGTGGTCATCGTGATCTTCGTGATCACGGTCCTCTCGAAGGCCATCCGGATCGTTCCCCAGGCCACGGCCGGTGTCGTGGAACGGCTCGGGAAGTACCACAAGACCCTCACGCCCGGGTTGAACCTGCTTGTGCCGTTCATCGACCGGCTCCGGCCGCTCATCGACATGCGTGAACAGGTCGTCTCGTTCCCGCCGCAGCCCGTCATCACCGAGGACAACCTGGTCGTCTCGATCGACACGGTCGTGTACTTCCAGGTGACCGACGCCCGCGCCGCCACCTACGAGATCGCGAACTACCTCGGTGCCGTCGAGCAGCTCACGACCACCACGCTCCGCAACGTCGTCGGTGGTCTGAACCTCGAAGAGGCCCTGACCAGCCGCGACAACATCAACGGCCAGCTCCGCGTCGTGCTCGACGAAGCGACCGGCAAGTGGGGCATCCGCGTCGGCCGCGTGGAGCTGAAGGCCATCGAGCCACCCGTGTCGATCGTCGACGCCATGGAACAGCAGCTGCGCGCCGAGCGGAACCGTCGTGCGGCGATCCTGCAGGCCGAGGGCACCAAGCAGTCGCAGATCCTCGAGGCCGAGGGGCAGCGGCAGGCCGCGATCCTCGGTGCCGAAGGTGACGCGAAGGCCCAGGTCCTCCGGGCCGAGGGTGAAGCGCAGGCCATCGCCACGGTGTTCGACGCCATCCACCAGGGCGACCCGGACGAGAAGCTGCTCTCCTACCAGTACCTGCAGATGCTCCCGAAGATCGCCGAGGGCAACTCGAACAAGCTCTGGATGATCCCGAGCGAGTTCACCGAGGCGCTGTCCGGGATCGCGAAGGGTTTCAGCGCCCAGCGGACCGGTCCTGGCGGGTCGGCTGCCGGCGGCGCTGCCGGATCGGACTTCCTGTCCCGCATCTCGAAGCTCGCCGACGAGAGCCTCGCGAACACCCAGGCGCGGGACGGCGCCGGACGCTCCGGCTCCCCCGCGGCCGACGCCTCGGTCGCGGACATCGTGCCGCCGTCGGAACTCGACGACCGCCTGGCCCAGTCGGACCGCAGCATGGACGAGCGTCTCTCCGCCGCCGACCAGGAGGCCGACACGGCGTTCGGCACCGACCCGACGCGCGACTGACCCCGTTCGACGCCGGACACGCCAACGGCCCGCTCCCCTGCTGGGGGGCGGGCCGTTCTCGTCTGTTCCGGTGGTGCTGCGGCGCTCTGGTCCGGTGCTGCGGCGCTCTGGTCCGGTGCTGCTAGGCGCCGCGGCGGGCCCGGAGGACCTGGAGACGTTCCTCCAGCAGTTCCTCGAGCTCCTCGCGGGAGCGCCGCTCGAGCAGCATGTCCCAGTGGGTCCGCGGTGCCTTGACGTCCTCTGCGGCGATCTCGACGGGCTTGCCGTCCTCGCCGAGGAGACGCCCTTCCCAGCCGCTGCGTGGGTCCGACCACACCGGCGGGACCTCGGCGTCGGCGGAGAACACCACGTCGAAGGTCTCACCCGATGCCGCCTGGTAGACGGCACGCTTCCGCTCGGAGAGCTCGACACCGTCCTCGCTCTGGAGGCTCTGGCTCCCGAGCCGCATGCCTCGGAGACTCCGATCAGCCATGTCCGACTCCTCTCGCTCGTTCCCCCGGTCCAACCCACACCACCCGCGTTTCGTTCCGGTGGGGTTGCATTCACAGTCGCTTCCCAGTGCGCAGGATCCGACGGGGACCCGTCGGACGGCGTCAGCGGTGCCCGCGTCGCCAGGGAGCGCAGGCCAGCAGCACGAGCAGTCCCCCCAGCGACAGCACGAGCGTGACGTCCCCGGAGGCGACGGTCGCGGGCGTCGTCGAGGTGCCCAGTGGGACGTCGGTCACCATCGAGGTCGCTGTGTAGGCAGGCACCCGGTCGATGGTGTGCCCGTCCGGGTCGATCACCTGCGACGCGCCGACGGTCGAGATGTTCACGAGCGAGCGTCCGGTCTCGACGGCCCGCATCCGCGCGATCTCGAGCTGCTGCAGGTTCTCGTCGGTCCCGTCGAAGTCCGCGTTGTTCGTCTGCGCCAGGATGACCTGCGCTCCCCCACGTGCCAGGTCGGCGGTCAGCCCGTCGTCGACGACGTCGAAGCAGATCATCACACCCGCGCGGATGCCGGCGACCGGCAGCACGTTCGGCTTCGTCCCGGGTGTGTAGTCGCGCTGCAGCAGGCCGATCAGCGAGGGCGCGAGCTTCGAGTAGAACCAACGGTCGGGAACGTACTCGCCGAACGGCACCGGCCGCTTCTTGTCGTAGGAGGCCTGCCAGCCGTCCGCGCCCCAGACGAACGAGGTGTTGTGGAGCACGCCCGACGACGTCTGCGTCACGGCCCCGGCGACGAGGGGTGCGCCGACGCTCTGCACGACCGCGTCCAGGGCGCCGGCGATGACCGGTTCCCGTCGCGGGTCGTACTCGGCGGCCGCCTCGGGCCAGACGACCAGGTCCACGCCCCGGGCGTCGACGTCGGTCGCGGCGACCTGGGACCGCAGCACGTCACCCGGCTGCGCACGGTCGAAGTAGCCCGCGGGGCCGTTGCCCTGCACGGACTCGACACGCACTGTCCCCTGGACGGCCGTCGGCCACGCGGGCACGGCCAGCACCGCGGACACGAGCAGTCCCGCCGTCGCGATCCGCATCGGCAGCCGGACACCGCCGACCAGCCCGAGCGAGACCACCACGGCGACGCAGTACACGACGACGAAGCTCAGTCCGAGCACGCCGACGTACGCGGCGAGGTGCGTGAACGGACCCTGCGACTGCGACAGACCGACCCGTCCCCACGCGAAGCCGCCGTACGGCCAGCTGCCGGAGAACCACTCGCGTCCGGTCCAGAGCGCTGCCACCACGGCCGGGAGGCCCCACACCCGCCCGGCGGTCGAGGGCACCACGCGCGCGACCCAGCGGTAGGCCAGTGCGATCGCGACCGTGCCGACGGCGAAGAGCGCCGCCTCGAGCAACGCCAGCGCGAACCAGGGCACCGGTCCGAGGTAGCGGCCCGCCCACGAGATCGCGGGCAGCCAGAACGTCGCTCCGGCGAGCAGTCCGAGCCAGGCCGCCCGACGAGCGCGCTGTCCCATCGCGGCGAGCAGGAGGCACGCCACGGCCGGGTAGGCGAGGAACCACCAGCCGGGCGACGGGAACGACAGGGCGAAGAGCAGTCCCCCGATCACCGACAGCGGCAGCGCCTGGCCGAGCGGCAGCGCGGCGAACACCGACGTCGACTGCGCGACGACGGGCGTCGTCGTCCGGGTCGCACGGCCGGCGTCCGCACGCGCCGGGCGCACGGCTGTCCCGGGGACCGACACTGGGCCTCCCGTCAGACCGTCGCGTACGCGACGATGCCGCGGCGGACCGCGTCGGTGGCGCGCCGGGCGGTCTGCGCGAGGTCCGGGTCGCCGGCGTTCCGGATCTGGTCGAGGAGGTCGATGACCTGCTTCGACCAGCGCACGAAGTCCCCCGCGGCCAGGTCGAGCGAGCGCAGGACGTCGTCGAGCGGCGAACCCGACGCCCAGCGGAACATGCCGAGCGCGATCGCCGGGGTGGGCGGCTCGGACCCGGCCAGCCGGGCGTCCCGCTCGACGTCGTCCAGGCGGGACCAGATCGTCAGCGTCTCGTCGAGCGCCGGCCGGAACGCCCCGCGCGGGACGGCGTGCTCGGTGCCCGGTGCGTCCTCGCGACGCGGCTGGTAGACGATCGTCGCCGCCATGCCGGCGAGCTGCGCGGGGGTGAGGTCCTTCCAGACCCCGGCTTCCAGGCACTCGGCGACCAGCAGGTCCCGGTCGCCGTAGATGCGCTGCAGTCGGCGACCACCGGCGGCCACGGTCACGTCGCCCTGCTCGTCCTGCACCAGGTACCCGAGGGCGAGGAGCACGTCGGTGACGCGGTCGAACGTCGTCGCGACCGCGCCCGTGCGGGAGCGGATCTGCTGCACGAGCTTGTCGTTGGTGCGCTTGAGCTTGTACCAGCGCTCGGCCCAGCGGGCATGCGCCTCCCGGTCGGGGCAGGCGTGACAGGGGTGCCGCTGGAGCTGGCGGCGGACCTCGCTGATCGCGGCCTGACGCTCCTGGCGGGCACCGTGCGACGCTTCACGACCACCGGGCACGTTGGTGCGCTCGAGGTCCGAGAGCCGCCGACGCAGCGCCGCGTACTCGGTGAAGTCGCCGAGGTGGCACTGCATGGCGTCCTGGTAGCCGTCCAGGGACTCCTGCTGCGACCGCACCTTACGCGCCAGGTCGACGACCGAACGGTCCGCCTGGAACTGGGCGAACGAGGTCTCGAGGACCTCGCGGGTGCGGTCCCGACCGAACTGCTCGATCAGGTTCACGGCCATGTTGTACGTCGGCTTGAACGACGAGTTCAGCGGGTAGGTGCGACGGCTCGCCAACGACGCGACGGCCTGCGGCTCGAGCCCGTCCGTCCACTGCACGACCGAGTGCCCCTCGACGTCGATGCCACGACGACCGGCGCGACCGGTGAGCTGCGTGTACTCCCCCGGCGTGATCGGCACCCGGGCCTCGCCGTTGAACTTCTCGAGCTTCTCGAGCACGACGGTGCGCGCGGGCATGTTGACCCCGAGCGCGAGGGTCTCGGTGGCGAAGACGACCTTCACGAGCTTGCGCTGGAACAGGTCCTCCACCACCTCCTTGAAGGCCGGGAGCAGGCCTGCGTGGTGCGCGGCGACGCCGCGCTCCAGACCCTCGAGCCACTCCCAGTAGCCGAGCACGGCCAGGTCCTCGTCGAGCAGGGTGCGGCAGTGGTACTCGGCTGTCTCCCGGATCTCCCGGCGCTCGTCGGCCGTCGTCAGGGACAGCCCGGAGCGCACGACGTGGCGGACGCCCTGGTCGCAGCCGTTCCGGCTGAAGACGAAGAAGATCGCCGGCAGCAGCATCCGCTCGTCCAACATCTTCGCGATCTGTTCGCGGTGCGCCTTCTCGGTGCGCGGGCCCCGGCGCTCCGGGAACCCACCGCGGCCACCGCGTCGACCCCGCGGACCACCGGACCCCCGGGAGGCGCTGCCCACCAGACGGAGCAGCTCCGGGTTGACCCGGTTGGTCGCGGCGGCACCCGACGAGTCGAACAGGTCGACCATCTTGTTGCCGACGAGGACGTGCTGGTCGAGCGGGACCGGACGGTCCTCGGACACGATCACGTCGGTGTCGCCGCGGACCGTCTGCAGCCAGTCGCCGAACTCCTCGGCGTTGCTGACCGTGGCGGACAGCGAGACCAGCCGGACCTCGGTCGGCAGGTGCAGGATGACCTCTTCCCACACCGCGCCGCGGAACCGGTCGGCCAGGTAGTGCACCTCGTCGAGCACGACCCACGCCAGGTCGTCGAGCAGGTCGGAGTCCGCGTAGATCATGTTCCGCAGGACCTCGGTCGTCATCACGACGACGCGGGCCCGGGGGTTGACGTTCGTGTCGCCCGTGAGCAGGCCGACCTCGGTCTCCCCGTAGGCCTGGACGAGCTCGGCGTACTTCTGGTTGCTCAACGCCTTCATCGGCGTCGTGTAGAACACCTTCGCCGTCGGCTGCCGCATCGCCAACCAGATGGCGAACTCGGCGATGATCGTCTTGCCGGCACCGGTCGGCGCTGCGACCAGGACGCTCCGGCCCTGGTCGACGGAGTCGCACGCAGCGAACTGGAACGGGTCGAGGTCGAAGCGCAGGTCGGTGCGGAACAGCTCGAGGTTCCGGGACCGGGAACGGACCTTCGCGGCGGCGAACCGCTCGGCGGGGCTGAGGCTGGTCTCGGTCACAGTCCGTACTCCTCGTCGAGCTTCGCCTGGCGCTTGGCCACGCGGCGGTCGTGGATCCACGTCACCAGGCAGGCCGCGAAGTAGAGCACGACCATCGGGATCGCCAGGATGAACATCGACAGGATGTCCGCCGACGGGGTCACCAGTGCGGTGAAGACCAGGATGAGGACGATCGCGACCCGCCACGAACGGACGATCGCCGCCGCCGACAGGACGCCGACGAAGTTCAGCAGCACCAGGAAGACCGGCAGCACGAAGGCGATGCCGACCGCGACGATGAGCTTGATGACGAAGTCGTAGTAGGCCTTCGCGTCGACGATCGAGGTGTCCTGTGCGGAGACGAAGCTGCCGAGGATCCCGACCACGTGCGGCAGGACGTACCAGCCGAACGCGCAGCCGGCGAAGAACAGCGGGATCGCGGTGCCGAGGAACCCCCACACGTACTGCTTCTCACGGCGGACCAGGGCCGGGACGATGAACGCCCAGATCTGGTAGAGCCACACCGGGCTCGCGAGGACGACCCCGATCGTGATCGCGATCTGCAGGCGGAGGTCGAAGGCGCCGGTGATCATCGGGAAGTTCAGCTCGGCAGTGTGCCCACCGACCCGCGCGAGCTGCGTCACCGGGGCACGGAGCGAATCGAGCACGAAGGGGGTGAGGAACCAACCGCCGATCGCACCCACCAGCACCGCGACGACCGCCTTGAAGAGACGGTTGCGCAGCTCGATCAGGTGCTGACCGAGGGACATGCGGCCTTCGGGCTCCTTCGGCCGGCGCCCTTGCCGCTTCTCTCGCCCGCTCGCGGTCGTCGAAGCCATGGTCCGATCCTACGGCAGCGGTCTCTCAGTGGACGTCGAGAGCGGCGGCGGCGAAGTCGCGGACGGCCTGCCGGGCGGCCGGCGGGTCGAGCACCACGGCACGGCCCGGCAGGCCGGCCACCAGACGGACCACCCCGTCGAACCCGGCCGACGCGGCGAGCCGGATGCGCACCCGTCCGTCGTCGTCCGGCGCGTCCGCGGTGTCCGCGAGGAAGTCGGCGACCAGCGGCAGCGACGACCCGTCGAGCTCCACCGTCACGATGACGTCCTGGGCGCTCTGCTGGAACAGCGTGTCGGGCAGGACGACGTCCTCGATGGTCCGTTCCGCGGGCCGGTCGTCGACGCGCACGCCGGACATCCGGTCCAGTCGGAAGGTCCGGATCGCGGCACGGTCGAGGTCCCAGGCGCGCAGGTACCAGTCCGCGTCGATCGACTCCACCCGGAGCGGGTCGACCCGGCGCGTGCTGCCCTGCGTCCGCGGTCCGGCGTACTCGAAGTGCAGGCCGCGGCGGCCTGACATGGCCTCCCGGATCACCGTGAGGGCGGCGTCGTGCAGGTCCTGGCCGACGGCGACGTTGCCCGCCACACCGCCGGCACCACGGGACAGCTTCGCCATCAGGGCACGGATCGCGTCCTTGTCAGCCGCCTCGGGCAACGCCGACAGGTACTGCAGCCCGGCGATGAGCGCCGAGGCCTCGCGGGCCGACAGCCGCGGAGCGTCGTCGATCGCCACCAGGTTCGTCAGGACGATCATGTCGTTCTGGTCGAAGTCGTCCCAGGCGATGTCGAACAGGTCACCGTGCTGGTACTGCATGGTCTCGCCGGGGACACCGGAGACCGCGATGAGCTCGACGGCACGGCGGATCCGGGACTCCGGGACGCCGAAGTGCCGAGCCGCCTCGGACACGGAGACACGCTCGCGGTCGATCAGGTACGGCACGAGGGCCAGCAGGAAGGCCAGCTTGTCCTGCGCCTGCAGCGGTTGGGCGTCAGCCATGTGTCGCTCCGTCGTTCCCCGTGGTCGCGCCCGCGACGCCGCTCTCCGGTGCACCGGTGTGGTCCTCGACGAGCACGCGGAGCCGGTCGACCACGCGCTGCCGCAGGTCCTCGGGTTCGACGACGCGGACCTCGGGCCCGAAGGCCGCCAGTTCCTCGGCCAGGATCTGCGGGTCGACGTGGTGGATCACGAGTTCACCCTCGGCGGTCGAGGTCGTGTCCCGGCGTCGGGTCAGTCGTCGTTCAGCGTCGGAGCCCGGGACGACGTGCACGGTCGCCGTGCGCTCGGCCCAGACCCGGTCGAGGCCCGCCAGCGCCCGTTCCCCGGCGTCGGCCGGCGCCGGGTGCTGCCCGACCTCGTACTGGGTGACCGGCCCGACGATCCGGGCGAGCAGGTAGTTCTTCTCGGAGCGGGTCGCGAACTCGTGCGCGGCGAGCATCCACCGGCCGCCGTGCTGCACGAGCGCGAGCGGGGCGAGTTCGCGCACCCGCGCATCGTGGTGCCCCGGTGTGATGTAGGAGAACCGGACGGCCGCCGCCCGGTCGAGGGCCGAACGCAGCGGCTCGAAGGCGGCGTCCCGGGTGCGCAGCCGCGGAGCGTACGCACCGATGGCGGCGGCGCCGTCACCGGCGTCGTGCTCCGACCCGTCGTCGTCGGACCCGGCGGAACGGACCTTCAGCAGACCGCGGCGGGAGTCGGCGGACAGCGCGCCCTCGCGCCAGGCCATCGCGGCCAGGGAGAGCAGCGCGGACTCGTCCGGGGTGAACCGGACGTCGAGGGGCAGGTCGTACTCGCCCTTCGGGATGCGGTAGCGCAGCGTCTGGTTGTTGCCGGCGGCGCCCGGGGTCTCGATCGTCTCGAGCGGGATGCCGAGCTCGCGGACGTCGTCCTTGTCGCGCTCGAACTGTCGCTCGAGCGACGCGTTGTCCCCGCCGGTGCTGTAGCGCTGCCGGTAGCCCTGCACGTTCGCCAGGATCTCGGACTTCGTCAGCCCGGACTCCGTCGACAGCAGCGCGAGGACCAGGCTGAACAGCCGTTCCTCAGCGGGCACACGGGGAGCACGAGTGGTGGGCACGTGCCGATCCTACGCAGCCTGTGGTGCGGGTCAGCGCGGCATCACGCCGAGCACGTCGATGACGTACGCGTACGCGGCACCCTGCTCGTGCACGATCGCCAGCACCTGGTCACCCACGTGGCGGCCGAGCAGGGCGTTCCGGATGCCGTCGACGACCTGGCCCTTCGCCAGCGGCAGCGGCTGGGAGCCCGAGCCGTCGGTCCAGCTGGAGCCCGCGACGGTCGAGTCGGCCGTGCTGCTGCCCCACGTGACGGCGGTGTACTTCACCACGGCGGTGTCCTTCGCCGTGAGGGTCGCGCCGTCGCCCTTGCGGAGCAGGTGCTGCTCGTCCTGCTTCGGGGCGGACCACGACGGGATCGTGATGCCGGGCGCGCCGTCGGGTGCGAGCACGACGGCAGGCATGCGGTCACCCGCGAGCTGTGGCGTGCCCGTCGCGCGGGCGTCGAAGGCCCGCTTGACGTCGACGACGAAGACGGCGGCGTCCTCGGCCTTCGACCCCGAGCGACCCTGGTCCGCAGCGGTGCCGGAGAGCGCGGACTTCGGCAGTGCCACGGCCAGGCGGTCGCCCACCTGGGCGCACTCGAGCGCCTCGCCGAGCGCGCCGCCGTTGGTGGAGCCCGCCGTCAACGGTGCGGTGCTGCCGGTGTAGCCGCTGGTCTGGGCCACCGCGCCGGTGGCACCGTCGACCAGCGTGTACTCGAGCACCACGGGGGTGCCGTCGCCGATCGTGCGGCCCTCGCCCTGGCGGAGCACGGAGACCTGCGTGCCGCGGACGGTCAGACCGGCCGGCACGGTGACCTCCGGCTCGGAACCGAAGGCGCCCTTCGCCGACACGGCCTGGGACGCGGCGCCGGACGGGGCGCACGTGCCGGCCGATCCCGCACCGGGCGTGGCGCACGCGGTCAGCGACGCGAGGAGTCCGATGGTGACGACGAGTGCGGGGATGGCGCGCACGGATCCTCTTTCCGGTCGATGCAGGACGGGCACGGGGGAAGCCTACCGGTCGCCGTCGGAGGGACCGGACGCCCCGAGGACCGCTGCCGTGGGCTCGGACGCTGCCGCGACGGCGGCCTCGGACGCCGCTTCGGCAGCGGCGACCTTCCGCGCCTGGGCTGCAGCCTGACGGGCGACCTTCCGGAGCTTCTTGTCGCTGGCACCGCGCTCGCCGACCGCGCCGGGGGTCCACGCCTCGACGTCCTCGTCGGAGAACTCCGCCTTGCCGGCTCGACGCTTCAGGTTCGGTAGGACGACACCGTCGGCCAGTCGACGGGCCGTGATGAGGAAGCCGGTGTGCGCCACCATGCGGTGGTCGGGTCGGACTGCGAGACCCTCGACGTGCCAGGTGCGCACCAGGGTCTCGCTCGACTGCGGGTCGGTGAAGCGTCCGGTGTCGCGGAGCGCCTCGGCGGTGCGGGAGAGCTGCGTCACCGTGGCGACGTAGCAGACGATGAGACCCCCGGGCGCGAGGGCGTCGGCTGCCTCGTCGACGCACTCCCAGGGCGCGAGCATGTCGAGCACGACGCGGTCGATGCTCTGCGGCTCGACGGCCTGCGGCAGTTCCTCGACCAGGTCGCCGACGGTGACCGACCAGTTGTCGGGGACGGCGCCGAGGAACGTGCCCACGTTGCCACGGGCGATCGCCGCGAACTCCTCGCGTCGCTCGAAGGACTGCAGGCTGCCGCTCGGGCCGATGGCGCGGAGGAGCCAGAGCGACAGTGCGCCCGACCCGACGCCGGCCTCGACCACGCGGGCGCCGGGGAAGACGTCCGCGAAGGCGACAATCTGTGCCGCGTCCTTCGGGTAGACGATCGCGGCTCCGCGCGGCATCGACATGACGTAGTCGTTGAGGAGCGGCCGGAGGGCCAGGTACTCGTCGCCCGTGCTGGCCCGGATGACCGACCCGTCCGGCTGGCCGATGACGTCGTCGTGCGCGAGCATGCCGCGGTGCGTGTGGTAGACCACGCCGGGCTCGAGCGAGAGCGTCGTGAGCTTGCCCTTCGGCCCGGTCAGCTGCACCCGGTCACCGGCGCGGAACGGACCGCGGGGCGGGGTGTGCGGGGCGCCGCCGGCGGTGTGCGGCAGCTCGGCCTCCGGAACAGCAGCGGCGTCGTGCACGGTGGTGTCGTCGCTCATCGCGCGTCCCCTTCGGTGGCGGGGGCCGACGTCGGGACGGAGGTCGGGCCTCCTTGGCGTTCGGCTGCCCGCGCGCTGAGCGCCGGGCCGGTGAGTTCGAGCAGGCGGTCGACGTCGACGCCGTCCAACGTGGTGAGGTGGACGTCGCTCGCGCCCTCGGCGATCGGGACGATGTGCTCCACCGCGACGGTGACGGCGCCCGAGGCCCGGGCGGAGGCGACGCCCGTGGCGGAGTCCTCGATCGCGACGCAGGCGGTGGGTTCGACGCCGAGCTGTGCGGCGGCGGTCAGGTACGCGTCCGGGTGCGGCTTCGGACGGTCGACGTCGTCACCGGCCACGACGACCCGGAAACCGCGGGCACCGAACGCCTCGGCCGTCACGAGCGCCATCGTCCGACGGGACATCGTCACGAGGGCCGTCGGGATGCCGCGGTCGTGCAGTTCCTCGACGAGTTCACGGGCGCCGGGACGCCAGGGCAGGTCGTCACCGTGCAGCCGCTCGACCACGAAGTCGGTCATCCACTGGACGATCTCCTCGACCTCCAGGTCGACGCCCTTGTCACGGAGGATCTCCCCCGACCGCTCCAGGCCACTGCCGACGAGCGACAGACCGTCCTGGTGGGTCCACTCGGCGCCGTAGCGGGCGGTGAGCACGACCTGCGACTCCTGCCAGATCGGCTCGGTGTCGATGATCGTGCCGTCCATGTCCCACAGCACGGCTGCGGGCAGCACCGATGCGGGCTGGGCGGGGGTGGGGGGTTGCGCGGTCACGGGCGACGAGTCTACCGGCGGCGCGGTCGGTGGACGGCGGCCTGTGGAGAGCGGGACTATCGTGGATGCCTGATCGTGTCCGGTCGGCACGCGCGTGAGCGCGGCGGACCACTCCACCACCAGGAGGCCCTGCCGTGCCACAGCACTCCCCCTTCAGTGACGGACGGCTCCTCGTCGTCGCGTTCGAGGGCTGGAACGACGCGGGAGAGGCCGCGAGCGGTCTCGCCCGACGCATCGTCGACTCGCTCGAGCTCGACGAACTGCGCGAGATCGACGGGGAACGCTACGTCGACTACCAGTTCAACCGGCCCGAGGTCGGTTTCGACGACGACGGCGAACGCGGAGTGCAGTGGCCCCGCATCGTCCTGCACGGCCCCAGCGCCGAGGGCCGCCCGGTGATCGGGGCGACCGGTGCCCCGACCGAACGCGACGTGTTCGTCCTCGTCGGCCCCGAACCGTCGCGCACCTGGCGCGGCTTCTGCGCCGAGGTCATCGACCTGGCCGACGTCTACTCGATCGACGCCGTCGTGTTCGTCGGCGCGATGCTCGCCGACGTGCCGCACACCCGTCCGATCTCGGTCTTCGTGTCGAGCGAGAACGCCGGCGTCCGGGCCGCGTTCGACGTGGACAAGTCGACGTACGAGGGGCCCACCGGCATCCTCGGGGTCCTCGCCGACTCGATGGACAAGGCCGGGCTCACGACGCTCTCGCTGTGGGCGTCGGTCCCGCACTACGTGCACAACGCACCCTCCCCCAAGGCCACGCTGTCACTCCTCGACAAGATGGAGGAGCTCACCGACGTCACCGTGCCCCGCGGCACGCTGCTCGACGACGCCGCGCAGTGGGAGGAGGGCATCGACGCCCTCGCCTCGGACGACGAGGACATGGCGTCGTACATCGGGCAGCTCGAGCAGGCGCGTGACACCGTCGACTCCCCGGAGGCCTCGGGGGACGCCATCGCGCAGGAGTTCGAGCAGTACCTCCGGCGTCGCGAGCACAAGGACGGCAAGGACGGCAACGGGGCGGCGGGTGAGGGGCCGTGGCGTCCGCCGCAGCCGCCGCAGTAGGCGCGAGACCCTGACGGACGGGAGGCCCGGGACCAGCTGGTCCCGGGCCTCCCGTCCGTCCGGTGCGTGCGTCAGGAACGCGACTCCGCTCGCCGAGACGGCGCGACTCGCCGCCCGCCGGTCGCCGGTCGCCCGAGGTGCCGGGACACCGGCACCTCGGGCCCCGGGACACCGGGGTGTCGGCACCTCGGCGAAGCGGGTGGGCGTGCGCGCAGGCGCGCCGCGTCAGCCGATGCGGATGCCGAGGAGCGCGTCGACCAGGTCGACGAGCTCGGGCGTCGCCGCCGTGCCGGCCGCGATCGCGGTGTCGACGACCGCGACGGCACCCGGCGTGTCGAGGTCGTCCGCGACGCGGGCGCGGAGGCGGCCGATCACCTGGTCGGCGTCGTCCTGCTCGCCGCGACCGCCCGCGGCCCAGGCGTCCCAGGACGCCAGCCGGCGCTCGGCGTCCTCGAGGTCGCCGTCGAACCACTCCCAGTCGTCGGAGTAGCGGTGCGACAGCAGCGCCAAGCGGATCGCCCGCGGATCGGCGCCGGCGTCCAGCAGACCGCGGACCGTGACCAGGTTGCCGAGCGACTTCGAGATCTTCGTGCCCTGGTAGGCGACCATGCCGGTGTGCACGAACGCGTTCGCGAGCGGCTGCTGGGCGAGGGCTGCGGCGTGCCCGGCGCTCATCTCGTGGTGCGGGAAGACCAGGTCGCTGCCGCCGCCCTGCACACTGATCGGCAGGCCGAGCCGGTCGCCCGCGATGACGCTGCACTCGATGTGCCAGCCGGGACGCCCGGGGCCGATCTCGGTGTCCCAGCTCGGCTCGCCCTGGCGCTCGGCACGCCACAGGAGCGGGTCGAGGGGGTCGCGCTTGCCGGGGCGGTCGGGGTCACCGCCGCGTTCGGCGGAGAGGGCGAGCATGGTGTCGCGGTCCAGACGGCTCTCGTCACCGAGCGTCCACACGTCGTTCGCCCGGTTCACGTCGAAGTACAGGTCCTCGCCGTCGGAATCGGGCGTGGGCACGGTGTAGGCGGCGCCGGTCTCCTCGAGGTAGGCGACGGCCTCGGCGACGCGGTCGACCTCGTCCGTGACGGCCACGTAGTCGTCCGGCGGCAGGACGCGGAGGGCCTCCATGTCGCGGCGGAACAGGTCGATCTGCGACGCGGCGAGCTCCCGCCAGTCGACGCCGTCGCGGGTCGCGCGCTCCAGCAGCGGGTCGTCGACGTCGGTGGTGTTCTGGGCGTACTGCACCTGCAGGCCGGCGTCGCGCCAGACCCGGCCGAGCGTGTCGAACGCCAGGTAGGTGGCGGCGTGGCCCAGGTGCGTGGCGTCGTAGGGCGTGATGCCACAGACGTACAGCGCCGCCCGGTCGGCACCGCGCGTCGGGTCGACGGGCTTGCCGGTGGCGGTGTCGTGGACGACCGGGCGGGGACCGGCGCCGGGGACCTCCGGGACGGACGGTGCCGACCAGGCCCTCATGCCTGCACCACCCCGAGCGAGAGCAGCACGATGAGGACGATGCCGAGCAGGATCCGGTAGACGACGAAGGGCATGAAGCTCCGCTTGCTGATGTAGTTCATGAAGGCGGCGATCACGACGAAGCCGACGACGAACGCCACCACGGTCGCGATGAGCGTGTCCGCCAGGCCGAACGGTGCGCCGGTGTCACCGAGGCTCGTCGCTGCCTCGTACAGGCCGGACAGGAACACCGCGGGGATCGCCAGGAGGAACGCGAACCGCGCCGCGGCCGGCCGCGTGTACCCGAGGGCGAGCCCCATCGACACGGTGGCTCCGGAGCGGGAGACACCCGGCACGAGCGCCAGGACCTGTGCCAGGCCGATCAGGATGCCGCCGGTGAAGGTCATCTGCTCGATCGGACGGACCTTGCGGCCGACGCGGTCCAGCACGCCCAGGACGACCCCGAAGACGATGAGGACGATGGCGACGATCCACAGCGACCGGAACGTGGTCTCGATGGTGTCCTGCAGGAGCAGCCCGATGACGCCGATCGGGATCGTGCCGATGATGACGAGCCATCCGACGCGGACGTCCGGGTCGTTCCGTGGCACCTTCCCGGCCAGGGCGCCGAACCACTTCCGGACGATCCGGACGATGTCCTTCCAGAAGTAGATGAGCACGGCGGTCTCGGTGCCGAGCTGCGTCACCGCCGTGAAGGCCGCGCCGGGGTCCTGTGCGTCGGGCAGGAACAACCCGACGATGCGCAAGTGGGCGCTGGAGGAGACCGGCAGGAACTCCGTCAGCCCCTGGACGAAGCCGAGGAAGATCGCTTCGAAGATGTGCACGTGTGCGGCCTTTCGCCGGTGCTGGACTCGGTTGTGCCGTCACCGACGACGACCATGCACGGTATCAGTAGGTCGCGAACAGGTCCCCGAGGACGCGGCGGCCGAACGCCAACGACTCGAGCGGAACGCGCTCGTCGACGCCGTGGAACATCGCGGGGAAGTCGACGCCAGCCGGCAGCTGCAGCGGCACGAAGCCGTACCCGGCGATGCCCAGTCGCGAGAGCGCCTTGTTGTCGGTACCGCCGGACAGCAGGTACGGCAGCACCGGAGCACCCGGGTCGTGACGCTCGAGGACGTCCCGGACGGCGTCGACGAGCGGGCCGCCGAAGTCCTGCTCGAGCCCGACGTCCTGGTGCGTCATCGTGACCTCGACGTCGTCGCCGGCCAGTTCGCGAACCCGGGCCAGGACCGCGTCCTCGTCACCGGGCAGGCAGCGGATGTCCACGAGCGCGGTGGCCTGGTCGGGGATCACGTTGTGCTTGTACCCGGCGCTCAGGACGGTCGGGTTCGTCGTCGTGTGCAGGGCGGCGTGGATGAAGCGGGCGGCCGAGCCGGTGGCGAGCGCGACCTCGTCCGGTCCGGTGGCGACCGGGTCGACCCCCAGGAACCGGGCCACCTCGGTGACCATCGCGGTGGTCGTGTCGGACAGCCGGACCGGCCATTTCGCGCTGCCGATCCGGGCGACGGCGGCGGCGATCGTGGTGACCGCGTTGTCCTTGATGACGTGCGAGCCGTGCGCCGCGGTCCCCCGCGCGGTGAGCTTCACCCACATCAGGGCCTTCTCGCCGGTCTGGAGCAGGTAGGCGCGCCGGTCACCGACCGTGATCGAGTAGCCACCGACCTCGCTGATCGCCGCGGTGGCGCCGTCGAAGACCTCGGGGTGGGTGTCGACCACGTGGTGGGCGCCGAGGATGCCGCCCGCCTCCTCGTCGGCGAAGTACGCGATCACCAGGTCCCGCTCCGGGGCGCCCCGCTGCTCGATGACGTCCGACAGCGCGGTGAGCATCATCGCGTCCATGTTCTTCATGTCCACGGCGCCGCGGCCCCAGAGGGACCCGTCGCGCACCTCGCCGCCGAACGGGTCGACGGACCAGTTGGCCGGGTCGGCGGGGACGACGTCGAGGTGTCCGTGCACGACGAGTGCCGGCTTGCTGCGGTCACGACCGGGCACGCGGGCGACGACGCTGACGCGGTCCGGTTCGGACTCGAACAGCTGGGGCGTGAGCCCGAGCTCCTGCAGCGCGGACTCGACGTAGTGCGCCGCCTCGGTCTCACCGCGCGACTTCCCCTCACCCCAGTTCGTCGTGTCGATCCGGATCAGGTCCCGCGCGATCGCCGCGGTGCGTTCCAGCTCGGACGTCATGGTCCAACGCTACCGGCGAAGCCGCTCCGACTGCGCCGCGCCCGGGATGCGCGACCGTGTTCAACGCGCGTTCACACCCGTGCTAGTGTCTTCTCTCGGCAGGAACGCCGGGGAAACCCGGTTGAACGGCCCGATGCGGGCATCATGTGCAACGCATCACACCCAGTCCGGGTGGCGGAATTGGTAGACGCGCTAGCTTGAGGTGCTAGTGCCCGTATTAGGGCGTAGGGGTTCAAGTCCCCTCTCGGACACGCAGTACCCGCTCTTCGGAGCACGTACTCGAACACTTGTGTTGAGACAAGCGGCGAACGGCCCTCCTTCGGGAGGGCCGTTCGTTTTGGTGCGCCCGTGATTTTGGTGCGCCCGGGACGGGGGCTCTGCGTTCTCCCGCCGCCACGTCACGGACGGGAGGCCCGTCCCCACCTGTGGACGCGCCTCCCGTCCGTCCCGCACGCCCTCACGGACGCTGGCCTCACGGACACTGGGCGTCAGCGTCGCGCGCGCCGCACCACCCACACCGCCACGCCGCCGATGAGCAGGTAGGGCCACATGGTGACGACCGGGTCGAGCACCCCGTGCCGCCAGTCGCTCCGGGTCGAGCCGAGCCGCGCGCCGATCGGACTGTCCGCCTGCTCCGCCGCGATGCCGGTCTCGCGGATCAACCGGTCCGGCCGCCCACGCAGCGCGTCCGTCACGCGGTGCGTGGCCACGTCGAGCCGGTCGCCGACGACGAGCAGCATCCAGTGCGCCAGGCGCCCCTCGCTGAACCGCCGGTACGCGTACCGCTTGACGATCCCGGCGGGACCGGCGAGCGGCTGCGCGGTCCCGAACACGGGCGTGACGTGGGCGTGCTCGATGGACCGCTCGCGTCCCTCTGCCCCGGCCTGCTGCTCGGGACGCTCCCAGTGCGCGTTGGTGGCGGAGCCGGCCTCGCGGGACAGTTTCGGCACGCTCGGCCGGTCGGCGAGGTCCAGGTCGCTCCCCCACCCCGGGATCCGTGCCCGCAGCTCGTCCGCGGACGGCAGGTCCCGGGGCTTGTCCGCCACGTAGGCGATGTGGTCGTCGGCGTTGCTCATGCTCTGCTCTCCGTTCCCGGTCCCGCTCACGGCACGATCACCGGCTTGATGCACCCGTCGAGCTTCGACGAGAACAGGTGGTAGGCCTCACCGATGTGCTCGAGCGGGACCCGGTGCGTGATGATGTCGCTCGGCTTGAGGTGCCCGGCCTGGATGTGCTCGAGCAAGCGCGGCCACTGACGCTTCACCGGCGCCTGGTTCATGTGGATCGTGACGCCCTTGTTCATCGCGTCGCCGAACTTCACGAGGTTCGGGATGGGCCCGTAGGCACCCATCGCCGAGACGGTGCCGCCCTTCCGGACGCCGTCGATCGCCCAGTTCAGGGCGACCGGCGACCCACCCTGCATCTTCAGCTTGGCGCTCGAGACGTGCATCAGGAAGTTGCCGTCCGCTTCGGCACCGACCGCGTCGATGATGCTGTCCGCTCCGAGGAAGTCCGTCTGCTTCTTGATCTCGACGACGACGTCGTCCACCTCGGCGAAGTTGATCGTCTCGGCCTGGGCGAACTCGCGCGCCTTGGCCAGGCGGTACTCGAGCTGGTCGATGACGATCACCCGTCCGGCGCCCATGAACCATGCCGACTTCGCTGCGTACAGCCCGACGGGTCCGGCACCGAGCACCACGACGGTGTCGCCCTCGCGGATCGAGGCGAGCTGCGCTCCGAAGTACCCCGTGCCCAGCGCGTCCGTCATCATCAGCGCGTCCTCCGGGTCGAGCCAGTCCGGGATCACCTGCGGGCCGACGTCGGCGAACGGCACCCGGACGCGTTCCGCCTGGCCGCCGTCGTAGCCGCCGGTGGTGTGCGAGTAGCCGAAGATGCCGCCGACCGCGGTGGCGTTCGGGTTCACGTTGTGGCAGTTCGTGAAGAGACCGCGGGCGCAGAACCAGCAGGTGCCGCAGGAGATGTGGAACGGCACCATCACCCGGTCTCCCACGTTGAGGGTCTCCACCGACGACCCGACCTGTTCGACGACCCCGATGAACTCGTGGCCGAAGGTGTGGCCGACGCGGGTGTCGGGCATCATGCCGTGGTACAGGTGCAGGTCCGACCCGCAGATCGCCGCCCGTTCGACGCGGATCACGGCGTCGTTCGGGTGCTCGATGCGGGGGTCCGGCTTGTCCTCGACGCGGACCCGGTAGGGGCCGCGGTAGGTCATGGCGCGCATGGCGCTCCTCTCGGTCGTGTCGTCCACGCTGACGGTCGGCGGATGGGAGGAGGTCCAGGGTCGCGTTCCGTGTCCCAGCCGGCAGCAGCGCACCAGGACCGGTGGCGGACGGACGGGAGGCCCGGTACCAGCTGGTACCGGGCCTCCCGTCGGCAGGCAGTCGCGTCGCGACGCGTGCGCTAGCTCTTCGCCGCGTCGACGAAGGTGCGACGCGGGTCGGTCTCCTTGATGAGGGAGGTCGCGTCGCGGCCGGACACCGCACCGGTGACCCAGCCGATCACGATGCGCGCCTTGCGGTTCAGCGTCGGCATCGCGTAGACGTGGTAGGCGCGGTGCGCGAGCCAGGCCAGCAGGTTCGTCATCTTGATGCCCTTGATGTTCGCCGCACCCTTGGCGACACCGTACGAGGCGACCGTGCCGATCGACGGGTGGCGGTACTCCTCGAGCGGCTTGCCGCTGATCGACGCCACGATGTTGTCGGCGACGACGACGGCCTGACGGACGGCGTTCTGGGCGTTCGGCGGGTAGTAGGCCGGCTGCTTCTCGGCGGTCAGGTCGGGGACCTGGGCGACGTCTCCGAGGCCCCAGACACCGGGGACGACCTCGTGGGTGTCCTCGGCCTCGACCTGGAGCTTCGCGTTGGCGGCGAGGTGCCCCTTCGGGCCGCGCGGCAGGTCGGTGGCGTCGAGGAGCGGGTTCGGCTTGACGCCGGCGGTCCAGACGAGCAGGCCGGTGGCGAACTCGTCGCCGTCGGACAGCTTGACGACGCCGCCCTCGCAGCTCGGCATGGTCGTCTTCAGGCGGACGTCGATGCCACGGGCCCGGAGGGACTCGAGGGTCCACTTCGACAGCTCCGGCCCGACCTCGGGCGCGACGCGGTCGAGGGCGTCGATGAGCACCCAGCGGGGCTGCTCGCCGGCGAGGGACGGGTAGGTGGCGATCGCGGCCTGCGAGACGTCGAACAGCTCACCGATCGCCTCGACGCCGGTGTAGCCACCGCCGATGAAGATGCTGGTGAGGAGACGACGACGCTCGTCCTCGTCGCGGGTGGCGGCGGCCTTCGCGATGTTGTCGAGGAGCTTCGCACGCACGTACGCGGCTTCCTCGACGGTCTTGAACCCGACGCCGACCTCGTCGAGGCCCGGGGTCGGGAAGGTGCGGGTGACCGAACCGAGCGCGACGACGAGGTGGTCGTAGCCGAGGGTGCGGTCGTCGCCGCCGGCCGTGGCGACCGCGACGGTCTTGTCGGCCGAGGAGATGCCGGTCACCTTGCCCTGGATGACCCGGGTCTTGCGGAGCGCGCGTCGGAGTTCGACGGTGACGTCCTTGGGGGCGATGTGACCGCCGGCGACCTCGGGCAGGAACGGCAGGTACGTGTAGTACGTGTTCTGGTCCACGAGGGTGATGCGCATCGGCACCGTGGCGGCGTGCTTCTGCAGCTGCTTGACGGCGGTGTAGCCGGCCGAGCCGCCGCCGAGGACGAGGACGTGAGGGATGGAGTCTGCCATTCCTCCGGTCTACCCGATCCTGCCCGTCCCCGTCACCAGCGCCGCACCTGTCCGGGCGATCCGTACCGGATCCGGGTCACTTCCTGCCGTCCCGGAGGCGCCACCAGGCGGTCTCGGCGATCTCCCGGCCGGTGTAGACGCCGTACTGGGTGCGGCGGGACTCGTGCAGCGAGAACCGCCGGAGCCGGTAGCCGCCGCCGAACCGGTCGATGATCGCCTCGGGTGAGGAGTCCGCGTCGCGCTTGACGTACCAGGTGCGGTCGTCGTCGACGGGCTCGATCACGCGCGGACCGTCTTCACCGACGACCGCCGATGCGGGACCGCAGGATGTCGATGCGCTTCTGGATCTGCTCGATGCTCGCCTGCGCCACGGCGGGTCCCCCGCTGATCCGACGGAGTTCGGCGTGGATCGACCCGTGCGGCTCGTTCGCGTGCCGGGACCAGATCGAGACGAGGCGCTGGAGTTCGGAGCGCTGCTCCTTGATGGTCATGTACATCGGCCGGTTCTCCGGCTCCGGCGCCTTCGGCAGCCCGTCCTTCACCACGCGCCCCTTGGACCGCTTCGCCTGGGTCGCCTGGCGGGCACGGAGCAGGTCCCGCACCTGGTCGGGTTCGAGCAGCCCCGGGATGCCGATGAAGTCGAGTTCCTCGAGCGACCCGACCTCGCCCCCGGTGCCGAACTCACCGCCGTCGTAGAGCACCCGGTCGAAGGACGCCTGCGAGTCGAGCGCCTCGAACGGCTGCATGTCGAGCAGGCTCTCGGAGGCACGTTCCTCTTTGTTGGCCTCGGCGACCATGGCGTCTTCGGGGTTGTACATGCCGTCCTCGGCGTCCTTCGGACGGTCGAGTGCGTGGTCCCGCTCCAGCTCGAGGGTGGCGGCGAGGGCCATCAGGCCGGGCACGCTCGGCAGGAACACCGACGCGGTCTCACCACGACGACGGGCGCGGACGAACCGGCCGATGACCTGGGCGAAGAACAGCGGTGTGCTCGCACTCGTCGCGTACACGCCGACGCACAGACGCGGGACGTCGACGCCTTCGGAGACCATGCGGACGGCGACCATCCAGCGCGAGGTGTCCTCGGCGAAGGACTGGATGCGGCTGGAACCGGCGGCCTCGTCGGAGAGCACGACGGTGGGGCGCTCCCCGGTTATCCGCTGCAGGATGCGCGCGTAGGCCCGGGCGGTGGTCGTGTCGGTCGCGATGACCAGCCCACCGGCGTCGGGGACACCGCGGCGCACCTCGGTGAGGCGTTTGTCGGCGGCCGAGAGCACGGCGGGCATCCACTCGCCCTCGGGCGACAGGGCGGTCCGCCAGGCCTGCGCGGTGATGTCCTTCGTGACGGCTTCGCCGAGGGACGCCGACATCTCGTCGCCCATCCGGGTCTTCCAGCGCATCTGGCCGGCGTACGCCATGAACAGCACGGGTCGGACGACGCCGTCCTTGAGCGCGCGGCCGTAGCCGTAGTTGTAGTCGGAGATCGAGGTGCGGATGCCCTGCTCGTCGGGGGCGTACTGCACGAACGGGATCGGTGCCGTGTCGGAACGGAACGGGGTGCCGGAGAGCGAGAGGCGCCGGGTGGCCTTCGAGAACGCCAGCCGGATGCCGTCACCCCAGGTGAGGGCGTCGCCGCCGTGGTGCACCTCGTCGAGGACGACCAGGGTCTTGCCGCCGGCGGTGATCCGTTCGTGCACCTCGGGGTTCATGCCGACCTGGGCGTAGGTGATCGCGACGCCCTGGTAGTGCCGACCGAACATGCCGTCGCCGTTCTTGAACATCGGGTCGAGTCGGATGTTCACGCGGTCGGCGGCGTCGGCCCACTGGCGCTTGAGGTGCTCGGTCGGTGCGACGACGACGAGCCGGTCGACGGTGCCGCGGGCGAGCAGCTCGGTCGCCAGCCGCAGCGCGAAGGTCGTCTTGCCCGCGCCCGGGGTGGCCGCTGCGAGGAAATCGCGCGGTTCCTTCTCGAAGTACTTCGTCAACGCCTCGACCTGCCAGGCACGGAGCTTCGAGGCGGTGCCCCATGCGGCTCGTTCCGGGAACGCCGGGGAGAGGTGCTCGGCGGCCGCGTTGCCCGCGACCTCGGCGATGGCGGCCGGTTCGGTCGGAGCCGGCTGGGTCGGGGCGGTCCCGTTCGCCGACGGCCCGTCGATCGGGAGTTCGGCGGGTTCCTGGTGCTCGATGTTCTCCGCTGCGCTCACTCCACCCGAGTGTACCGGCACGCTCAGTCCTGTCGGGCGTGCGGGGCACGCTGCTCGGGCGTCGCGCGGACGAGCGAGGCGGGTCGCAGCACGCCGGCACCGAAGCGTGCGGTGACGGCGTCGACGGTGGTCTCGGTCTCGCGCCACGGCGCGTCGTCGTCCCACAGGGCGTTGCTCGCGGCTGCCGGCACCAGGTTCTCGCCGCGGACGCCGATCAGTCGGATGCGGTTGCCCGGCCGGTGCAGGACGTCGTACAGCTCGACGGCTTCGCGGTGGATCCGCTTGGCGACGTCACTGGGTTCGGCGAGCGTGCGGGACCGGGTGAGCGTGGTGAAGTCGGTGTACCGGACCTTCAGCGCGACCGTGCGCGCCTGCACCTCGGCGCGGCGGAGCCGGACCGCGACCTTCTCGGCCAGGCGCAGCAGTTCCCGGGCGACGTCGTCGCGTTCGGTGAGGTCGCGGCCGAAGGTGACCTCGTGCCCGATCGACTTCTCGCCCACCCCGGCCTCGACGGTGCGCGGGTCGCGGCCCCAGGCGAGGTCGTGCAGCCGCTGCCCGCCGGACGGTCCGAGCAGGGCCACGAGCGACGGCAGCGGCGTGGTGGCGAGGTCGCGGACGGTGTGGATCCCCCGGCGCTCGAGGGTCTCCTGCGTCTTGCCGCCGACGCCCCAGAGCGCGGAGACGGGCTGCGGGTGCAGGAACTCGATCGTGTACGCGTGCGGGACGACGAGCAGCCCGTCGGGCTTGGCGCGGCTGGACGCCAGCTTCGCCACGAACTTCGTGGACGCGGCACCGACCGAGCAGTGCAACCCGGTCTCGGCGAACACGGTCCGTCGGATCTCGGTGCCGATCTGCCACGGCGTGCCGTAGAGCCGGAGCGCACCGGCCACGTCGAGGAACGCCTCGTCGATCCCGAGGCGCTCGACCCGCGGCGTGAACCGGTCGAAGATCCGCATGACCTGGGCGGAGCGCGCGCTGTACTTCTCGAAGTGCGGCTCGACGATCACCGCCGCCGGGCACCGACGTTTCGCCACGGCCATCGGCATCGCGGAGTTGATGCCGTACCTGCGCGCCTCGTACGTGGCGGCCGTGACGACCGAGCGGTCCGAGTCGTGGCCGACGATGACCGGCAGACCGACCAGGTCGGGGCGGTCGAGCAGTTCGACGGAGGCGAAGAAGGCGTCCATGTCGACGTGCAGGACCGTCGCCGTGGCGTCGTCGACCGGCGCGTCGGTGACGAGTCGGTTCCGTCCGTCCTGCTTGCTCACCGGGTCATGCTCGCACGGACCGGCGACACCCGGACCGACGGCGCCCGCGACACCGGACCCCGCGCGACCGGGCCCGACTCAGCGGGGCAGCGGCCCGAACTCCGCCGCCGCGATCGTCCGCATCGCCGAGTCCCGCGTCGACGGGTGGTACTGGCCGGCGCGGACGTCCCGGGCCAGGCGAGCCAGTTCGTCCGACGCCCGGAACGCCGATCCACCGACGACCCGCAGCGCCTCGTCCACCACGGACTGCGCCGTGTCCACCGCACGGGCCTTCGTGCCGACGAGCAGCGGGAACCACCGGTCGTGCTCGACGAGCTCGTCGGCGTCCCGGGCGAGCGCGTCGACCTGCAGCGCGATGGCGTCGGTCGCACTGCGCATCGCGGCGACCGCGCGCCGGACGTCCGGGTCGGCCGAGCGCCGCGTCCCGTCCATGGCGACCCGCTCGGCGACCCGCTCGACCGCCAGGGTGACGGC
Organism: Curtobacterium sp. MCPF17_001; assembly: GCF_003234615.1. Classification (NCBI taxonomy): domain Bacteria; kingdom Bacillati; phylum Actinomycetota; class Actinomycetes; order Micrococcales; family Microbacteriaceae; genus Curtobacterium; species Curtobacterium sp. MCPF17_001. The sequence goes on from NZ_QKSL01000002.1 coordinate 98,323, forward strand.
GCGCGAGGCGAGCCCCACGTACACCGACGCCACGAGCAGTTCGAAGGCGGCGAAGATCCCGAACACGAGCGGGTCCGCCACCGGACCGACCGGCAGCACCCGGACGATGCGCTCCGCCGGCACGTGCAGCCCCTCGAGGATCGTCGTCCGGCTCTGCGTCGCCCGCATGCCGAGCGTGTCCCAGTCGTCCAGGTGCCGGACCCCGTCGTCGGCACGGACCGCGAAACCGTGCACGAGCCGCGGTTCGGTGCCCGAGGTGTCCTTCCCGAACACGCTCAGCAGGTCCCACGCGGGTGCGAGCGAGGTCGACACCTTCGTGCCGGTGAACCGGTACCCGCCCGCGCCGTCCGGCTCGGCTGTCGTCAGCGAGTCGAAGAGGACGGCGTCGTTGCCCGGCTCGCTCACCCCGAAGGCGAGCAGCCGGTCCGCCGCCGCTGCGTCCGTGACGGTCTGGAGGAACGTCCCACCCCGGACGGACACGCTGCGCGCCGCCTGCACCCAGACCTGGTGCATGCCGAGCCCGAGTGCCGTCGCCGGTGCGGCGGTCGCGAGGGTCCGCTGGACCGCAGCGGTCTCGCGGAGACCCAGCCCCGAGCCTCCGTCCCGGATCGGCACCCCGATCCGGAGGTACCCCGCCTGCCGGAGCTCCGCCAGGTCCTCCGCGCAGAAGGCGTTGTCGGTGTCGTAGCCGGGGGCGCGTGCGGCGATGCGTGCCAGGAGGTCGTCCGGAACGGTCCAGGGACGTCGCTTGCCGGGAGTGGACTCGGTCATGGGACGAGAGTACGGTCGCCTGTCGTGTCAGACGAGCATCCCTGGACCCGGTACGTCGCGATCGGCGACTCCTTCACCGAGGGGATCGGTGACCCGGACCCGCACTCGGTCGGCGGACACCGCGGCTGGGCCGACCGCGTCGCCGAGACCCTGTCCGACCGCACCGACGAGGACTTCGGCTACGCCAACCTCGCCGTGCGCGGACGTCTGCTCGGCCAGATCGTCGACGAGCAGGCCGAGGCCGCCGTCGCCCTCGGTCCGGACCTGATCACCGTGTCGGCGGGCGGCAACGACATCATCCGTCCGGGCTCCGACCCGGACGCCCTGGCGGAGCGCTACGACCGCATGATCGCGACCCTTCGTCGTGACGGTGCGACCGTGGTGCTGTTCACCGGCCCCGATGTCGGCATGACGCCGGTCCTCGGCATGGTGCGTGGCAAGACCGCGATCTACAACGAGCACCTGCAGGCCATCGCGCTGCAGCACGGGGCGCTCGTCACGAACCTCTGGGCGCTCCGGGTGCTGCGGGACCCGCGGATGTGGGCCGCCGACCGGCTGCACCACTCCCCATTGGGACACGCCACCGTCGCCGCCGCCGTGCTCGACACGCTCGGCGTCGCCCACGAACTCGGCGCCGCGGTCCCCGAGCCGCTCGCCGCTCGGCCCTGGCGGGAGGCCCGCGTCGAGGACCTCGGCTGGGCGAAGGAGTACCTCGTGCCGTGGGTGGTCCGACGCGTCCGTGGGACGTCGTCGGGCGACGGCATCACGGCCAAGCGGACCTCGATGCAGCCGGTCGCCCCGCGGGACTGAGCGCAGCCCCGATCACGGGCAGCGCCGGCCCGGTCAGCCGACGAGCGCCCGGTCGAGCTCGACACCGCGGAACGGGTTCGACCACCGCCACCAGACCCCCGGGTCCTCGATGGACCGGTCGAGCTCGAGCGGGACCGTCACCGGGTCGTGGTGCGACACCGCGAACCGCACCGACCCGACGCGCTCCCCCGCCGACCCGAACGTCAGCGGTTCCAGCGTCGTCTTCGCGGTCACGTCGGTCCGTCCCCAGACCAGGAGCGATGCGGCCCGGCTCGCCGTCGCGTCGACCTCCTCCTGCCAGGGCGCCTGGTACGTGCCGAAGGTCTGCCCGGCGTTCGTCAGGGTGATGGTGTGGAAGTCGTCTGCCACCGAGTGCAGCAGCTTCCGCACGTCGCCATCGAGCGAGTCGTGGTCGACCCCGCCGAGCATCGCCCCGATCACCGTCACCGTGCGGCCACCGCGCTGGTAGGTCGCCGCGAAGAGCAGGCACGCTCCGGCCTCGTCGAGCGTGCCGGTCTTGATGCCCTCGACGCCGTCCATGCCGAGCAGCTTGTTCGAATTCTCGATGTCGCCGACGCCCGGCACCGTCGCCGACGCCGTCCCGACGACCTCCTTGACGAGCGGGTCCGCCAACGCCAGCTTGCCGAGGTCGACCAGGTCCGTCGCGGTGCTCTGGTTCCGGGGGTCCAGGCCGGTCGGTTCCACGATCGTGGTGTCGTCCAGGCCGTGGTCGTCGAGCCAGGTCGCCGCGGCCTTGCGGTAGCCGTCCATCGACCCGAACGCCCAGAGCGCCAACGAGCCGGCGTAGTTGTTCGCCGACTTCATCAGCATCACCTGGAACGCCCGGTACTCGGACAGCCGCAGGTTCCTCGGCAGCGGCGCCACCTCACCGTTCTGCGCCGCGTACTGGCCGTACAGCGCCTCCATCTGGGGCGTGAACCGCACGCCCGGGCCCTGGTCACCAGGCTGCAGCGGCTTCTCCTCGAGCACGACCAGAGCCGTGACGACCTTCGAGATGCTCGCGATCGAACGGGCCTTCCGGTCCCCGCTGGTGGTCAGGCTCTCCGGGAACCCGTCGGCCTCCACCGCCGTCGCACCGTAGTCCGGGAACCGGACGTCCGCGGCGCTCGCGGTCGGCGGGCGGTACGTCGCCGTGCTGGCCGTCGCCGGTGCGAACGGCACGACTGCGGCGGCCACCAGGAAGGCGACGACGAGCAGGAGCACCGCGATGACGGCAACCGTCACGGGCCTCCGGATCGCGGAGCGGGGGCGGCGGACGACGTTCGGCACGAGACCGGATCGTACTGGAGGCCCGGGCCGACCCCCTGGGTCCGGTGCGGCTCGTCGCGGGGCCGGGGTGGGCCTCCCGGCATCACCGTCCCGCTCCGCACAGGCACCGGTCGATGCCACGCACGCCGCTGCCGAGCCGACCGCCAGGGGAGGGCTCACGTCGAACGGGACGCGGTCCCCGGCGCGCAGCTACCGCGGCGGCTCGACCCTCTCGTCGACCAGCGCGACGAACCGGCTGCCGACACCCTCGACCTCGTGCCGCACGAAGCCCGCGGTCGGCTCAGGAGCCTGGTACGGCGCGTGGTAGTCGCACATCAGGTGGTCCCAGTCGGGCCACCACTTCTTCGGCCGCGCCTCTTCCCAGTAGCCGCACACGACGCACTCCAGGCGCACCCAGACCTTCTTCGCACCCGTGCGGTTCGCCCGCGACTGCACCAGCCAGGCGGGCGGGTCCTGCTCGATCGCTGTCAGTTCAGCCTCGCTGAGGCGCGACGGGATCCCGTGGTGGGTCGCCATCTCGAGGGTGATGTCGAGCCGGACGGCGGCGTCGCGTCGGGAGAGCATCCGGCAAGCCTAAAGGAGGGGATCAGCGTGCACGTTGCGCGTGCGCGACCGCCCACAGGCCGACGGCGCTCGCCGCGGCCACGTTGAGTGAGTCCACGCCGTGGTGCATCGGGATCCGCACCGTGGTGTCGGCCGCCGCGACCGCAGCCGGCGTGAGGCCCTGTCCCTCGGTGCCCATGACCAGGGCGACCCGCTCCGGCACGTCGGCGACGAACTCCTCCAGGTCGACGGAGCGGTCGGTGAGGGCCATCGCGGCGACGTGGAAGCCCTGCGCGCGGAGGTCCTCCCCCGCGGCCGGCCACTCCCCGATGCGCGTCCAGGGAACCTGCAGCACGGTGCCCATGCTCACCCGGACACTCCGGCGGTAGAGCGGGTCGGCGCAGCGTGGGCTCACCAGGACGGCGTCGGCACCGAGACCGGCGACGCTGCGGAAGACGGCCCCGACGTTCGTGTGGTCGACGATGTCCTCGAGGACGACGACGAGCCGGGCGTCGCGCACGACGTCGGCGACGCTGGGCAGCTCGGGTCGGTGCATCGCCGCGATCGCGCCGCGGTGCATCCGGAAGCCGGTGAGCTCCTCGAGCAGCGCGTCCGATCCGACGAAGACCGGGCCGTCGTGCTCGGCGACCAGCGGCAACACACTGTCCAACCACTTCTCCTGCACCAGGACACTCCGCGGCACGTGCCCGGCACGGACGGCGCGCTCGATGACGGTGTTCGACTCGGCGATGTACAGCCCACCCTCGGGCTCCGTCACGCGGCGGAGCGCCACGTCGGTGAGCCGGGCGAAGTCGTCCAGGCGCGGGTCGTCGAGGGAGTCGATGCGGACGGGGTGCACGGTGCTCGTTCCGGTCGGGAGGATCGTGGTCTGGTCGCGGACGTCGGCCCGGGGAAGGACCGGGGACGCTCGGCGGTTGAGGGTACCGTGGACACGATGGCGACGAGCGACGGCACAGCGACCGACGGCACGGCGACGGACGGCACGGCGACCGACGGCACGGCGACCGACGAGACCGTCACCGACGTCGACCGGGCGGTCGCGGTCCTCCGCGGCAAGCGCATCGCCGTCCTGACGGGCGCCGGTGTCAGCACCGACTCCGGCATCCCCGACTACCGCGGCGCGGGACGTGTCGTCCGGAAGCCGATGACCTTCCAGGAGTTCCTGGCCGACCCCGCGAAGCGCCAGCGCTACTGGGCGGGCTCGCACCTGGGGTGGCGGACGTTCGCCGCGGCCCGGCCGAACGACGGACACCGGGCTCTGGCCGCCCTCGAGTCCGCCGGGGTCGTCAGCGGCATCGTCACCCAGAACGTCGACGGCCTGCACCTGCGAGCCGGGTCCCGTCGGGTCGTCGAGATCCACGGCTCGATGGACCGCGCCGTCTGTCTGACCTGCGGGCAGGTGTTCTCCCGCGCCGACCTGGCCGCGGTGCTGGACCGCGAGAACCCGTGGATCGACGAACCGGGTTCGGTGCAGCTGCAGCCGGACGGCGACGTGGAGATCAGCGACGTCCAGCGGTTCCGGGTGCCCGACTGCACCGTGTGCGGCGGCGTCCTGAAGCCCGACGTGGTGTTCTTCGGCGAGTTCGTCCCCGCCGAGAAGTTCCGCGAGGCCGTGTCGATCGTGGCCGAGGCGGACGCGTTGCTCGTCGTCGGTTCCTCGCTGACCGTGAACTCCGGCGTCCGCCTGCTCGACCACGCGACCCGGCGGAAGCACCCGGTCGTGATCGTGAACCGCGGCGTGACCCGCAGCGACCGTCGTGCCGCGGTGAAGATCGACGCCGGCACGACCGAGACCCTCGTCGAACTGGCGACGCGGCTGTCCGCGTCTGCGATGATCGACGGGTGACGACGCTCCTCTACCTGGTCCGCCACGGCGAGACCGACTGGAACCGGCAACGACGCATCCAGGGTTCGACGGACGTGCCGCTCAACGACACCGGCCGCCGACAGGCCGCCGAGACCGCTGCGCTGCTCACCCGCCGCCGGTTCGACGCGGTCGTCTCGTCGCCGTTGTCCCGGGCGCTCGAGACCGGCACGATCATCGCCACGCGCCTCGGCCTCCCCGAGCCATCGACGTACGACGGGCTGCGGGAACGCTCCTACGGCGACGCCGAAGGGCTCACACACCCGGAGATCGAGTCCCGCTGGCCGCACGACGCGGTGCCCGGTCGCGAATCCCGGGCGGCGCTGCTCGACCGCGTCACCGAGACGCTCGCCGAGATCGCCGTCCGCTTCGACGCCGGCTCGGTCGTCGTCGCGACCCACGGCGCGGTCATCCGGACCGTGGTCGACGCGGCCGCTCCGGGCACCATCGAGCGGTCGACCGTGCCGATCCGGAACGGTTCGGTGCACTCGTTCCGCTGGGACCCGGAGCGCTTCCGTGCGGAACTCGTCCGCTCCGACGACCCGATCGAGGACGTCTCGGACGCCCCGGGTCGCTACGCCTTCGAGTACCAGAACCCGCTCGAACGCCGGAACTGACCCGGGTCAGACGCCCGAACCGCCCGTGTAGCCGGTCCCACCCGCGGTCCGGGCGGCCTGCGCCTCGGCCACCCGCAGGTCGTGGTCACCCGGACCGCTGCCGTGCAGGACGCCGGCGTCCGGCAGGTCGCGGAGCAGACGCGCTCGGCGGCGGTCGGCGACCGCCATCCCGACGGCGATCGCCACGATGACGACGCCGACGGCGATGAGTGTGAAGAGCATGGTCCCCCCCCGTCCGACGGAGGCCCGTGCCCCCGTCGAACTCCACCGTAGCGTGACCGAGAGCACACGCCCAGTGCGCGGACTACGCTCCGGTGGACGACGCGGCCCGACGCTCGGGCCGCCCGCTGCGAGGTGACGTTGTGAGCGCTGGTGGACGGCACACCGACCCTCCTCGCGGCCGCGATCCGTGGGATGACGACGACGACCTCGACACGGCGTTCGGACCGGACACGGCGTCGATCCGCTCCCGCTCCCGTCCCGAGCGGGTCCGGGCTGGAACGGCGATCGTCCTCGGCGTCATCGGCGTCGCGGTGGTCCTCGTCGTGGTGCTCGGCGTGATCCTGTCCGGCGTGCAACGCGGCGTCGGGGGCGTGTTCCCGCAGCCCGAGGCCGACCGGGCGCGGTTCGTGGCGGCAGCGTCGGCGCTGCCCGGGGTGACGGCCGTCGAGCGAGCCCGCAGTGAGAAGACCTCGTTCGCGGGCTACGACGTGACCGCGCTCGTGCGTGCCGATCCGGCGCTCGGTGCCGACGACCGCCGCGCACTCGTCTCGGCCGTGAGCGCCGCTGCGGCCGATGCCTCGGGTTCGGGCGTCCGCATCTGGGCCGACGTCGACTTCGGATCGCAGCAGGTCGGGGTGTCGGACTCCGAGGATGCCAGCCAGCGACGACTGCGGATGGCCGGACAGCTCGACGCGATCGGTGGCGTGGTCGGCGTCAGCTGCACGTTCGCAGCCGGCGCCGACGGGCGCTCCGACGAGCCTGCGGCGCAGCAGGTGACGGTCCGGTCAGCGGGGACGGGCACCGGGTTCGTCGCGGTCGCGGCTGCCGCTGAGCAGGTGGGCGACGACGTCTTCCCGGGCGTGCAGGTCCGGACCGTCCAGCCCTGAGGTCCGGACGGCGACCCGGTCAGCTGCGGTGGGCCGCTCGGTCCGAGACGGCGCGCTCGACGGCACGGACGACCTGCTCGGCGGAGTCCTGCCAGCGGAACCGGGCCGCCTGCGCGACCGACGCCTGCGATGCGGTGCCCCAGCGGGCCTCCAGTCGGCGGACCGCAGCCGCGACGGCAGAGGGCGACGAGGGGTCGAAGTACTCGGCCACCTCGCCCCCGATCTCCCTGAAGATCGGGATGTCGCTGACGACGATCGGTGTCCCGACGCCCATCGACTCCACCAGCGGGATCCCGAAGCCCTCGTCGTACGAGGCGGTCGCCAGGGCCGTGGCGGACCGGAGCACCGACCGGTACTCCTCGTCGCTCGCGCCGTCGTGGAAGACCACGGCGCCGGCCGGCGCGAGACGGCCGATGCGCGCCCGGTCGGCGTCCGACACGCGCGACATGCAGTGCAGGGTCCAGTCCGGCCCGAGCAGGGGCAGGGCGGCCGCCAGCGTCTCGACGTTCTTGTACGGCATGAACGAGCCCATGTAGACGAGCGACTTCTGCCGGGGAGCGTCGGCGTCCCGGGGCTCGGCCGGGTCCGCGGCGTTGTAGGCGACCGTCACGGGACGGTCGGTCAGCCGGTGCTCCCGGATCAGCCCAGCGGTCGTCTCGGAGACCGTCACGACCCCGTCCGCGCCGTTGAGCAGCATCCGCTGGGGCCACCAGGCCAGGTGGAACGCACGCCAGCCGAGGCGCAGCGGCCACGAGAACTCCCGCGGGGGTGTGCGGTTCCGGTAGTAGATGAGGTCGTGGAGCGTGAGCACCAGGGCGTACCGGCGGCCACGGGAACCCATCGTCTGCATCGGCGAGAACACGGCGTCGAGGCCCAGGCGGTTGACCCGCCGCGCCACCAGCGGCTCCCCCACCTCGGTCGGCGCCGGGACGAGTTCCCACGGCAGGTGTGACGGGAGCGATCCGAGCTGCCGTTCGTCGGACACGAGCAGCACGTGGTCGTGTCGGTCCGGCAGGTGCGCGGCGACCCCCGCCGTGAAGCGGCTGATCCCGTCATGGCGGCCGATGCGGACGTAGCGGCAGTCGATGCCGATCCGGAGGCGGGTCACGAGGTCTGCATCCGTCGGAGGACCGCGCTCGCGGCCGCGGCGGGCGTCTCGTAGTGCACCAGGTGGCCGACGCCGGGGACGACGACGAGTTCCGCGTCGGCGAGGCGCTCCGCCAGGGCACGCTGCTCCGGGACGGCCGTGATGTCGTCGTGCTCGGCGGCGACCAGCAGGACCGGCACCGGGATCCGGTCGGCGAACTGGGCGACGTCGTGCGTCACGGACGTCCGGAACGCCTCCATGACGCTGGTGCGGTTCGCGAAGGCCGAGAAGTAGCGGTCGTGCTGGTCGTGCACCCACCGCCGGAGCGACGGCCGGCGCGACTTCAGCATCGCGATGCTCATCGCCCGGACGATCGCCCGGTTCCGCAGGAGCCCGAGTCCGAGCGGGCGAGGCAACCAGGCGCCGAGACGGTAGTACGCGATGGCGATGCCGGTGCCGACCGCCCGGGGCCCCTGCAGCGCGGGCGCGGCGATCGGGTTCACCAGGACGAGCAGCCGGGTGTCGAGCCCGGCGGCGACCGCAGCCGACACGACGATCGACCCGAAGGAGTGCCCGAGGACGACGGTGTCACGGTCGAGCCCGAGTGCCGTCCGGAAGCCCTCGAGCCAGTGGACGTAGCCGTCGAGGTCGGAGGTCGGGAGCGGGTCGGACACGCCGAACCCGGGCAGGTCCGGCACGATCACCCGGACGCCGGTCGGGTGTCCGGACACCAGGTGCGCGGCGATCGACTCGAGTCCGTGGTGGTCGCCGCGGAACCCGTGCACCGCGAGGACGGTCGCCGGCGCGGTCCCGGCGTCGGCGGGGCCGTACTCCCAGAAGTGCGTGGTCCGGTCCGCCACCAGGACCGAGCGGTGCACGACGGGGGTGGCCGCCATCAGCGACTGGTACGGGGACAGCACGGGCGGTTCCATCCGCGTCAGTCTAGGGAACGTCCCCGGCGACGTGGTGTGCGCGTCGGGGGTCGCCCGGCTAGCGTGTCCGGGGCGGCCCTCCTGCTCTGGAGGCCGCCACGACCTCCGAGGAGCACGGTGTCCTTCACAGCCCCGATCCAGCAGCCCGGACTGACCCTCGACCCGCTCTGGTACAAGCGTTCGGTGTTCTACGAGTGCATGATCCGCTCGTTCGTCGACTCGAACGGCGACGGCACCGGAGACCTGCAGGGCCTGATCAGTCGGCTCGACTACCTGCAGTGGCTCGGCGTCGACGCCCTCTGGCTGCCGCCGTTCTTCCGTTCACCGCTGCGCGACGGTGGCTACGACATCTCCGACTACAAGGCGATCCTGCCCGAGTTCGGCACCCTCGACGAGTTCCGCGAACTCGTCACGAAGGCGCACGAGCGCAACATGCGCATCGTCATCGACATGGTCATCAACCACACGAGCGACCAGCACGAGTGGTTCCAGCAGTCGCGCGAGGACCCGGACGGCCCCTACGGCGACTTCTACGTCTGGCGGGACACCGACGAGGAGTACTCCAACATCCGCGTCATCTTCGTCGACACCGAGGAGTCCAACTGGACCTTCGACCCGGTCCGACGCCAGTTCTTCTTCCACCGGTTCTTCTCCCACCAGCCGGACCTCAACTACGAGAACCCGGCCGTGGTCGAGGCCGTGTACGACGTCGTCCGGCACTGGCTGGACCTCGGCGTCGACGGCCTGCGCCTGGACGCGATCCCGTACCTGTTCCAGTCGGAGGAGGGCAACGGCGAGGGCGAGCCGGAGACGCACGAGTGGATCAAGAAGCTCCGCACGATGATCGACGACGAGTACCCCGGTCGTGTGCTCATCGCGGAGGCGAACCAGTGGCCCCGGGAGACCGCTGCGTTCCTCGGCACCGACGAGGAACCCGAGTGCCACATGGCCTTCGACTTCCCCGTGATGCCGCGCATCTTCTACTCGCTGCGGGCCCAGCACGCCAAGGAGCTGCAGGCGATCCTCTCCGAGACGCTCGACGTGCCGGAGACCGCGGCCTGGGGTGTGTTCCTCCGCAACCACGACGAACTCACCCTCGAGATGGTGAGCGAGGAGTACCGGCAGGCGATGTACGGCTGGTACGGCTACGACCCGCGGATGCGATCGAACATCGGCATCCGGCGACGGCTCGCACCGCTGCTGGACAACTCGCGCGCCGAACTCGAGCTCGTGCACGCGCTGCTGTTCTCACTCCCCGGCTCGCCGTTCCTGTACTACGGCGACGAGATCGGGATGGGCGACAACATCTGGCTGCCGGACCGCGACTCGTCGCGCACGCCGATGCAGTGGACCCCGGACCGCAACGCCGGGTTCTCGTCCGCCGACCCGGGCAAGCTCTTCCTGCCCGTCGTGCAGTCCCTGGTGTTCAACTACGCCCAGGTGAACGTCGAGGCCCAGCTGGCGCAGTCGCGCTCCCTGCTGCACTGGATCCGCAACGTCATCCACGTGCGGAAGGCGCACCCGGTGTTCGGCATGGGGTCGATCGCCGTGCAGCAGACCTCGAACGACAGCGTGCTGGCGTTCGTCCGGTCCTGGGCGGGCTCCGGCTCGGACCAGCAGTTCGGGCCGAGCGCCGAGGACGTGCTGTGCGTGTTCTCGTTCGCGCACAACCCGACCTCGGTGACGATCACCGCGCCCGAGTACGCGGGCCGGCCGCTGGTGGACCTCTTCGGTGGCGGCGCGTTCCCGTCCTTCGACGCCGAGGGCACCGTGACGCTGACGCTCGGCACGCAGGCGTTCTACTGGCTGCACGTCGGTCGGGGTGCGGAGAACGCGAGCGCGCCTCGCGGGGCTGTCGGTGCCGTTGGCTAGCCTGACCGCGTGACCTCCCCCGCTGCCGCGCTCGACCCGGCGACCCGGCCCCCGCAGGACCTGACCACCCGACCGTGGTGGCACGCGCTCGGGGTGTTCGACCTCGAGACGACCGGGATCGACGTCGAGACCGCGCGGATCGTCAGCGCACACGTCGGCCTCATCGACATGACCGGCCGCTCCATCGTCGAGGGCAGCTGGCTCGCCGACCCCGGCGTCGAGATCCCCGAGCAGGCCGCGGCGGTGCACGGCATCACGACCGAACGCGCCCGTGCCGACGGACGCCCGGCCGGCGAGGTCGTGGCCGAGATCGTCGCCGCGGTCGAGGCCGTGTTCGCCCGCGGCATCCCGCTGGTGATCTACAACGCCCCCTACGACCTGACGCTGCTCGACCGGGAGGCCAAGCGCCACGGGATCGCCTCCCCCGTGATCGGCAACGTGGTCGACCCGTTGGTGATGGACAAGGCGCTCGACACCTACCGGAAGGGCAAGCGGACGCTCGAGGTGGCGTCGCAGCTCTACGGCGTGCAGCTCGACGACGCGCACGACGCAGGTGCCGACGCGATCGCCGCCGGTCGGGTCGCGCAGGCGATCGCCGCCAAGTACCCCGACGAACTCGGCATCAGTGCCGAAGAACTGCACCGCAAGCAGGTGACGTGGTGCTCCGAGCAGGCTGCGTCGTTCCAGGACTACATGCGGGGCAAGCGCGACCCCTCGTTCACCGCCGACGGCCGCTGGCCCCGACGGCACTCGGCCCCGAGCATGTAGCATTCCGAGAGGGGGAGGGCCGGATCGCGCCGTCCCCTCGACGACCGCACTGCAGGCACCGCCTGCACCGCTCAAGGGGAGATCCGCGCACGTGTTCCTGAAGACCTTCGGGTGGTCCCTGGCCATCACCGTGCTCGCACTGGCCATCGCGCTGGTCTACGGCGGATGGAGCGCGGTCATCATCACCGCGATCCTCGGCGTGCTCGAGATCAGCCTCAGCTTCGACAACGCGGTCGTCAACGCCCGCATCCTCGAGCGGATGAACCCGTTCTGGCAGAAGATGTTCCTGACGGTGGGCATCGTCATCGCCGTCTTCGGCATGCGCGTGCTCTTCCCGCTGCTCATCGTCGGCGTCACGGCGTCGCTGAACCCGGTCGAGGCCGTGCAGCTCGCGCTCGAGAAGGGGCCGATCGACGAGCCCGGCACGTACGCGTACCTGCTCCACGAAGCGCACCCGCAGATCGCGGCCTTCGGCGGCATGTTCCTGCTGATGATCTTCCTGGACTTCATGTTCGAGGAGCGCGACATCCTCTGGCTGCGCTGGCTCGAGCGCCCGTTGCTCTTCATCGGCAAGCTCCCGATGGTCAACGTCATCGTCGCCCTCGTGCTGCTGGCCGTCGCGGGCACCACCGCCGGCGAGCACCAGTCGACGGTCCTCATCGCGGGCATCGCCGGCCTCGTCACGTACTTCCTGGTCACCGGACTCGGCGGGCTGTTCGACGTCGACGACCCGGAGGACGACGGCAACTCGTTCGAGAGCACCGGCGAGATGGTCGCCGAGGCGAACCGCATCAGCAACAAGCGCCGCGTCGGCAACGTCGCCGGCAAGGCCGCGTTCCTGCTGTTCCTCTACCTCGAGGTCATCGACGCGTCGTTCTCGTTCGACGGGGTCATCGGCGCCTTCGCGATCACCGCCGACCCGATCATCATCGCGCTCGGTCTCGGCCTGATCGGTGCCCTGTTCGTGCGTTCTCTCACCGTCTTCCTGGTCCGACAGGGCACGCTGGACGAGTTCGAGTACCTCGACCACGGGGCGCACTGGGCGATCGGTGCTCTCGCGGCGATCCTGCTCGTCACGATCACCACCGAGGTGAACGAGGTCGTCACCGGCCTCATCGGCGTCGTCTTCATCCTCGCCGCGTTCATCTCCTCGGTGGTCCGCAACAAGCGCAAGGCCGGCGACCACGAGCCGGCAGACGACCACGCAGCCGTCGCCTCCTGACGGTCGCGACGACTGCACCACCGACGAAGGGTTCACCGCAATGGGTCTCAGCCTCCAGAAGGGCCAGGCGCTCTCGCTCACGAAGACCGACGGCAGCGCACTGACGCGCGTCCGTCTCGGTCTCGGGTGGGACGCCGTGGCGACGAAGCGCGGCCTGTTCGGCGGCAAGAAGTCCGCGGACGTCGACCTCGACGCCTCGGCGGTCTTCTTCGGCGCCGACGGCCAGCCCGTCGACTACGTCTGGTTCAACCAGCTCCGCAGCAAGGACGGCTCGGCGCAGCACACCGGTGACAACCTCACCGGTGAGGGCGACGGCGACGACGAGGTCATCCGCATCGACCTCAGCGCGGTGCACGGCGCCGTGCAGCAGATCGTCTTCGTCATCAGCAGCTACAGCCGGCAGACGTTCGACAACGTGCAGAACGCGTTCTGCCGGGTGGTCGACGACTCGACCGCCGGTGCGCCCGAGGTCGCCCGCTACCAGCTGACCGACTCCGGCCAGCACACCGCGATGGTGATGGCGAAGGTGTCCCGCACCGGAGCAGGATGGACCTTCACGGCGATCGGCGAACGTGCCGACGGCCGGACGGTGCAGGACCTCGTCGGTCCCGCGGCCGCCGCGCTCTGACGGCACCCCACCAGACGGAAGGACGACCGATGGCGACCCTCTCGCTCTCGAAGGGCAACAACCTCTCCCTGACCAAGACCGACCCGGGGCTGCGACGCGCCATGATCGGCCTCGGCTGGGATCCGCGGACGACGGCCGGCGAGCAGTTCGACCTCGACGCCTCGGCCTTGCTGGTCGGTGCGAACGGCAAGGTCCGCTCGAACGACGACTTCATCTTCTACAACCAGCTGCAGTCCGTCGACGGTTCGGTCGTCCACCAGGGTGACAACCGCACCGGCGAGGGTGACGGCGACGACGAGCAGATCCTCATCGACCTCGACCTCGTCTCCGCCGACGTCGCCCGGGTGGTCATCGTCGTCACCATCGACCAGGCCGACGCCCGCCACCAGAACTTCGGGCAGGTGCGTGGCGCCTTCTGCCGGGTCGTCAACGACGAGACCGGCAACGAGGTCGTCCGCTTCGACCTCACCGAGGACGCCGCGTCGGAGACCGGCATGATCTTCGCCGAGATCTACCGGTACGACGGCGAGTGGAAGTTCCGCGCGGTCGGCCAGGGCTACGCGACCGGCCTCCGCGGCGTCGCGACCGACTACGGCGTCGTCCTCGACTGACGGTCAGACGACCTCCCTCCCCCACAACCGAAAGGACCCGATCATGGCCGGACTCTCCCTCAGCAAGGGCGGCAACCTCTCCCTCACGAAGACGAGCCCCGGGCTCACCGTGGCAACCGTCGGCCTCGGCTGGGACCCGCGCACCACGGCCGGCGAGGCGTTCGACCTCGACGCGTCGGCGCTCCTGGTCGGTCCCGACGGCAAGGTGCGCTCGGACGCCGACTTCATCTTCTACAACCAGCCCAAGAGCGCCGACGGATCCGTCGAGCACAAGGGCGACAACCGCACCGGTCAGGGCGACGGTGACGACGAGCAGATCGCCATCGACCTGCAGAGCCTGCCGGCCGACGTGGACCGTGTCGTCGTCGTGGTCTCGATCGACCAGGGCGAGGCTCGTCGGCAGAACTTCGGCCAGGTCCGCAGCGCGTACTCCCGTGTGCTCGACCAGGACGGCGCCGAGATCGTCCGGTTCGACCTCTCCGAGGACGCCGCACCCGAGACCGCGATGATCTTCTCGGAGATCTACCGCAGCGGCGCCGAGTGGAAGTTCCGCGCGGTCGGCCAGGGCTACCAGTCCGGTCTCGCCGGCGTCGCGACGGACTTCGGCGTCAACCTCAGCTGACCCAGCGCAAGACCAGCAGCACCCAGCAGCACCCAGCAGTTCCACCTCGTCACAGGAGACCACCGATGCCCGGACCGCTCGCTCCGCCGGAGCCCACCGACCCGTCGCAGGACGCCCTCGTCCTGCGTGCTGCCGACGCTGCCGAGGTCGTCACCCCGGACGACGCTCCGGGCATGGTGCCGGTGGACGCGGACCGGCAGGCGCAGATCGCGGCCCAGGCGCGGGAGTTCGTCGATGAGGTCGCCCGACTCGACCCGCGGTCCCCCGCGTTCACCGAGAAGGTGGACGGCATCAACGCGATCGCCGGATCCGAGATCGCACGGTCCGGCGGGTTCTCCTCGCGCATGCTCGAGCGCTCCCAGTCGTCGGTCGCCGGCGCCAAGCGGACCGGGGACGGCACGCAGGTCAAGGTCGCCACCACGCTCGGCGACCTGCGGTCCACGGTCGAGGACCTGACGCCCAACGCGGCCGACCTCAGCACCGGCCGGAAGATCCTCGGCATGATCCCGGGCGGCAACAAGCTGGCGAAGTACTTCCAGCGCTACGAGTCCGCGCAGACCCAGCTCGACCACATCATCAAGTCCCTGATGGCCGGGCAGGACGAGCTCCGCAAGGACAACGCGACGCTCGCCGACGAGAAGGTCCAGCTGTGGGAGACCATGCAGCAGCTGAGCGAGTACGCGGTGTTCGCGAAGGCCCTGGACGCGGCGACGGTCACCAAGATCGAGAGCCTGCGGAACGGTGGCCGCGTCGACGAAGCGCAGAAGCTCGAGTCCGACGTGCTGTTCCCGGTGCGGCAGCGCCACCAGGACATCCTGACCCAGCTGGCCGTGTCGGTGCAGGGCTACCTGGCGATGGACCTGGTCCGGAAGAACAACACGGAGCTCATCAAGGGTGTGGAGCGCGCCCGCACCACGACGATCGCGGCGCTCCGGACGGCCGTCGTCGTGGCCCAGGCCCTGGCGAACCAGAAGATGGTCCTCGACCAGATCGACGCGGTGAACAACACCACGAACGCGATGATCCTGCAGACCAGCGAGATGCTGCGTGACCAGACCACGCGGATCCACGAGCAGGCGACGAACTCCGGTGTCAGCGTCGAGACCCTGCAGAAGGCGTTCGACAACGTGTTCCAGACGATGGACGCGATCGACTCGTTCCGCTCGCAGGCGGCGCAGAACATGTCCTCCACCGTGTCGGCGCTCGAGTCCGGCATCCAGCGCGCCAAGCCGTACCTGGAGCGCGCCCGCCAGACCGACGACGACCCCCGATCGGTCACGCGATGACCCCTGCGGTCGGCTGCCGTGCGTGATCGCCTGCGCGCGCTGTTCGGCCGCGACGACGACGACCAGGACCGGCGGGTGCCCGACCCGGACGCCGAGACGCCGTCGTCGGCCGCAGCTGCTGCAGCGGCCCGCATCGACGTCCGCGGTTCAGGTGGCGCGGCCGACGACGCTGCAGCCGCGGCCGGGCTCGACGACCTCCGGACCATCGTGCGCGCGGCCGGAGCCGATCTGCCGACCGTCGTTTCCTCGCGCGTCCGACACGTCGAGGACCTCCTCCGGGAGGCCGCCGGCACCGTCATCGCGCGTGGCGCCTCGACCGAGCAGCGGTACCTCTTCCAGGCCATCGTGAACGACTACCTGCCCACGCCCGTCCGGACGTACCGCTCGCTGCCCGCGGCGGACCGCACGCCGGTGAGCGCCGCCACGGCGACCCTCGCCGGCCAACTCGACGTCGTCGCGGAGACGGTGGAGGACATGCACGAACAGATCAGGAGCGGTGCCATCGCCGAACTCTCCTCGCACGGCCGGTTCCTGCGGGACCGACTGGGCGACGGCGACGAGGGCCTGCGCCTCCGCGGAGCCAACTCGTGACCGGGCAGCTCGTCCCGGGAGCGAACGCTGCGCTGACCGCCGAGAACCCCGGCCTCACCGCGGTCGTCGTCGGCATCCACTGGGACCAGATCGCCAGCCGCGGGCCCTCGGCCGAGCTCGTCCCGGTGGCGATCGTCTGCGGCCCGGACGGGCACGTCCTCTCCGACGAGGACCTCGTCTTCTTCAACCAGATCGAGAGCGCCGACGCGTCCGTCCGGTACCTGGCCGAGTCCGACCAGGAGGAGATCGACGTCGACTTCGCCTCGGTCCCGGATGCCGTCGACAAGATCGTCTTCGCGGTCTACCTCGACCCTGACCCGCGGTCCCCGAAGGACCTCGGCTCGGTCCGGTCGATGTCGGTCCGCGTCTGCGCGCCCGACGGTCGCGAACTCGTCGCGTTCCCGCTGCCGTCGGAGCGGAACCACCTGATCGACGCGGTGATCCTCGGCGAGCTCTACCGCCACCGGTCGGAGTGGAAGTTCCGCGCTGTCGGCCAGGGGTACACGACGGGTCTGACCGGCCTCCGCACCGACCACGGCATCGGCCGCGCGCGATGACGACGGGGCACCCGTTCCTCCGCCGTCGCGTCCGCCCGACCCCGCCCGGCCAGGAGGCCCGCCCGACCGCCGCCACGTCCGGCACCGCCACCACGTCGGGCACCACCGCCACGCCCGGCGTGCCGCTCCGCCGCCCGACCCCGCCCGCCGGACCGCCCCTGGCGTCGGCACCGGCCGCGCCCGCCAGCTCCGGCGGCGGGCTGAGCCTGTCCTCCGGGCGGCAGCCCGCACCGTCGGCGGTCCGGACGTCGGCGCAGCGCAGCTCGACCGCACCGTCGGCCTCCGCGGCCGCCGCCGGCGCGACCCCGCCCCGTTCCGACCGTGTCGCACGTCGACTGCGGGAACGGACCTCCCGGATCCGACCGTTCCCCGCTCCGGACCCCCGCGACGTCCGCGTGCTCGGACCCGAGGACCCGGTGGTCCGCATCGACCGTCGCCGCTCTGCCGTCGGAGCACTCCGGATCACCGGTTCGACGAGTGCTGCGTGGGAGTCGGTGGACCACGTCGTCGGCGCTGCGACCGCGGACGGCGCGACGGCCGGACGCGCCGTGTCCACGCGCGGCAACCGCCCCCTGGTCGGCTACGACGGCTCCGACGTCCTGATCGCCCTCCGCCACGTCCGCGAACTGCGGCGGGCACTCGTGATGGGTCGCGGACCGGACCGGCTCGTCGTCGCCCTGCACGACGGCACCACCCTCGCGATCGCCCCCGGAGACCCGGACACCACCACGATCCTGGCGCTCTCCGTCATCGACGGTGAACTCGAGCTCCGCGCCGAGCCGTTCCCCAGGGCCACCCACGACGGCGACGTGTTCGCCGCGTTCGGGTTCGTCCTGTCCGCCCCGACCGTCGGAGTCTGATCCGTGCGCCACTTCGCCAACATCGCCGATCAGGAACCGCTCTTCCTCCGACCACCCGAGGACGTGACGCGGGACAGCCCGCAGGACCTCCGCGCGGTGGCACTCGGGGCGACCCTGTACACGCCGGGGATCCGGCCGGACCTGGTGCGTGACGTCCGACGGCAGACGGAGCTCGGCGCGGGGTCGATCGTCCTCTGCCTGGAGGACTCGGTCGCCGACGACGACCTCCCCACGGCCGAGGCGAACGTCGAGGCCGCGCTGCGGACCCTCGCTGAGGAGCTCGACACGGCGACGCTGCCGCAGCTGTTCCTCCGGGTCCGGACGCCGGAGCACTTCGCACGGCTGCTCGACCGCTTCGGCAGTCGGGCGCTCGACGTCCTGGCCGGGATCGTGCTGCCGAAGTTCGAGGACCCCGACGGTGCCGGCGCCGCGTGGTTCGAGGTCCTCGACGCCGCGAACGAGGGTCGGGCACCCGGCCGCCGTCTGCTCGTGATGCCGATCCTCGAGTCCCCCGCGATCATGCACCGTGAGTCGCGCACCGAGGCCCTGGCCGACGTCCACGACCTGCTGCTCGAACGACGGGACGACGTCCTGGCGGTGCGCATCGGGGCGACGGACCTGTCGAGCGTGTACGGCCTCCGGCGTCCCTCGCACCTGACCGTGTACGACGTGCAGGTGTTGGCGTCCGTGATCGGCGACGTGGTCAACGTCCTCGGTCGGGCGCGGGACGGCTTCGTGGTCGCCGGGCCGGTGTGGGAGCACTACCCCGACTCCGACCGGGTGTTCCGCACGCAGTTGCGCACCACGCCGTTCCAGGAGGCCGGGGACCTCAGACTCCGTCGGCAGCTGCTCCTGGAGGGCTTCGACGGGCTCCTCCGCGAGGTCACCCTCGACCGCGCGAACGGCCTGACCGGCAAGACCGTCATCCACCCGCGCCACGTTCCCCTCGTCCACGCGATGTCGGTGGTCAGCGACGAGGAGTTCTCCGACGCGTCCGACGTGCTCGCGAACGCCACGGGTGGGGTGGCCGCCTCCCGCTACGGCAACAAGATGAACGAGATGAAACCGCACCACGCCTGGGCGGAGCGGACCATGCTCCGCGCCCGGGCGTTCGGTGTGGCCACCCCGGACGTGACCTACGTCGACCTGCTCGAGCGGAGCCTCCCGTGACCACGACCACCTCGACGACCGCGACGCCGGACGCCGCCCTGCCGAGCCCGGAGGAGCTCGGCGTGGTCCTGACCGACGCGCCGATCGTGCCCACCGCACCCGGCGTGCCGCTGGCGTCGCTCGTCCGGCTCGCACTCCGTCGGAACCCCCGACGGGCGCACCTGCTCGTCTCCACCGTGCTCGCGAAGCACGTCCCGACCGTGCCCGCGGTCGCGCTCCTCGCCGGTGAGGCGCTCGGCGCCCGGGTCGCCGACGTCCTGGACGGCGGTGCGCGGCTCGACGCCGGAGCCGCCGCGCGCCTCCGGGCCGTGCTCGACCGCCAGCAGGCGACCGACGCTGCGGGCGACGGGTCCGACGCCCTGCACCGAGCCGCGACGACGCTCCGCACCGACCTGGCCGCGGTCCGGCCGACCCTCCCCGACGTCCTCGTCCTCGGGTTCGCCGAGACCGCGACCGCCCTCGGCGCGACGGTCGCCGAGTCCCTCGGCGCCGGGTACCTGCACTCGACGCGCCACGACCCGCCCGGGGCGACGCCGGCCGCCGGCTTCGACGAGGCGCACTCGCACGCCACGGCGCACCGCCTGCTGCCCGCGGAGGACGACTGGCTGCCCGCCGACGGCACCGTGGTCCTGGTCGACGACGAGCTGAGCACCGGAGCGACGGCCCGCGCCACGATCCGCGCCCTGCACGCCGTCGCACCGCAGCGACAGTGGGTCGTCGCCGCGCTCGTCGACCTCCGCTCCGACGAGGACGTCGCCGCCACCGACGCCCTCGCGACCGAGCTCGGCGCGCCCGTCGCGGTCGTCGCCCTCGGACGCGGCCGCGTCTCCCTCCCGGACGGTCTCACCGTCACGGCAGCGGAGCTCGTCGCCTCGGGTGCGGCGCCCCTCACCACGACGACGCCGGACAGCACGACGGCGCTCGACAGCGGACCGACCGCGGACGGGAGGCCCGCACCAGGCCCGGCACGCGCCTCCCGTCCCGACGCGGTCACCGTCGTCGCCGCCCCGCCGACCGCCGTCGACCGCACCGGGACGCCCGCCGCACGCGTCCGCACCCCGCGGACCGACGTCGAGGGCATCGCGGCCGACCTCGCCCGGGTCCTGACCGACACGTCCGGCCGGGTGCCGGACCGGGTCCTGGTCCTCGGGACCGAGGAGCACATGGCGACGCCGCTCGCCGTCGCGGACGCACTCCGCCGTCGGACGACGGCGGACGTCCGGTCCTCGACGAGCACCCGCTCCCCCGTCGCGGTGTTCGACGCCCCGGCCTGGCCGATCCGGTCCGGCATCCGGCACCGGTCCCACGACGTCACGGTCGACGGTCCCGGCGAGCGGTACGCGTACAACGTGCACGGCTTCGACGCGGTCGTCGTCGTCCCCGAGCCGGGGACCGGACGATCGTCGCTCGAGGGTCCCGACGGCCTGCTCGACGTCCTGGCCACCGTGACGCCCCGGGTGCTGCTCGTGGACAGCGCCCTCGAACCCGCCGGTGCTGCCGCGTCCTCGCCCCGTCCGCTCACCGGGCCGTCCTTCGGGTCGTACGAGCCGGACGAGGTGACCTGGCTGCTGCAGGACCTCGCCGACGCCGCCCTCGAGGCCGACACCGCCGACCGGGAACGCGCCATCCAGCTCGAGGGCGCCAACTACGCGGAGTCGCTGCCCGTCGAGTACGTGCCGTCGGAGTCCTACGAGGAGCTGTACCGGGAGGCCCTCACGCGGTCGGCGGAGCGGATCGCGGAGGCGGTCGGGATCGTCACGGACCTGGTCCTCCTCGACCGGCCGGACGCGGTGCTCGTCTCGCTCGCGCGCGCCGGGACGCCCGTCGGGATCCTGATGCGCCGGTGGGCCGAGCAGCAGCGCGGTGTCCGGCTGCAGCACTACACGGCGAGCATCGTCCGCGGGGTCGGCATCGACGAGACGGCCCTCCGCTGGCTCGCCGCGCACCACGACGCGTCCCAGGTCGTCTTCGTCGACGGGTGGACGGGCAAGGGCGCCATCACGCGCGAGCTGACCGACGCGCTTGACCGGTTCGCGGCCTCCGACGGCGTGCGCTTCGGCGACGGACTCGCGGTCCTCGCCGACCCGGCCGGCTGCACCCCGCTGCACGGCACCCGCGACGACTACCTGGTGCCGTCGGCCTGCCTCAACTCCACCGTGTCCGGGCTGGTGTCCCGCACCGTGTTCAACCGTGCCTGGACCCCGGAGGGCACGCTGCACGGTGCGAAGCAGTACCGGGAGCTCGGTCCCCGCGATCACTCCCGCTCGTTCGTCGCCACCATCGCCGACCGGTTCAGCGCCGTCCGTCCCCGAGTCGACGCCGCCGTGGCAGCCGACGCCGGACCGGCGTCACGGGCCGTCGACTGGCGTGGCATGCGGACCGTCGAGGCGATCGGTGCCGAGTACGGCATCACCGACCTGCACCTGGTCAAGCCGGGGGTCGGCGAGACCACCCGGGTGCTGCTCCGCCGCGTGCCGTGGCAGGTCCTGGTGCGCGACCCGGAGGACGTCGACGTCGCGCACGTCGTCGCGCTGGCCCGTGAGCGCAGCGTGCCCGTCGTGACCCGCCCCGAGCTGTCCTACAGCTGCGTGGGGCTCATCCACCCGCTCGGCAGTCGCGTGTCGGACACCGGGACCGCTGCCGGCACCACCGGGAGCGTCGCGTGAGCGCGCTCGTCGGGTTCGACCTCGACCGCACCGTCGTCTACTCCGCCGCCGCGCTCATGCTCGACGGCCCCGACGAGGACGCACCCTCGCTCGTCGTCACCGAGGTGTACCAGGGCCTGCCGCTGTCGTTCATGACCCGCACGGCGGAGCGTGCACTCGCGGCGCTGGCGGAGACGTCCGTCGTCGTCCCGGTGACCACCCGCACGGTCGCACAGTTCCAGCGGATCCGTCTGCCGCTGCCGACGTCCGGCTGGGCCGTCACGACGAACGGCGCGGTCGTGCTGCACGACGGCACACCGGACGAGTCCTGGACCGCCACGCTCCGCGAGGAGATCGCGGCGACGTCGGCACCGCTCCCCGAGGTCGAGCACCGCCTGGCCGCGGCGCTGCCCGAGGGTGCCGTCCTCCGCACGCGGCGCGCCGAGGACCTCTTCGTGTACGCCATCGTCGAGCGGGCCGAGTTGCCCGATGCCGCCGTGGAGGCCTTCGCGGCCGAACTCACCGACCTCGGGTGGCGGGTGTCCGTGCAGGGGCGGAAGCTCTACGCGGTCCCGGTGCCGATCCGGAAGGAACGGGCCCTGGCGGCCGTCGCCGAGCGCACCGGAGCGACCCGCACGATCGCCGCGGGCGACTCGCTGCTCGACCGGGAGATGCTGGCCTGGGCGGACGTCGCGATCCGCCCGGCCCACGGCGAGCTGAACGCGGTGGGGTGGACGGCACCGAACCTCGTCGTCACGCAGGCGCGCGGGGTCATGGCCGGTGAGGAGCTCATCGGGCTCGCAGCCGCCGCCACGGTGCAGACGACGACCTGACCGGACGCAAAACGGGCGGCCCTCCCGCAGGAGGACCGCCCGTTCGAACTCCCAGAGGGAGCAGAGCTGCTTACTTGCTGAAGCCCTTGAAGCGCTGGTTGAACTTCTCGACGCGGCCGGCCGAGTCGAGGATGCGCTGCTTGCCCGTGTAGAACGGGTGCGAGGCGGACGAGATCTCGACGTCGATGACCGGGTAGGTCGCACCGTCGAGCTCGATGGTCTTGTCGCTGTTCGCGGTCGAACGCGTCAGGAACGTCTCACCGGAAGCCAGGTCGCGGAAGACGATGGCGCGGTACTCGGGGTGGGTTTCGGTCTTCATGGGGATTCCTCGGTGGATCGCGATGACGGAAGATGGGAAGTCGTGTGGCCTACGCCAGCGGACCACGTTACCAGACCACGGCCCTGATCGGGAGCGTCCGGAGCCGTGTCGCGGCCGGCCGGAGTCGGGCCCCGGCGGATCAGACGGCGCGGGCGGTCCAGCGTCCGGCGTCCTGGGACACCGTGAGCTCGACACCGAACGCCGCGGAGAGCGTCTCCGCGGTCAGTACCTCGGCGATCGGACCGGCGGACTGCACGTGGCCGTCGGCGAGGACGAGCGCGTGGGTGAAGCCAGCCGGGATCTCCTCGACGTGGTGGGTGACGATGACGATCGCCGGCGAGTCCTGGCTCTGCGCGTAGCCGCCGAGCGTCCGCACCAGACTCTCGCGGGCGCCCAGGTCGAGCGACGCTGCCGGCTCGTCGAGGAACAGCACCTCGGGGTCGGTCATCACCGCACGGGCGATCTGGACCCGCTTCTGCTCGCCGTCGCTGAGCTCCCCGAAGCTGCGCTCGGTGAAGGCGCCGAGGCCCCACTCCTCGAGCACGCGCTGGGCACGGCGGACGTCGAGCTCCTCGTACTCCTCGTTCCACCGGCCGGTGACCGAGTACGCGGCCGTCAGGACCACGTCGATGACCTTCTCGGTCATCGGGATGCGACGCGCCAGGGCGGTCGACGCGAAGCCGATCCGGGGGCGGAGTTCGAACAGGTCGGCGCCGCCGAGTCCGGTCCCGAGGACCTCGACGTCGCCGGAGGTCGGGAAGGTCTGCGCACCCGCGACCTGCAGCAGCGTGGTCTTGCCGGCACCGTTCGCGCCGAGCACCACCCAGCGCTCGTCGTCCTGCACCTCCCACGAGATCCCGTCGAGGATGGTGGACCCGTCACGGACCACGGAGACGTCTGACAAGCGCACGACCGAGGGCATGCCGCCAGCCTAGACGAGCGCGGTCGGCTCCCCCGTCAGCGCCGCGCGCCCGGCTGTCCAGGGGTGACGGACGGGAGGCCCGGTGCCGGTCTCGGGGACCGGCACCGGGCCTCCAGGCCGTCAGTCGACGAGACGCGGTCAGCGCCCGGCGAGCACCTCGTCGTACACGGCGCGGGTCTTCGTGGCGATGGCGCCCCAGGTGAACTCGCTCTCGACGCGGAGCCGGCCGGCGCGGCCCATCAGCTTGGCGAGCCCGAGGTCGTCGAGCACCTCGTTGAGGGTCGCGGCGAGGTCGGCGACGTACCGGTCCGGGTCCGTGGGGGTACCCGTGCCGTCGGTCGCCTGGTCGATCGGGACGATGCGCCCGGTGAGGCCGTCGGCGACGACCTCGGGGATCCCGCCGGTCTTCGTGCCGACGACCGGGATCCCGCAGGCCATGGCCTCGAGGTTCACGATGCCGAGCGGCTCGTAGATCGACGGGCAGACGAACACGGTCGCGCTCGACAGGACGTGCACGATCTCGCGGTGCTCGAGCATCCGGTCGATCCAGATCACGCCGTTCCGACGGGTCCGGAGGTCCTCGACCAGCCCCGTGACCTCGGCGAGGATCTCGGGTGTGTCGGGCGCGCCGGCGCACAGCACGACCTGGACGTCCTCGGGCAGCGACGCCACCGCGCGGAGCAGGTAGGGCAGGCCCTTCTGGCGGGTGATGCGACCGACGAAGACCACGCTGGGGCGGTCCGGGTCGATGCCGAGCGCGCGGACCGCGTCGTCGTCGCGGTCGGGAGCCCAGTCGTCGATGTCGATGCCGTTGTAGACGACCTTCACGCGGGACGGGTCGATCGACGGGTACGAGCGGAGGATGTCCGCACGCATCGCCTTCGACACCGCGACGACACCGTCCGCGTTCGTGAACGCCTCGCGTTCCATCCAGCTGGACAGGCGGTACCCGCCGCCGAGCTGCTCGGCCTTCCACGGACGGAGCGGCTCGAGGCTGTGTGCCGTGACGACGTGCGGGATGCCGTGCGTCAGCTGCGCCAGGCGCCCGGCCGAGTTCGCGTACCAGGTGTGCGAGTGCACGAGGTCGGCACCCTCGACGTCGGCCGCGATCTGCACGTCGGTGCCGAGCGCCTGCAGCGCGCCGTTGGCCTGTTCGAGGCCCGCCGGGGTGCG
Source organism: Curtobacterium sp. MCPF17_001 (assembly GCF_003234615.1). Taxonomy (NCBI): domain Bacteria; kingdom Bacillati; phylum Actinomycetota; class Actinomycetes; order Micrococcales; family Microbacteriaceae; genus Curtobacterium; species Curtobacterium sp. MCPF17_001. The sequence continues at coordinate 123,446 of NZ_QKSL01000002.1, forward strand.
GTAGGCCCACACGCCCTGTTCGTCACGGAACCCGCCGAACGCCCGGACGCGCACGTCGGTGTCGGTCCCCGACCGCAGCGCCGCGGTCAGCTGGGCAACATGGACTCCGGCACCGCCGTAGACCTCCGGCGGATACTCCCTGGTCAGTAGATCGACTCGCACGGGTTCAAGGTAACGGTTTCCCAGTGCTGACGCCTACTGTGAGCGACATGGCAACGAAGAAGGTATTCGGCATCGTCCTGGCCGGCGGCGAGGGCAAGCGACTCATGCCGCTCACCGCGGACCGCGCGAAACCGGCCGTGCCGTTCGGTGGGAACTTCCGCCTCGTGGACTTCGCGCTGTCGAACCTGGTCAACTCCGGGCTCCAGCGCATCGTCGTCCTGACGCAGTACAAGTCGCACTCACTCGACCGGCACGTCTCCCAGACCTGGCGCATGGAGGGGCTGCTCGGCTCCTACGTCGCCTCCGTCCCCGCACAGCAGCGGCTCGGCAAGCGGTGGTTCGCCGGCTCCGCCGACGCGATCCTGCAGTCCCTGAACCTGATGCGTGACGAGCGGCCGGACATCGTCGTCGTGGTCGGCGCCGACCACGTGTACCGGATGGACTTCTCCCAGATGGTGGAGGCGCACATCGCCTCCGGACGCAGCGCCACCGTCGCGGCGATCCGCCAGCCGATCGAGCTCGCGGACCAGTTCGGCGTCATCAAGGTCGACGACGCGGACCCGACACGCATCGAGGCGTTTCTCGAGAAGCCGAAGGACGCCACCGGTCTGCCGGACTCGCCGAACGAGGTCCTGGCGTCCATGGGCAACTACGTCTTCGACGCCGACGCCCTGGTCGACGCGGTGCTCCGCGACGGCCAGATCGAGTCGTCCGACCACGACATGGGCGGCGACATCATCCCGGACTTCGTCGCACGCGGCGACGCCGGTGTGTACGACCTGCAGCGCAACGAGGTGCCCGGGTCCAACGACCGCGACAAGTACTACTGGCGCGACGTGGGCACGATCGACTCGTTCTTCGACGCGCACATGGACCTCATCGCGCCGGTCCCGGTCTTCAACCTGTACAACCAGGACTGGCCGATCTTCAACCAGCAGACGAACCTGCCCCCGGCGAAGTTCGTCCGCGACGCCAACGGCAACACCGGCGCGACCGTCGACTCGATCGTCTCGCTCGGCTGCCTGCTCTCCGGAGCGCAGGTCGAGCGCAGCGTCATCGGCCCCTGGGCGACGATCGACTCGCAGGCGAAGGTCCTCGACTCGATCGTCTTCGAGCGCGCGACCATCGGTGCCGGCGCGATCGTGAACCGGGCGATCCTCGACAAGGACGTCGTCCTCGCTCCGGGCGCACACGTCGGCGTCGACCGTGAGGCCGACGAGGCCCGCGGGTTCACCGTCACCGACTCGGGCATCACCGTCGTCGGGAAGGGCGTGCGCGTCGAGGCCTGAGCGAGCAGTCTCCGCTCGTCGTGTCAGCACGACGTCACGGAACACCCGACCCCGCTACCGTGGTCGGGTGCCCCGTTTCCTCGTCGTCCTCGATGCCGACTCGACCCTGCTCGAGGACGAGGTCATCGAGCTCCTGGCCGACGCGGCGGGGACCCGGCCACAGGTCCAGGCGGTGACGGAGCGTGCCATGCGCGGCGAGATCGACTTCGCCGAGAGCCTCCGGGAGCGGGTCGCGACGTTGGCGGGCCTCCCGGTCGACACGTTCACGCGTGCGCAGCAAGCCGTCCGCGTCACGCGCGGAGCCGACGAGTTGGTGCGCCGGGTGCACGCCGCGGGCGGGACGGTCGGCGTCGTGTCGGGGGGCTTCCACGAGGTGCTCGACCCCTTCGCAGCCGGTCTCGCGCTCGACCACTGCCGGGCGAACCGCCTGGACACGCAGGACGGCGTGCTCACCGGATGTGTCGCGGGCGCGGTCGTCGACGCGCAGGCCAAGGCGGACACGCTCCGGACCTGGGCCGCGGCGGACGGGGTCCCGCTCGCCCGCACGGTCGCCGTCGGGGACGGCGCCAACGACCTCGCGATGATGGCGGTCGCCGGTCTCGCCGTCGCGTTCGACGCCAAGCCCCGGGTGCGCGCGGAGGCGGACGTCGCCGTCGTCGACCGCGATCTGTCCGTCGTGCTGGCGGCCCTCGGTCTGCGCGGCTGACTCCCGCCACCACTCCGGCGGCTCAGCTGCTCAGCGGCTCAGCTGCTCAGCTGCTCAGCTGCTCAGCTGCTCAGCTGCTCAGTGGCCCATGCCCAGGCCGCCGTCGACCGGGATGACCGCGCCGGAGATGTAGCCCGCGCCGTCGCCGGCCAGGAACAGCGTGGCGTCCGCGACGTCGTCGACGCTGCCGTAGCGTGCCGCGGGGATCGCCTTCTTGAACTCGGCCTGCAGCTCGTCCGAGAGCGCCGCCGTCATGTCGGTCTGGATGAAGCCCGGTGCGACGACGTTCGCGGTGATGCCGCGGGAGCCGAGCTCGCGCGTGATGGACCGGGCCATCCCGACCAGCGCGGCCTTCGACGACGCGTAGTTGACCTGCCCGATCTGCCCGTACGCCCCGACGACGCTCGACATCAGGACGATGCGGCCGAACTTCGCCTTCATCATCCCCTTGGTCGCGCGCTTGACCACCCGGAAGGTGCCCGTCAGGTTGGTGTCGATGACGCTCGTGAAGTCCTCCTCGGACATCCGGAGCAGCAGCTGGTCGTTCGTGATGCCGGCGTTGGCGACCAGGACCTCGATCGGCCCGAGCGCTGCTTCGACCTCGGTGAAGGCGCGGTCCACCGAGGCGGTGTCGGTGATGTCGGCCTGCACGGTGAGCGCGCCCTCGGGGCCGCCCTGACCGCTGCGCGACGTGACGGCCACCCGGTGACCGGCTGCGACGAACCGTACGGCCAGCGCGTGGCCGATGCCGCGGTTGCCGCCGGTGATGAGGACGGTACGGGGGGTGGTCATGGTCGCTCCGTTCGCTGGTGGTCGCTGGCGCGCCAGGACCCGCGGGTCCGGACACGCCCGGACGAGCCTACCGGTGCGCATCCCCCGACGGCCGGTCTCCGCACCACCGGCCGGATGTCGGTACCCGGGCGTAAACTGGAGGTCGGCAGACGGAGACCCCACCGCATGAACCGCAAGAACCAGCAGAACCCGAGCGGCCCGCGCATCCAGCTCCAGCGTTCCGCGCCGGAACACGTGATCGCGGAGCCGATGTCGACCCAGAACATCACGACGCTCCCGGACAACCCGGAGATCGACCGTGCGCACCGGCTCTCCCGCTACGTGTGGCAGATGGCCTTCCGCGTGGTGTGCTTCGTCGCGGCCGTGCTCATCTGGAGCGCATGGCACTCCTGGATCGCCGTCCTGCCCATCGTCGCCGCCGCCGTCGTCCCCTGGGTCGCGGTCGTGCTGGCGAACGCGGGCAACCGCACCGGTGGCGACGTGGTCCGACCGGGTGGTGCCATCGAGCTGTACGACGCCGTCGACCCGCACCTCCGTGACGAGCAGGAAGAGGCTCGAGCCCAGGCCTACCGCGCCGAGCAGGAGCGTCTGCGCGACCAGGCCCAGCGCGCCCAGGAGGACTGGCAGCGCAACGGTGACCGCTCACGTGTCTGGTCGCCCCGGAACGGCGGCCGCCGCTGATGGGATCGACCTTCGACCTGTTCACCGAACCCGGCGCGACGCCGGTGTGTTCGCGGGCCGGTTGCTCGTCGACGGCATCGTGGCGGGTGAACTGGCGGAACCCCCGCATCCACGCGGAGGACCGGGTGAAGATCTGGGCCGCCTGCGACGACCACTGCGACTTCCTCGCCGACTACCTGCGGTCGCGCTCGTTCCCCGTGCGCGTGACCGGCATCGACGACGACGTGGAGAACCTCGACGACACCACCGCGCGCGTCGCGGGTGACGGGCGATGACCGAGGGCTTCGACCCCGGCTCCCGGTACGGCCGGCGCCACGCGGCCCGGATCCGGCAGGCGAGCAACGACGTGACGACGGACGTCGCCACTGCGGACGATCAGGGCGATCAGGGCGATCGCCCCTCCGAGCCCTTCGTCGGCTGGCACTTCGTCCGCAGCCGTCGGTGGCTCGGCTACTTCGCCATCGCCGTGGCGTTCGCGGTCGTCTGCGCGTTGTTCGGCATGTGGCAGTGGGACCGTCGGAACGAGGCCGTCCGCCAGAACGACCAGATCGCTGCGAACTACGACCACGCCCCGATCCCGATCGACCAGGTGCTCCCCCGTTCCGGGACGTGGAGCAACGACCTGACCTGGCTGCGCGCGAGCGTCACCGGCCGGTACGACACCGACCACCAGCTCCTCGTCCGCAACCGCGTGCACAACGGCCAGCCCGGGTTCGAGGTCCTCACTCCCCTGGTCACCGCCGAGGGTCGCGCCTTCGTCGTCGACCGCGGATGGGTGCCGACCGGCAACAGGCAGGACGCCCCGGACAACATCCCGGCTCCCCCGACGGGCACCGTCACCGTCGTCGTGCGGCTGCAGCAGTCCGAGCCGCGCATCCCCGGCCGGACCGACCCGGCGGACACAGACCAGGTGCAGTCCGTCACGCTGCCGGACGTCGCCGACAAGGCCGGGCACCCGATCTGGACCGGCGCGTACGGCCAGCTCGACAGCGAGACGCCCGCCCCGTCGGAGCGGGCGCCCCTCGGCTGGGACCGCCCGAGCGCCGACACCGGCCTGCACCTCAGCTACTTCATCCAGTGGTTCCTGTTCGCCGTCGGGGGCTTCGGCTTCCTGGCGTACGTGATGGTGCAGGAGTACCGGAACCTCAACCAGGACGACCCGGAAGAGCGCGAGCGGGCCCTGGACCGGCAGCGCCGCAAGGACGCGAAGCCGAAGTCCGACGCCGAGATCGAGGACGAACTGCTCACGTCCGGTCGCTGACGGGCTGACCAGACCGACGGGAGGCCCGTGGCGGTGTCGCCACGGGCCTCCCGTCGGTCTGCGTCCCGGTTCCGCATCCGCGGTCCGCGCACGCGTCAGGCGAGCTCGATGAGCTCCGCGTAGTCCTTGTTCCAGTGGTCCTCGGTGCCGTCCGGCAGGAGCAGCACGCGCTCCGGGTTCAGCGCCTCGACCGCGCCGGCGTCGTGCGACACCAGGACGACGGCACCCTCGAAGCCGGCCAAGGCGCTGAGGATCTCCTCGCGCGACGCCGGGTCGAGGTTGTTCGTCGGTTCGTCGAGCAGCAGCACGTTCGCACCCGAGACGACGATCATCGCGAGCGACAGGCGCGTCTTCTCACCGCCGGAGAGCACGCCGGCCTTCTTGTAGCCGTCGTCGCCGGTGAACAGGAACGAGCCCAGGACGCGGCGCGCCTCGGTCTCGTTGAGGTCCGTCGACGCCGAGACCATGTTCTCGATCACCGTGCGGTTGACGTCGATGTTCTCGTGCTCCTGCGCGTAGTACCCGATCCGCAGACCGTGCCCGGGCAGGATCTCGCCGGTGTCGGGTGCGTCCGCGCCGGCGAGGATGCGGAGCAGCGTCGTCTTGCCCGCACCGTTGAAGCCCAGGATGACCACGCGGGAACCGCGGTCGATCGCCAGGTCCACGCCCGCGAAGATCTCGAGCGACCCGTAGGACTTCGACAGTCCCTCCGCCATCAGCGGCGTGCGACCACAGGGAGCCGGGGTGGGGAAGCGGATCTTCGCGACCCGGTCGGCGACGCGCTCGTCCTCGAGGCCCGCGAGCAGCTTGTCGGCGCGCGCCACCATCTGGTGGGCCGCCGCCGCCTTCGACGCCTTCGCGCCGAACCGAGCAGCCTGGTCCTTGAGCGTCGCGGCCTTCTTCTCGGCACCGGCCCGCTCCTTGCGACGGCGCTCCTCGTCGGCCGCACGCTGCCGCTGGTAGAGCTTCCAGCCCATGTTGTAGATGTCGATCGCCTGGCGGTTCGCGTCCAGGTAGAAGACCCGGTTGACGACCTCGTCGACGAGTTCCACGTCGTGGGAGATCACGATCACGCCGCCCGGGTAGGTCTTGAGGTGCTCGCGCAACCACACGACGGAGTCCGCGTCGAGGTGGTTCGTGGGCTCGTCGAGGATCATCGTGTCCGCATCGGAGAACAGGATCCGCGCGAGCTCGATGCGGCGCCGCTGCCCACCGGACAGCGTCTTCAGCTGCTGGTCGAGGATGCGGTCCGGCAGCTTGAGGTTCGACGCGATCGACGCCGCCTCCGCCTCGGCCGCGTAGCCGCCCAGGGCGTTGAACTCGTCGTCGAGCCGCGAGTAGCGCTTCATCGCCTTCTCGGCGACCGCCGGGTCCGTGCTGGCCATGTCGAGCGTGGCCTTGCGGATGCCGTCGACGAGCTCGCCGAGCCCGCGGGCATCCAGGATGCGCTTGCGCGCGGTGTCCTCGGGGTTGCCCGAACGGGGGTCCTGCGGCAGGTAGCCGATCTCACCCGACCGCTCGATCTTGCCGTCGGTCGGGGCAGCTTCACCCGCCAGGGCCTTGGTCATGGTGGTCTTCCCCGCGCCGTTGCGGCCGACGAGGCCGATCTTGTCACCCCGCTCGACGCGGAAGGACACGTTCTCCATCAGGAGGCGAGCCCCGACGCGGATCTCGAGGTCGTGCACGGCAAGCACAGTGGTGGTCCAATCAGTTGGTGGAAGTGCACAACGGTGTGTGCGGGAGGTGCACCGCTACGCTGACGGGACCGATGGTCCGAAGAGGACCAGCAGTCCATTCTAGGAGAATCCATGACGAACGCCACCGGGTTCGCTCCCCGCGCAGTCCTCGCCGACCGTCTGCGCACGCACGGTCTCGCCACCGACGCGGCCCTGATCGCCGGCGGCGCGCTGTTCACCGCCGTCCTGGCGCAGGTCCAGGTGCCGATGTGGCCGGTCCCCGTGACCGGTCAGACGCTCGCCGTCGTGCTCGTCGGCGCGACCCTCGGTGCCCGCCGAGGTGTCCTGTCGATGCTCGTCTACGCGGTCGTCGGACTGGCCGGCGCGCCGTTCTTCGCCGACGCGCAGGGCGGCCTGCACGCCCTCACCCTGCCGAGCTTCGGGTACGTCATCGGCTTCATCCCGGCCGCCGGGCTCGTCGGGTGGCTCGCGCGTCGCAACTGGGACCGCAAGGTCGGGCGCGCGGCGGTGGCGATGCTGCTCGCGAGCGCGATCCCCTTCGTCACCGGCCTGCCGTACCTCGCCGTCGCCCTCGGCGCCCTCGGGGCCCCGAACGACCTTCAGTCGGTCCTCGCGGCGGGCCTGTACCCGTTCGTCGTCGGCGGCGTCGCGAAGGCGCTCATCGCGGCCGGCGTGCTGCCCCTGGCGTGGAAGGCGCTCGGCCGGCGCTGAGCGCACTGCGCACCTCGACGAGGGGCCCCGCACCGATCCGGTGCGGGGCCCCTCGTCGTCTGGTGCGTCCCGCGGTCGCACAACACGCCGCGAGCCGACTGCCGAGGTCGCACAAGTGGCCGCTCGGCGCCGATGGCGGCGGCAGTTCGTGCGACTTCGACGAAGCAAGGGCGGGACACGACGACGGACGGGAGGCCCGGTACCAGCTGGTACCGGGCCTCCCGTCCGTCTCGCGCGCTCGTGACTAGATCGAGAAGCCGAGTGCGCGCATCATCTCGCGACCGTCGTCGGTGATCCGCTCCGGACCCCACGGCGGCATCCAGACCCAGTTGATGCGGAACGCGTCGACGATCCCGTCCAGCGCGTTCGCGGTGTCGTTCTCGATGACGTCGGTCAACGGGCAGCCGGCGCTCGTCAACGTCATGCTGATGATCAGCGCACTCGCCTCGTCGTCCCAGGCCAGGTCGTAGATGAGGCCGAGGTCGACGATGTTCACGCCGAGCTCCGGGTCCTGCACCTCTTTCAGGCCCTCGACGACCTCGTCGAACTTCTGCGGTGCCAGTGTGGTGATCATCGTCACTCCGCCGGTGCGGCAGCGGCGGCCTGCACGTAGCGGTCGTAGCCCTCGTTCTCGAGGCGCTCCGCCAGCTCCGGGCCACCCTGCTCGGCGATCTTGCCCGCGACGAACACGTGGACGAAGTCCGGGCGGATGTAGCGGAGGATGCGCGTGTAGTGCGTGATGAGCAGCACCCCGAGGCCGGTCGCGCCCTTGGCACGGTTGACGCCCTCGGACACGATCTTCAGCGCGTCGACGTCCAGGCCGGAGTCGGTCTCGTCCAGGACGGCGAACTTCGGCTTGAGCAACTCGAGCTGCATGATCTCGTGGCGCTTCTTCTCGCCACCGGAGAAGCCCTCGTTGACGTTGCGCTCGGCGAAGGCCGGGTCCATCTTGAGGTCAGCCATCGAGGTGCGGAGGTCCTTGATCCAGCCACGGAGGGCCGGAGCCTCGCCGTCGATCGCGGTCTTGGCGGTGCGGAGGAAGTTCGACACGGTGACGCCGGGGATCTCGACCGGGTACTGCATGGCGAGGAACATGCCCGCGCGGGCACGCTCGTCGACGCTCATCGCCAGGACGTCCTGGCCGTCGAGGGTGATCGAGCCGCCCGTGACGTGGTAGCGCGGGTGACCGGCGATCGTGTACGCCAGGGTCGACTTGCCGGAGCCGTTCGGCCCCATGATCGCGTGGATCTCGCCCTCGTTGATCGTCAGGTCGACGCCCTTGAGGATCTCCTTGACGCCCTGATCGGTGTCGATCGCGACCTGCAGGTCACGGATTTCGAGAGTGGACATTGCGTTCCTTCGGTTGCAGCTGTGGTGCGGCGTCAGCCGCGGGAAGAGTGAGGGATGACTGTCAGTCGACCGGGACCGGCTCGTGCACGTCGACGTAGACGTCGCCGTCACGGACCTCGACCCGGAAGACCGGCACCGGCTCGTACGCCGGGAAGTTCTTCGGCTTGCCGGTCGTCAGCGAGAACTGCGACCCGTGCGCCCAGCACTCCAGCGAGTCGCCCTCGACGAAGCCCTCGGACAGCGAGATGTCGCCGTGCGTGCAGGTGTCACCGATGGCGTGCACCGTGCCGGCCGAGTCCTTCACGATCGCGATCGCGGTGCCGTCGACGACCGCACGCATCGGGCTGTCCACCGCGATGTCGCTCTCGGCACAGACCTTCTCGGCCATCAGGCGTCGACCCCGGCGGCAGCAGCCTCGGCGACGGGCGCGGCGAGGACCGTCCGGCCCTCCATCAGCTCCTGCTCGACGGCAGCGATGAGACGCTCCTCGAGCTCGGGCGCACCGATCTTCTGGATCACCTCGACCAGGAAGCCCAGGACGACGAGACGACGTGCCTCTTCCTCCGGGATGCCGCGGGCCTGCAGGTAGAAGAGCTGCTCGTCGTCGAAACGACCGGTGGCGCTGGCGTGGCCGGCACCGGTGATGTCGCCCGTTTCGATCTCGAGGTTCGGGATGCTGTCGGCGCGCGTTCCGTCGGTCAGGACCAGGTTGCGGTTCTGCTCGTACGAGTCCGTGCCGGGAGCCGACCGTCCGATGAGGACGTCGCCGATCCACACCGTGTGCGCACCCTGGCCCTGCAGCGCGCCCTTGTAGTTGACCCGGCTGCGGGTGTTCGGCGCGTCGTGGTCGACGTAGACCTGCTGCTCGATGTACTGGCCGGCGTCGGCGAAGTAGACGCCGTACATCTCGACGTCGCCGCCCTGCGCACCGAGGTGCGTGGACGGGTTGACGCGGATGACGTCACCGCCGAGCGAGACCACGACGTGCTTGAGGAAGGCGTCGCGGCCGACCTCGGCGAAGTGCGTCGAGACGTGCACCGCGTCGTCTTCCCAGTCCTGGACCGTGACGACGGTGAGCCGTGCGCCGTCGCGGACGACGACCTCGACGTTCTCGCTGAGGAGCGCCGTGCCGCGGTTGTCGATGACGACGATGCCCTGCGCGTGCGGCTCGGCCGTGATGACCGTGTGCGCCGCCCGCGGCTGCGAGCCGAAGTCAGAGCGGGTCACCGTGATGAACTCGTGCTCGTCGGTGCCCTTCACGGTGATCGCCAGGACGGCGTCGCGCGCGCTCCATGCGGCCGCGGCCGCCCGGTCCTCCGGCAGGCCGGCGCCGCCGACGCGGGGGTCGTCGCTGCGACCCCACTCGACGTCGGCGCCCGCGGACTGGGTCGCGAGGAACGGGTACGCCGAGCCGTCCAGCGGGCCGTCGAGCAGCGGCTGGATCTTGGCGAGCGGGGCGAACTTCCAGTTGACCTCTCGGCCGGTGACGACGGGGAAGGCGTCGACGTCGCCCGAGCGGAACCGCTCGGAACGCGTCTGCACCGGCACCTTGGTGTCCCAGCCGCCGTCGGAGTGCGCCCGGGCGCCGTGCTGGTCCGTACCGCCCGACGAGAGCGTGCTCGCGGGCTCCGTCGGCTGGTCGATGTGGGGAGGAGGGGTGGTGCTGGACATCTAGCCGACGGATCCTTCCATGCTCATCTCGATGAGCTTGTTGAGTTCGAGTGCGTACTCCATCGGGAGCTCGCGGGCGATTGGCTCGATGAAACCGCGCACGATCATCGCCATGGCCTCGTCCTCGGCCATGCCGCGGGACATGAGGTAGAACAGCTGCTCCTCGCTGACACGGGAGACGGTGGCCTCGTGGCCGAGCTGCACGTCGTCGACACGGATGTCGATCGCCGGGTAGGTGTCGCTCCGCGAGACGGTGTCGACGAGCAGCGCGTCACAGCGGACCGTGTTGGCCGAGTGGTGTGCGCCCGGGTCGACCCGGACCTCGCCGCGGTACCCGGCACGACCGCCACCACGGGCGATCGACTTCGAGACGATCGACGACGTCGTGTACGGCGCCATGTGGATCATCTTCGCGCCGGCGTCCTGGTGCTGGCCGGGGCCGGCGAAGGCGACGGACAGGGTCTCGCCCTTGGCGTGCTCACCGGCGAGGTAGATGGACGGGTACTTCATCGTGACCTTGGACCCGATGTTGCCGTCGATCCACTCCATGGTCGCGCCCTCGTGGGCGATCGCACGCTTCGTGACGAGGTTGTAGACGTTGTTCGACCAGTTCTGGATCGTCGTGTAGCGAACGCGGGCGTTCTTCTTCACGATGATCTCGACGACGGCCGAGTGCAGGGAGTCCGACTTGTAGATCGGCGCGGTGCAGCCCTCGATGTAGTGGATGTACGAGTCTTCGTCCGCGATGATCAGCGTCCGCTCGAACTGGCCCATGTTCTCCGTGTTGATGCGGAAGTAGGCCTGCAGCGGGATCTCGACGTGGACGCCCTTCGGGACGTAGACGAACGAGCCGCCGGACCACACGGCCGTGTTCAGCGCAGCGAACTTGTTGTCGCCGGCCGGGATCACGGTGCCGAAGTACTCCTCGAACAGCTCCGGGTGCTCGCGCAGCGCCGTGTCGGTGTCCATGAAGATGACGCCCTGCTGCTCCAGGTCCTCGCGGATCTGGTGGTAGACGACCTCGGACTCGTACTGCGCGGCGACGCCGGCGACGAGGCGCTGACGCTCGGCCTCCGGGATGCCCAGGCGCTCGTACGTGGTGCGGATGTCCTCGGGGAGGTCCTCCCACGACTCGGCCTGCTTCTCCGTCGACTTCACGAAGTACTTGATGTTGTCGAAGTCGATGTCCGACAGGTCGGCGCCCCACGAGGGCATCGGCTTGCGGTCGAAGAGCTTCAGCGCCTTCAGCCGGTTGGCACGCATCCACTCGGGTTCACCCTTGCGGCCGGAGATGTCGGTGACGACCTCTTCCGACAGGCCACGGCGCGCAGAGGCGCCGGCCGCGTCGGAGTCGGCCCAGCCGAATTCGTACTGGCCGAGCCCTTCGAGTTCTGGACGGTCGATGAGCACGTCGGACATGGTCTCCTCGTTTCCTTCTCGCAACAGCGTCTCCGGTACAACCCGGTGGTGTCGGACACCATTCCACCGCGGGCCGCCGACACGGCGGTCCATGGTGTTGCTGCCTCGCAACGTCGATGCTTCCACGCAGTCGCGGGACCGATCGGCGATCACGGCTCATTCGGAGCCGGCGCCTGCCTAGACTTGACTGCTGCTGAACCCTCGAATCCTACAGGTCCAGGGCCCGGAACAACAGGAAGGCACCACCCTCGTGACTCGCGTCGGCCCCACCGTCGAGCAGGACGTCCGGACTCCGACCACCTGGTGGTCGCTCCCCCGCACCGTCGACCCGCGCGTCGTGGTCCTCGCCTGGGCGTCCTTCGTCGTCGAGGTCGTGCTCATCGGCACCGGTGGGCTGGTCCGCCTGACCGCCTCCGGCCTCGGCTGCCCCACCTGGCCGAAGTGCACCACCGACTCGCTCGTGTCCACGCCCGAGATGGGCATCCACGGCGTCATCGAGTTCGGCAACCGCCTCCTCACCTTCGTGCTGGTCGTCGTCGCGATCGCGATGTTCCTGGCGGTCGTCCGGATGCGGAAGACCCGGCCTGAGCTGTTCTGGTTGGCGTTCGCCCAGGGCGCGGCGATCCCCGTCCAGGCCGTCATCGGCGGCGTGTCGGTCATCTCCGGCCTCAACCCGTTCGTCGTCGGACTGCACTTCGTCGTCTCCGCCGTCCTGACGAGCATCACCGCCGCACTCGTGTACCGGTCGGTGAAAGGCCCGCGCGTCCGCGATCGCATCGTGCCCCGCTGGTACTCCGCCGTCGTCGGCGGCACCGTCGTCGCCGTCGCCGTCACCGTCCTGGTCGGCATCCTCACCACCGGCAGCGGTCCGCACGCCGGCGCGAGCGAGCGGGTGGACGGTGGCGCGGTGCACCGGACGGGCTTCGACACGCAGCTCATGGAGCACCTGCACGCGATCCCCGCCTACGCGACCTTCGCCCTGACGCTCGTGCTCGTCATCGGGGCGGTCCGCCTCCGCATCTCCAGCAGGAGCGCGTTGCTGTTGCTCGTCGTCGAGTTCGTCCAGATCGCGGTCGGGCTCACCCAGGCCCGCACCGGCCTCCCCGTCGGCCTGGTGGGCACCCACATGGTGCTCGCCGGCCTGCTCGTCGCGGCGGTGACCGCGGTGGTGCTCTCCACCCGCTCGAGTGCCGGTCGGGACGCCGTCCGGGCCTGACCCGGCTCGGCCCCACCGCGGCTGCGGGCCGGCCACCTCGTCACGGCAGCCGTCCGCGAGTGGCGATCCGTGCCTCCCGGACGGCCGCGGACCCGGTCCCGGCCCCGGACGCAACACGTCTGCGTGCACCTTCGGCCGAACGGTCGCTTCCGCGCAGGAGTCCGCCGGCACCGCGCCCCGCGCCCCGCACGCCGCTGCGCCGCTGCCGTCTGGCCCCGGGCGCGAAAGCGACAGATGAGCGCGGCCACGTTGCGGTGAACTGTCGCTTCCGCGCCCGAGTCGGAGTCGCGGGCCGGCCCGCGTCACCGCCACCCCCGGTCCCCGACCCGGACGCGGACCCGGACCGGGACCGGGACCCGGACCCCCCGGACCCGGACCCGGACCCGGACCCGGACGCGACAGACTTGCGCGGGTATTCCGCCGCGAACTGTCGCTTTCGCGTCGGGGTCGGCAGCCGTGCCGCCAGCCTGCCGCCCGAGGCGCACGCCGCGCCCGCCCCCGAAACGACGACGGGCCCGACCTCCGAGGAGGCCGGGCCCGTGGTCACACCGGGTGGATCAGATCGTGAACGTGAACACCTGTGGGAGCAGCGGATCGATGCCGACCGCGATGAACAGCAGCGTCAGGTACGTGATCGAGCTGCGGAACACACGCATCGGGTGGACCTGCTCCATGTGCTGGATCGCCCGGTTGTAGAGCAGGTGCGACTCGACGACGAACCAGATGCCGCCGGCGAGTGCGACCACCGTGTACAGCGGGCCCATGTTCGCGACCGGGACGAGGAGCAGCGAGCAGACCAGGGTCGCCCAGGCGTAGAGCACGACCTGCAGCCCGACGACGGTCCGCCCGCGCACGACGGCCAGCATCGGCACGTCGGCGGCGTCGTAGTCGTCGCGGTACTTCATCGACAGCGGCCAGTAGTGCGGCGGCGTCCAGAGGAAGATCACCATGAAGAGGATGACCGGCGCCCAGGTCAACGAGCCGGTGACGGCCGCCCACCCGATGAGGACCGGCATGCACCCCGCAGAGCCGCCCCAGACGATGTTCTGCGGGGTCCGGCGCTTGAGCCAGAGCGTGTAGACGAACACGTAGATGAGGATCGCGGCGACGCTCAACGCAGCCGCCAGCCAGTTCACGAAGACGACGAGGACCGCGGTCGACACGATGCCGAGGATCCACGAGAACACCAGCGCTTCGCGGTCCGAGAGCTCACCGGTGACCAGCGGACGTGTGCTCGTGCGCTTCATCAGGCGGTCGATGTCGCGGTCGATGTAACAGTTGAACGCGGACGCCGACCCGGCCGACATCGCGCCGCCGAGCATCGTCCAGAACACGAGCCACAGGTCGGGCACGCCACGCTCGGCGAGGAACATCGTGGGCGCGGTGGTGACGAGCAGGAGCTCCATCACGCGCGGCTTGGTGAGCGAGACGTACGCCCGGACCTTGCGGGACAGCATCGACCGACGAACGGTGTCTGGCCTGGTCACGGTGGCACTCGGCAAGGGAACCTCAGTCTGTTTCGCTGCAGCTCGCACGCTCGGGAGGACGTCACCGTCGGCGTCCGGGCGCGCGTGTCCGCGGAATGGTCGCGGATCACGATCAGTTTACGCGATCGAGGGCGCCACGACGATGTCCGGCAGCATCGCCGCGGGTCCGGGACACGCCCGGACGGTGACCGGCCACCGAACGGCCACCGAGGCCCGCCGGTCACCTGGGCACCTTCTGAGTGCCGGTTCACTATGCTGGAGAGGCCCTCCCGCAGCGTGCCCCGAAGACGTCGGCCGCGATCGAGCCGGTCGGCCGCCGGCAACGGCGCCGCGACGGAGCCCCGGGTGGGCACCATGTCCGTGCGATGGCACGAGCCCTCGCACATGTCGCATCAATGAAGGGTCAACATCCAAGTGGCTGAATTCACCTGGGACGCCATCGACCGGAAGGCCGTCGACACGGCCCGCGTCCTCGCCGCCGACTCTGTCGAGGCGGCCGGCAACGGTCACCCCGGCACCGCGATGAGCCTCGCGCCGCTGGCTCACCTCCTCTTCCAGAAGGTGATGCGTCGCGACCCGGGCGACTCCACGTGGATCGGCCGCGACCGCTTCATCCTGTCGGCGGGTCACGCATCGATCCTGCAGTACGTGCAGTTCTACCTGCACGGGTACGGCCTCGAGCTCGACGACCTCCAGCACCTCCGCAAGTGGGGCTCCAAGACGCCGGGTCACCCGGAGTACGGCCACACCGACGGTGTCGAGATCACCACCGGACCGCTCGGCCAGGGCCTCGCGTCCGCGGTCGGCTTCGCCTACGCGCAGCGCTTCGAGCGCGGTCTGTTCGACCCGGAGACCCCGGCCGGTCAGTCGCCGTTCGACCACTACACCTACGTGATCGCCGGCGACGGTGACATGCAGGAAGGCGTCACGAACGAGGCCGGTTCGCTCGCAGGTCGCCAGCAGCTCGGCAACCTCATCGCCTTCTACGATTCGAACCAGATCTCGATCGAGGACGACACCGACATCGCGTTCTCCGAGGACGTCCACGCCCGCTACGAGGCGCTCGGCTGGCACGTCCAGGTCGTCGACTGGAAGAAGACCGGCGAGTACCACGAGGACGCCGAAGCACTCTTCGCCGCCGTCGAGGCCGCCAAGCAGGTCCACGACAAGCCGTCGCTGATCGTCATCAAGACGATCATCGGCTGGCCGTCGCCCACCAAGCAGAACTCCGGCAAGATCCACGGCTCGGCCCTCGGTGCCGACGAGCTCAAGGGCCTGAAGGAGGTCCTCGGCTTCGACACCGAGAAGACCTTCGACGTCGACCCCGAGGTCCTCGACTACACCCGTGGCGCGATCGCCAAGGGCCAGGCCGAGCACGCCGAGTGGCAGAAGACCTTCGACGCGTGGGCCGCGGCCAACGCCGACAAGAAGGCACTGTTCGACCGGGTGCAGGCGAAGCAGCTGCCCGAGGGCCTCGAAGCCGCCCTCCCGGTGTTCAGCACCGAGAAGGCCGTCTCGACCCGCGCCGCCTCCGGCAAGGTCATCAACGCCATCGCGCCGCTGATGCCCGAGTTCTGGGGTGGCTCCGCCGACCTCGCCGAGTCGAACCTCACCACGATCGAGGACGGCAAGTCCTTCGGTCCGGCCGAGGCCTCGACGAAGACCTGGACGACGGACCCGTTCGGCCGCGTGCTGCACTTCGGCATCCGTGAGCACGCCATGGGCTCGATCCTGAACGGCATCGTCCTGCACGGCAACACCCGCCCCTTCGGCGGCACCTTCCTGATCTTCAGCGACTACATGCGTCCGGCAGTCCGTCTCGCCGCCCTCATGAAGGCGCCCGCGATCTACGTCTGGACGCACGACTCCATCGCCCTCGGCGAGGACGGCCCCACGCACCAGCCGATCGAGCAGATCACTGCCCTCCGTGCGATCCCGGGTCTCGACGTCGTCCGCCCCGCGGACGCCAACGAGGTCGCGTACGCCTGGCTCGAGATGCTCAAGCACCAGGACCGCCCGGCCGGCATCGCGCTCAGCCGCCAGAACCTGCCCGTCTTCGAGCGTGGCGACGGTGACGCCTCGGGCGAGGTCTTCGCCTCGGCGAAGAACGTCGCCAAGGGTGCGTACATCCTCGCCGAAGCGCCGAACGGCACTCCGGACGTCATCCTCATCGGCACCGGCTCCGAGGTCCAGATCGCGGTCGACGCCCGTGAGCAGCTGAAGAGCGAGGGCATCAACGCCCGCGTCGTGTCCGCCCCGTCGCTCGAGTGGTTCTTCGAGCAGGACGAGGCGTACCGCGAGTCGGTCCTGCCGAAGGCCGTCAAGGCCCGTGTCTCGGTCGAGGCCGGGATCGCGATGAGCTGGCGCGACATCGTCGGCGACGCCGGCCGCAGCGTGTCGATCGAGCACTTCGGTGCCTCGGCCGACTACCAGAAGCTGTTCGAGGAGTTCGGCTTCACCACCGAGCACGTCATCTCGGCTGCCAAGGAATCGATCGCAGCAGCGTCCTGACCCACCGGGCCGGGTCCGGACATCCGGGCCCGGCCCTTCCGCACGGGAGGCCCGTGGCGGTCCCGCCACGTCCCTCCCGTGCCGGGGGCTCGACCCCCGCACAGACCACGGCTCCCCGGAGCCGACGAACGAAAACGAAGCAGAGAAGAAGCGAATGACTGACACCACCCCCACCGAAGCCCTCTCCGCCGTCGGCGTGAGCATCTGGCTCGACGACCTGTCCCGTGAGCTGCTGGAGACCGGCCGTCTCGAGAACCTCATCGCGGACCGCAACGTCGTCGGCGTGACCACGAACCCGACGATCTTCGCCTCGGCCCTCGCCAAGGGCGAGCGCTACGACGCGCAGGTCAAGGAGCTCGCCGCTGCGGGCACCGACGTCACGAACGCGATCTTCGAGATCACCACGCGCGACGTCGCCGACGCGTCCGACATCTTCGCCCCGATCTACGCCTCGTCCAACGGCTTCGACGGCCGCGTCTCCATCGAGGTCGAGCCGGGTCTCGCGCACGACACCGCGAAGACCATCGAGCAGGCGAAGTTCCTGTTCGACAAGGTCGGCAAGGAGAACGTCCTCATCAAGATCCCGGCGACCGTCGACGGGCTCGAGGCCATCACCGAGGTCATCGGCGCCGGCATCTCGGTCAACGTCACCCTGATCTTCTCGCTCGAGCGCTACCGCGCCGTCATCGACGCCTACCTCGGTGGCCTCGAGAAGGCCAAGGCCGCCGGCCACGACCTCTCGAAGATCCACTCGGTCGCGTCGTTCTTCGTCTCGCGCGTCGACTCCGAGATCGACAAGCGTCTCGACGCCGTCGGCTCGGACGAGGCGACCGCGCTCAAGTCGAAGGCCGGCATCGCCAACGCGCAGCTCGCCTACCAGGTGTGGACCCAGGCGTTCGCGACCGAGCGTGCCCTCGGCCTCCTCGAGTCCGGCGCGAACACGCAGCGCCCGCTCTGGGCCTCGACCGGTGTCAAGGACCCGTCGCTGCCCGACACCCTCTACGTGACCGAGCTCGCGGCCCCGAACACCGTCAACACGATGCCGGGCAAGACCCTCGAGGCCACGTTCGACCACGGTCAGATCCACGGCGACGCCATCGCCGGGACCTTCGACGACGCGAACCAGGTCATGGACCAGCTCGCCGCTGTCGGCATCGACTACGACGACGTCGTCGACCTCCTCGAGAAGGAGGCCGTCGAGAAGTTCAACGTCTCGTGGGGCGAGCTCGTCGACACCGTCAAGACGGCCCTCGAGAACGCCAAGTAAGAGTGACCGTCTCCATCGCCGCCAGCGGTGACGCGGCGCGGGCCATCGACACGGTGGTCCCGCGCCTCGTCACCGATCTGGTGGCGTCCGGGATCACGGCACAGGACGCCGCACTGTGGGGTCCTGCAGCCGAAGCCGAGGCGTCGAACCGCCTCGGCTGGGTCGAGGCCGTCTCGGTCTCGCGTCCGCTCGTCGCCGAGGTCGTGGCACTCCGCGACCAGCTGCACGAGCAGGGCGTCGACCGGGTGGTCCTCGCGGGCATGGGCGGATCGTCGCTCGCGCCGGAGGTCATCGCCCGGACCTCCGGCGTGCCACTGGTGGTGCTCGACTCCACCGATCCCGCGCAGGTCCGGGCTGCGCTCACCGACCTCGAGCGCACCGTGCTCGTCGTGTCGTCGAAGTCAGGCTCCACGCTCGAGACCGACTCGCAGCGCCGGGTGTTCGAGCAGGCGTTCGAGGACGCCGGCATCGACCCCGCCGGGCGCATCGTCGTCGTGACGGACCCGGGCTCCGCGCTCGAGTACGCCGCACAGCAGGCCGGGTACCGCGTCTTCACCGCCGACCCGACCGTCGGCGGCCGCTACTCCGCACTGACCGCCTTCGGACTGGTCCCGGCCGGACTGGCCGGAGCCGACATCGCGGAGCTCCTCGACGAGGCCGACGCCATCAGCGTGCTGCTGGCCGTCGACACCGACGAGAACCCCGGCCTCGTGCTGGGCGCGGTCCTCGGCGGGACCGCTCCGCTGCGCGACAAGATCGCCATCGTCGCGGACGGCACCCACATCCTCGGCTTCGGTGACTGGATCGAACAGCTCATCGCCGAGTCGACCGGCAAGGACGGAAGGGGGCTGCTCCCCGTCGTCCTCGACGTCGACGCCCCCGAGCTCGGCGCGGGTCTGCCCGACCTCCAGGTCGTGCGGCTCGTCGGGTCCCGCGAGGACGAGCGCCACGTCGCCGACGGCGAGCTGGAGATCACCGGCACGCTCGGTGGTCAGTTCCTCGTCTGGGAGTACGCGGTCGCGGTCGCCGGGCGGCTGCTCGGCATCAACCCCTTCGACCAGCCCGACGTGGAGGCCGCCAAGGTCGCCGCCCGCACGCTGCTCGACGGTCCTGCGTCACCGGATGTCACGCCGGCCTTCGAGGAGCACGGCATCGCCGTGTCCGCGACGGGTGGAGTCGACGTCGGGACGACGCTCACCCAGGCCGTGTCGGGCCTCCTGGCCGGTCTCGGCGCCGACGGCTACGTGGCCGTCCACGCCTACGTGGACCGCGCCGCCGGTGCCGGCCTGGTGTCGCTCCGCGACCAGCTGGCCGCTCGCACCGGCCGGCCCGTCACCTTCGGCTTCGGGCCCCGGTTCCTGCACTCCACGGGCCAGTACCACAAGGGCGGCCCCGCGAACGGCGTGTTCCTGCAGATCGTCTCCGACGAGCAGGACGACCTCGCTGTCCCCGGCCGCCCGTTCACGTTCGGTCGGCTCATCCGAGCCCAGGCAGCCGGTGACGCGAGTGTCCTCGCCGAGCACGGCCGCCCGGTGCTGACCCTGTCGACGCGGGACGTCCCCGCGGCGGTGGCGGTCATCGCGGCTGCACTCACCACCTGATTCAAAGGAGTTCACCGACATGTCACCGGTGGCGATCACCCCGGAGCACAATCCGCTCCGGTTGCCCGCGGACCGTCGACTGAACCGGATCGCGGGTCCCAGCACCCTCATCATCTTCGGGGTGACGGGAGACCTCTCCCGGAAGAAGCTGATGCCCGCGGTCTACGACCTCGCGAACCGGGGGCTCCTGCCCCCGGGATTCGCGCTGGTCGGGTTCGCTCGGCGCGACTGGGAGGACCAGGACTTCTCCCAACTCGTCCACGATGCCGTCAAGGAGCACTCGCGGACCCCGTTCGACGAGGACGTCTGGCGTCAGCTCGAACAGGGCATCCGCTTCGTCCAGGGATCGTTCGACGACCCGGAGGCGTTCCGGCTGCTCAAGGAGACCGTCGACACGCTCGACGCCGAACGTGGGACGCTCGGCAACCACGCCTTCTACCTCTCCATCCCGCCGAAGATGTTCCCCGTGGTCACGGAGCAGCTCAAGGTCTCGGGCCTCACCGAGAAGCGCGACGGCTCCTGGAGCCGCGTCGTGGTCGAGAAGCCGTTCGGCTCCGACCTCCGCACCGCGCGCGAGCTGAACGCCATCGTCGAGAGCGTCTTCGCTCCCGACGACGTGTTCCGCATCGACCACTACCTCGGCAAGGAGACCGTCCAGAACCTCCTGACGCTGCGGTTCGCGAACCAGATGTACGAACCCATCTGGAACTCGAACTACGTCGACCACGTGCAGATCACGATGGCCGAGGACATCGGCGTCGCCGGACGAGCCGCGTACTACGACGGCATCGGCGCGGCGCGCGACGTCATCCAGAACCACCTCCTGCAGCTCCTCGCCCTCACGGCGATGGAGGAGCCCGTCTCGTTCAAGGCCGGACACCTCCGTGCCGAGAAGGAGAAGGTGCTCTCCGCGGTCCGCCTGCCCGAGGACCTGTCCACGGCGACCAGCCGCGGGCAGTACGCCGGTGGGTGGCAGGGCGGCGAGAAGGTGCTCGGGTTCCTCGAGGAAGCGGGCATGAACCCCGAGTCCACGACCGAGACCTTCGCGGCCATCCGTCTCGACATCGCGACCCGCCGCTGGCAGGGCGTCCCGTTCTACCTGCGTGCCGGCAAACGACTCGGTCGTCGGGTGACCGAGATCGCGATCGTGTTCAAGCGCGTGCCCGAGGACGTCTTCGGCATCGAGCAGTCCCCGCTCGGCCAGAACGCCCTCGTGATCCGCGTGCAGCCGGACGAGGGCGTCACGCTCCGCTTCGGTTCGAAGGTCCCCGGCGTCGGGACGCAGGTCCGCGACGTGACGATGGACTTCGGCTACGGCCACGCGTTCACCGAGGCCTCCCCCGAGGCCTACGAACGGCTCATCCTCGACGTGCTCCTCGGTGACCCGCCGCTGTTCCCGCGGCACCAGGAGGTCGAGTTGTCCTGGAAGATCCTCGACCCGATCGAGGAGTTCTGGCGGACTCAGGGCCAGCCCGAACAGTACCGTCCCGGCACCTGGGGCCCGGCTTCGGCCGACGAGCTCCTGGCCCGCGACGGTCGGACCTGGAGGCGTCCATGAAGATCGACCTGCCGAACACCACGGTCTCGAAGATCCAGAAGACCCTGGTGCACATCCGCGAAGAGGGCGGCGCCGTCGCCCTGGGCCGCGTCCTCACCCTCATCGTCTCGACCGCCCTCGGTCGCGAGGAAGAGGCGATCGAGGCCGCGAACCAGGCGTCCCGCGAGCACCCGATGCGCGTCGTCATCGTGTCGAAGAACGAAGGAGACGTCGCGTCCCCCGGCCGGCTCGACGCGCAGATCCGCGTGGGTAGCGACGCCGGAGCCAGCGAGGTCATCGTCCTCCGTGCCTACGGCGAGACCGCGGCGGACGAGGAGAGCCTGGTCACCGGGCTGCTGCTGCCCGACGCGCCCGTCGTGGCCTGGTGGCCGGAAGCCGCGCCAGAGAAGCCCTCGGCGTCCCCGCTCGGCCGGATCGCCCAGCGTCGCATCACGGACGCAGCCGCTCAGAAGGACCCGAACGCGGCGATCATGGCGCTGGCCGACTCCTACGCACCGGGTGACACCGACTTCGCGTGGACCCGCCTGACCCTCTGGCGGAACCAGCTCGCCGCCGCGCTCGACCAGCCGCCGTTCGAGCCGATCACCGCGGTGGAGGTCTCGGGCGCGTTCGACAGCCCGTCGACCGTCCTGCTCGCGGCCTGGCTCGGACTGCAGCTCAAGGTACCGGTGGAGGTCACCACCTCGCCGCGTGCGACCGGTTCGAGCGGCATCCACGGCGTCAAGCTGATCCGCGAGTCCGGGACCATCGAACTCGAGCGGTCCCTGGTCGACGTGGCGACGCTGTCGATGCCCGGTCAGCCGACGCACGACCTGTCCCTGCCCCGCCGGAACCTCCGCGACTGCCTGGCCGAGGAACTCCGTAGACTCGACCCGGACGTCCTCTTCGGAGACGTCGTCAAGCACGGGGTGGCCAAGCTCCGCGAACGCATCGCGGGCTGAACCACCACGGTCCGGCCGTCCGTCCTCCCCCACCCGCCCGGTGGACGGTCGGACGGCCGGCCGGACCGACCCGCGGGCACACCGACCGCACACGAACACAGGAGTCACGTGACCAACGAACGGCGGGTGCTCGTGCACCCCGACAAGCAGGCCCTCGGCGCCTCCGTCGCCGCACGCTTCATCACGAAGATCATCGACGTCCTCGACGAGCAGGGGCGGGCCGACATCGCGATCAGCGGGGGCTCCGTCTCCACCCTCGTCCTGGCTGCGATCGGTCAGTCGCAGGCGAAGCAGAGCGTCGACTGGTCGAAGGTCCACGTCTGGTGGGTCGACGAGCGCTGGGTGCCGGAGGGGGACGCGGACCGCAACATCACCGGCACGCAGACCGACTTCCTGGACCACGTGAGCATCCCGGCGGAGAACATCCACCCGATGGCTCCGTCGGACTCCGGCATCAGCATCGACGAAGCCGCCGAGCAGTACGAGCGCGAACTCCTCGCTGCTGCCCCCGACTCCGCCGAGACGCCCCGGTTCGACATCACGCTGCTCGGCGTCGGACCGGACGGCCACACCGCATCGCTGTTCCCGGAGTTCCCGCAGCTGCGCATCACCGACCGTAAGGTCGTCCCGGTCGACGACTCCCCCAAGCCGCCGGCACAGCGCCTGACGCTCACCTACCCGGTGATCAACGCCTCGCAGCGCGTCTGGGTCATCCTGTCCGGAGCCGAGAAGGCATCGGTCCTCGGGCTGGCACTCGCGGGCGCTTCTGTCGACGAGGTCCCCGTCGGCGGCGTGCAGGGTCGGAAGCGCACGGTCTTCTTCGTCGACCAGGACGCCGCACGCGACGTCCCGGAGAACCTCATCGCGTCGACGTACTGACGCACGCGGCGCGTGACGCGCCTGCACACGGACGGGAGGCCCGGTACCAGCTGGTACCGGGCCTCCCGTCCGTTGTCCGCTCCCGCTCGGGCGCGGTGAGACGGAGAAGGCCCCCGCACCGATGGGTGCGGGGGCCTTCTCCGTACCGGTGGTCTACTTGGCCGCGGTCCCGCGGCGCTGGCGCAGCTGCTGGAGCGCGTCCTCGAGGAGCTGCGCGGCCTCTTCCTCGGTGCGGCGCTCCTTCACGTACGCGAGGTGCGTCTTGTACGGCTCGGTCTTCGCGACCTGCGGCGGGTTCTCCTTGTCGCGACCGGCCGGCAGACCCGTGGACGGCGAGTCGACCGTCTCCGGGATCTCGTCGTCGGGCAGGTTCGCGGCGAAGTACCGGACGACCTCGTTGCCCATCGCGTCCCAGTAGGAGATGGCCACACGCTCGGCCTGGACCCCGCGGTCCTGCTCGCCCATCGGGCCCGCGCCGACGCGCGATCCGCGGATTGCGCTTCCTCCGGATGCCATGTCAGCTCCCTGCTGTGAACTTGTTGATGAGACCGAGCACGATGATGCTGGAGATCCAGAGGAGTCCGAGGATCACCGTGATGCGGTTCAGGTTGCGCTCGGCGACGCCAGATGCCCCGAGGTTGCTCGTCACACCACCGCCGAACATGTCGGAGAGACCGCCACCGCGGCCCTTGTGCAGGAGGATGAGGAGCGTGAGCAGGAGGCTCGTGATCGCGAGCAGGACCTGCAGCACGACGGAGAGTATCGCCACGACGTACCTTTCGTGTCAGTCAGCCATCCGAGTATACCGGTCACGCGGAGCGCGGTCGGGACCCGGACGGGCTGGGCGGTTCGGGAGGGGCACAGCACGAGGCGCGACGGGCGGTGCCCGTCGCGCCTCGGCGGTGCTGGTCTAGAGACCGACGTGCTGCTGGAACCGCGCGATCGCGGCGAACTCCTGCACGTCGAGGGACGCGCCGCCGACGAGGGCGCCGTCGACGTCGGGCTCGCGGAGGAAGCCGGCGATGTTGCCCGACTTGACCGAACCGCCGTACAGCACCCGCGTGTCGGCAGCGGCCTGGTCACCCCAGGCGGCGGCGATCCCGCGGCGCAACGCTGCACATTCGTCCTGCGCCTGCTCTGCGGTCGCTGCCTGGCCGGAGCCGATGGCCCACACCGGTTCGTACGCGACGACGATCTCGGACGGCTGCACGGAGCCGAGGACGACCTGGAGCTGCTCGACCGGCACGACGCCGGCCCCGCGCTGCTCCCGCTGCTCGCCGGTTTCGCCGACGCAGACGACCGGCACGAGACCGTGCTTCACGGCAGCGGCCGTCTTGGCAGCGACGACCTCGTCCGTCTCACCGTGCATGGTGCGACGTTCGGAGTGCCCGACGATGACGTACTTCGCGTCGAGTGCCGCGAGGAAGGCGCCCGAGACGTCACCGGTGTACGCACCCGAGTCGTACTGCGAGAGGTCCTGGGCACCGAACGCCAGCGGCAGCTTGTCCGCCGAGATCAGCGTCTGCACGCTTCGCAGGTCGGTGAACGGCGGGAACACCGCGACCTCGACGTCCGCGTGGTCGTGGCGCGCGTCCTTCAGGGTCCACGCGAGCTTCTGGACGGTCGCGATGGCCTGGAGATGATCGAGGTTCATCTTCCAGTTGCCCGCGATCAAGGGGGTGCGGTTCATGCTGCGTCCTCCCGAGCGTTCCCGGCGATCAGCGGCGTGCAGCTCATGCGGACCAGCCCAGTGCTTCGAGACCCGGCAGCGACTTGCCCTCGAGGAACTCGAGGCTCGCTCCACCACCGGTGGAGATGTGGCCGAACTGGTCGTCCGTGAACCCGAGCGCCCGGACCGCGGCGGCGGAGTCGCCACCGCCGACCACGCCGAGACCGTCGACCTCGGTCAGCGCCTGGGCGACCGTCTTCGTGCCTGCGGCGAAGGCCGGGAACTCGAACACGCCCATCGGGCCGTTCCAGAAGACCGTCTTCGACGCGGAGACCGCTGCCGCGAACCGCTCCGCCGTCTCCGGTCCGATGTCCAGGCCGATGCCGTCCGTGCCGAACGACGACGACTCGATGGCGTCCGCGGCGACCGTCACGTGCTCGGCGTCCGCGGCGAACCCGGAGGCCACCACGACGTCGGTCGGCAGGTCGATGGTCACGCCGAGCTCGGTCGCCCGCGAGAGGTACTCGCGGACCGTGTCGAGCTGGTCCTGCTCGAGCAGCGACTTCGCCACGCCGTGGCCCTGGGCCGCGAGGAAGGTGAAGAGCATCCCGCCACCGATGCAGATCGTGTCGACCCGAGGCAGGAGGTGGTCGATGACACCGAGCTTGTCGCTGACCTTCGAACCACCGAGCACGACGGTGTACGGCCGCTCCGGGTCCTTCGTCAGCCGCTCGAGCACGGTCAGTTCCTGCTCGATGAGCTGACCGGCAGCGCTGGGGAGCGCCGATGCCAGCTCGTAGACGGAGGCCTGCTTGCGGTGCACGACACCGAAGCCGTCGGAGACGAAGGCGTCCCCGAGTGCAGCGATGCGCTCCGCGAAGGCGGTCCGCTCGGCGGCGTCCTTCGAGGTCTCCTCCGGGTTGAAGCGGAGGTTCTCGAGCAGCAGGACGTCACCGTCCTCGAGGGCCTCGGCAGCCGCGGTCGCGTCGTCGCCGACCGTCTCGTCGACGAAGGCGACCGGCTTGCCGAGCAGCTCGGACAGGCGCTGGGCGACGGGCGCGAGAGAGTACTCGGGCTTCCGTTCGCCGTCGGGCCGACCGAGGTGGGACACCACGACCACGCGCGCACCGGCGGCGATCAGGGTGTTCAGGGTGGTGAGCGACGCCCGCACGCGGCCGTCGTCCGTGATCGTGCCGTCCTTGAGCGGGACGTTCAGGTCACAGCGGACGACGACACGCTTGCCGGCGAGGTCGCCGAGGTCCTCGAGGGTGCGGAGAGCCATCAGGTCAGAGCTTCTCGCCCACGAACTCGGTCAGGTCGACCAGGCGGTTCGAGTAGCCCCACTCGTTGTCGTACCACGAGGTGATCTTGACGAGGTTGCCCATGACCTTGGTCAGGCCGGAGTCGTAGATCGAGGAGTGCGGGTCCGTGGTGATGTCGGTCGACACCAGCGGGTCCTCGCTGTAGAGCAGGATGCCCTTCAGCGGACCCTCGGCGGCGGCCTTGTACGCGGCGTTGATCTCGTCGACGGTGACGTCGGCCTTGGTCTCGAGCGTGAGGTCCGTGATCGATCCGGTCGGGACCGGGACGCGGAGCGCGAAGCCGTCGAGCTTGCCGGCGAGCTCCGGCAGGACCAGGCCGATGGCCTTCGCTGCACCGGTGGAGGTCGGGACGATGTTCAGCGCCGCCGCACGGGCACGACGCGGGTCCTTGTGCGGGCCGTCCTGCAGGTTCTGGTCCGCGGTGTACGCGTGCACGGTGGTCATGAGACCACGCTCGATGCCGAACGCGTCGTGGAACACCTTGGCGAGCGGCGCGAGGCTGTTCGTGGTGCACGAGGCGTTCGAGATGATGTGGTGGTTCGCGGCGTCGTAGGTGTCCTCGTTCACGCCGAGGACGATCGTGACGTCGTCACCGGTCGCCGGAGCGGAGATGATGACCTTCTTGGCACCGGCGTCGATGTGCTTCTGCGCATCGGCGGCCTTCGTGAAGAAGCCGGTCGACTCGATGACGATGTCGACACCCAGCTCGCCCCAGGGCAGGTTGGCGGGGTCGCGCTCGGCGAGGACCTTGATGGCCTTGCCGTCGACGACGATGTTGTCGCCGTCGAGCTCGACGGAGACGCCGAGCTTGCCGGTGATCGAGTCGTACTTGAGCAGGTTCGCGAGGGACGCGTTGTCGGTGAGGTCGTTCACCGCCACGATCTCGAGGTCGCTGCCCTTGGCCAGAGCGGCGCGGAAGAAGTTACGGCCGATCCGGCCGAAGCCGTTGATGCCGATCTTGACGGTCAATGGATCTCCTGTTGGGTGTGGAGCGCCTCGGGAGACGCTGCTTTTTCGGAGTGTGGAGGCGTCGTCGTGGACGACGGCCGACCCACGCACGGGACGATGGGCCCCGTGACGTCGCCGTACCGACCCTAGCAGTCGGACCCCCGCGGACCGCCTGCATGACGCCGTCCTGGGGACGGGTCGGGTGCGGCGGCCACGGGGGTCCGACGGTGGGTCAGATGACTGCCCGGCGGGCTGCGGTCAGGCGCCCTCGAGCTCTTCCGGGACGCTCGCCTCGGTGCCCGGGATGCCGAGGTCGCTGGCACGCTTGTCAGCCATCGCGAGCAGTCGGCGGATGCGCCCGGCGATGGCGTCCTTCGTCATGGGCGGGTCCGCGTGCTGGCCGAGCTCGTCGAGCGAGGCGTCGCGGTGTTCGAGGCGCAGGGCGCCCGCGTACTGCAGGTGGTCGGGCACCTCGTCGCCGAGGATCTCCAACGCGCGCTCGACCCGGGCGCACGCGGCCACGGCGGCCTGCGCAGAACGGCGGAGGTTCGCGTCGTCGAAGTTGACCAGGCGGTTGGCGGTGGCCCGGACCTCCCGGCGCTGGCGCATCTCCTCCCAGTCGGCGGTGGTGCGGGCGGCGCCCATGGCCGTGAGCATCTGCCCGATCGCCTCGCCGTCACGGATCACGACGCGGTGCACCCCGCGGACCTCACGGCCCTTCGCGGCGATCCCGAGGCGGGAGGCTGCACCGACGAGCGCCATCGCGGCCTCGTTGCCCGGGCAGGTGACCTCGAGCGCCGCGGCACGGCCCGGGTCGGTCAGGGTGCCGGAGGCCAGGAACGCTCCGCGCCAGATGGCGGCGAGGTCCTCGCGGTTGCCGGTGGTCAGTCGGTTCGGGAGGCCCCGCACCGGACGACGACGGGCGTCCATCAGGCCGGTCTGGCGGGCGAGCGTCTCGCCGGCCTCGAGCACACGCACCAGGTAGCGGGTGCCGCGACGTGACGACGCGGTCGAGCCGACGGAGGCCTCACTGCGGACGCCGTAGAGCTCGGCCAGGTCCTTGCGGACCCGGTGCACGATGATCCGGGTGTCGAGCTCGACCTCGACCGCGATGCGGCCGGAGATGACGTGCAGGCCCCCGGCGAAGCGCAGGACGGTCGCGAGTTCGGCGGCGCGGACCGTGTTCCGGTTGACGACGACCCTGGCCAGCTCGTCCTTCACCTCGGCAGTCAACGGCACGGCATCATTCCTTACGTTCTTCGGGGTGGGGTTCTGCGGTCCCGGGGCGCACACGTGTGGAGGCGGCCGGTGGGACGGTCACTCCCGGCCGAGATCTCGGTTCTTCACACGCACGGCGACGTTGGGCATCCCGCGGAGGAGGCTCGCCAACTCGGCGACGATGGCGACCGAACGGTGCTTGCCGCCGGTACAGCCGATGGCGATCGTAGCGTGTCTTTTGTTCTCGCGCTGGTACCCCTCGAACACGGGCTCGAGGACGGAGGCGTAGCGGTCGACGAACGGACGGGCTCCGGACTGTTCCATGACGTAGTCGGAGACGGGCTTGTCGAGCCCCGTGTGCGGGCGCAGTTCCGGCACCCAGTAGGGGTTCGGGATGAAGCGCACGTCGGCCACCATGTCGGCGTCGGCGGGCAGGCCGTACTTGAACCCGAAGCTCATCAGCGTCACCTGGACACCGACGAACCGGTCCTCGGCGAACTTCTCGGTCACCGAGTTCGCGAGTTGGTGGATGTTCAGGTCGGACGTGTCGATGATCAGGTCGGATGCTTCGCGGAGGCCGAGCAACCGGGTGCGCTCCCGTGCGATGCCGTCGAGCAGCGTGTCCTCGCCCTGCAGCGGGTGCGGCCGGCGCACCTGCTCGAAGCGCCGTACCAGCACCTGGTCGGTGGCCTCGAGGAACAGCACCCGGACGCGGGCGCTCGTGCTCTCGCGGAGCGACTGCACGGCACGCTCGGGGTCGGTGAAGAACCGGCCGCCGCGGACGTCGACGACGGTGGCGATCTTCGGGATCGACTCCCCCGCGCGGTCCGCCAGGTCGGTGAGCGGCCCGAGCATCTGCGTCGGCAGGTTGTCGACGACGTACCAGCCGAGGTCCTCCAGCGCCTTGCCGACCGTCGACCGCCCCGCGCCGGACATGCCCGTCACGATGAGGACGTCGTGCTGTTGCTGCGAGGTGGTGGTGTCGGTCATCTGCGAAGGGGCTCCATCGTGGTGTGGCCGGGCGGGTCGCCCGGCGTCGCCGTGCGCGTGCGCTCGGCAGGGGTCGGCCCGCGGACCCTCGGGCTGCACGCCCCGGGTCCGCGTCCAGGCTACCGTCCGGCCGGGAGGCCCGTGCCGGGTCACACAGGCCGGTGCGGACCGTCTGCAGTCGGCTCGGGGACACGCACCGGGCCTGCTGGCGCCAGAGCGCTGACGGGCTCGGTCGGCTCGGGTGCGCTGCTCGGTCCAGGTGCACTGGTCGGTCCAGGTGCACTGCTCGGTTCAGGTGCACTGCTCGGTCCAGGCGCGCTGCTCGGCTCGGGCGCGCTGGCCGACTCCGGCGCGCTGGTCGGCACCGTCGTGAGCTTCCGCACCACCGCGGCCGCGGTCGCCGGTCCGACGCCCGGGACCTCGGCGACCTCCTCCGGCGTCGCCTGCCGGAGCCGGGCGACGGACCCGAAGTGCTTGAGCAGCGCCGAGACGCGGTTCGGTCCGAGCCCGGGGATCTCGGACAGCTGCGAGCGGACGTCACGCTTCCGACGGGTGCGCTGGTGCGTGATCGCGAACCGGTGTGCCTCGTCGCGGAGGCGCTGGATGAGGAAGAGCGCCTCGGAGTTGCGCGGCAGGATCACCGGGAAGTCGTCGTCCGGCAGCCAGAGCTCCTCGAGGCGCTTCGCGATCCCGACCAGGGCGATGTCCCGGACCCCGGCCTCGTCGAGCGCACGCTTCGCCGCCGCCACCTGGGGCTGCCCGCCGTCCACGACGAGCAGCTGCGGCCGGTACGCGAACCGCTTCGAGGGCTTCGACCCCTCGACCACGCCGTCCCCCGTCACGTCCGGGACGTCGGGTACCGCCGCGTCCTCGTCGAGCCGCGCCAGGCGCCGTGTGAGCACCTGGTACATGCTGTCGGTGTCGTCGGTGGTCTCGGCGATCGTGTACCGGCGGTACTGGTCCTTGCGGGGCAGGCCGTCCTCGAACACGACCATCGAGGCGACGACGTTCGTGCCCTGCAGGTGCGAGATGTCGTAGCACTCCATCCGCAGTGGTGCCTCGGTCATGCCGAGGGCCTCCTGGATGTCGGCCAGGGCCGCCGCCCGCGTCGTGTAGTCGGCCGAGCGCTTGGTCTTGTAGAGCATCAGCGCCTGCTGGGCGTTCTGCGACGCCGTGCGGGCCAGTCCCGCCCGGTCACCGCGCTGCGCCGTGCTGAGCTTCGTGCCACGACCCCCACGGCGGTCGCTCAGCCACTGCTGCAGCGCGTCGGCGTCGTCCGGCAGCACCGGCACGACGACCTCTCGTGGCGGGCCGTCGTTCGCGACGCCCGGGGTGGGGTCTGCGCTCGCCTGCGTGAGCAGGGCACCGTCGGCACCGGTCGAGAGCCCGTCGTCGGCGTACACGCCCTGCACGATCTGCTCGACGAGGTCGCCGGTGCTGATGTCGAGCTCCTTGTCGACCACCCAGCCGCGCACACCCCGGATGCGGCCACCTCGGACCGAGAACAGCTGCACGGCGGCGGCCAGTTCGTCCTCGGCGATGCCGAAGAGGTCGAGGTCGACCGAGTCCTTGAGCACCACGGCGGACTTCTCGAGGACCGCTTCGAGCGCCTCGACCTGGTCACGGAAGCGCGCGGCCTGCTCGTACTGCATGGCGTCCGCCGACGCGGCCATCCGCTGCCGGAGCTGCGTGATGACGCGGCGGTCGTAGCTGCCCATGAAGCGGACGAACTCCTCGACGAGCGCGCGGTGCTCCTCGATGGTCACGCGCTGGGAGCACGGTCCGCCGCACTTGCCGATCTGCCCCGGGAAGCAGGGCTTGCCGGTCTGCATGGCCCGCTTGTACGAGGACTCCGAGCACGTGCGGATCGGGAAGACCTTGATCATCAGGTCGATCGTGTCGTGCACCGCCCAGATCTTCGGGTACGGCCCGAAGTACTTGGCGCCCTTGATCTTGCGGTTCCGGGTCACCATCACGCGGGGCGCCTCGTCCGCCATCGTGATCGCCATGTACGGGTACGACTTGTCATCCCGGAACTTGACGTTGAACGGCGGATCGAACTCCTTGATCCACGTGTACTCGAGCTGCAGCGCCTCGATCTCGGATCCGACGGTGGTCCACTCGACGCTCTTGGCCGTCAGGACCATCCGCCGGGTGCGCTCGTGCAGGGTCGGCAGCGGCGCGAAGTAGTTGCTCAGGCGGGCGCGGAGGTTCTTCGCCTTGCCGACGTAGAGCACCCGACCGTTGCCGTCGCGCCATCGGTAGACGCCCGGGTCGGTCGGGATCTCACCCGCCTTCGGCCGCCAGGGGACGGTGTCGGCCACCTAGCGAGCACCTGCCTTCTGTGCACCTGCTCGACGCGCGCCGACCGACCGCTCCTTGCCCACACGGGCGTCCTGCGCCTCGAGGATCTCGCGGAGGAAGACACCGGTGTGGCTCTCCGGGACGTCGGCGACGTGCTCCGGGGTGCCGGTCGCGAGGACCGTGCCACCGCCCGAACCGCCTTCGGGACCCATGTCGATGAGCCAATCGGCGGACTTGATGACGTCGAGGTTGTGCTCGATCGTGATGACGGTGTTGCCTTTGTCGACCAGCGACTGCAGTACGAGCAGCAGCTTCCGGACGTCCTCGAAGTGCAGACCCGTGGTCGGCTCGTCGAGCACGTACACGGTGCGGCCGTTCGAGCGACGCTGCAGCTCGGTCGCGAGCTTGACGCGCTGCGCCTCGCCACCCGACAGGGTCGTCGCGCTCTGGCCGAGTCGGACATAGCCGAGGCCGACGTCGACCAGGGTCGCCATGTACCGGTGGATCGCGGAGATCGGCTCGAAGAACTCGGCCGCTTCGCTGATCGGCATGTCCAGGACCTCGGAGATGCTCTTGCCCTTGTAGTGGACCTGCAGCGTCTCGCGGTTGTACCGGGCACCGCCACAGACCTCGCACGCGACGTAGACGTCGGGCAGGAAGTTCATCTCGATCTTGATCGTGCCGTCGCCGGAGCAGTTCTCGCAGCGCCCGCCCTTGACGTTGAAGCTGAAGCGACCGGGCTGGTAACCGCGGGTCTTGGCCTCCTGCGTCTCGGCGAAGAGCTGACGGATCCGGTCGAAGACGCCGGTGTACGTCGCCGGGTTCGAGCGCGGGGTGCGGCCGATGGGTGCCTGGTCGACGTGCACGACCTTGTCGAGCTGGTCGAGGCCCTTCACGCGCGTGTGCTTGCCGGCGATGTGCCGGGCGCCGTTGAGCTGGTTGGCGAGCACCTTGTAGAGGATGTCGTTCACCAGCGTCGACTTGCCCGAGCCGCTGACGCCGGTGACCGCCGTGAACACCCCGAGCGGGAAGTCGACGTCCACGTCCTTGAGGTTGTTCGCCCGGGCGCCCTGCACGCTGATGACCCGCTTGCGGTTCACCGTGCGGCGCTCAGACGGCATCTCGATCGAGCGCCGACCCGCCAGGTAGTCGCCGGTGATCGACTCGCGGTTCTCGATCATGTCGGCGTACGAGCCGGAGTGCACGACGTTGCCGCCGTTGACGCCTGCTCCCGGTCCGATGTCGACGACCCAGTCGGCGGTGCGGATGGTGTCCTCGTCGTGCTCGACGACGATCAGTGTGTTGCCCAGCTCCTTGAGCTTGACCAGGGTGTCGATCAGGCGGCGGTTGTCGCGCTGGTGCAGGCCGATGCTCGGCTCGTCGAGCACGTAGAGGACGCCGGTCAGGCCGGAACCGATCTGCGTCGCCAGACGGATGCGCTGCGCCTCGCCGCCGGAGAGCCCGCCTGCTCCGCGCGCGAGCGTCAGGTAGTTGAGGCCGACCTCGAGCAGGAACTCGAGACGCGCCCGGATCTCCCGCAGGACGGCCGCGGCGATGTGCGCCTCGCGATCGGTGAGGGCGATGTCCGCCATGAACGCGTAGGCCTGGTCCAGGGCCATGCTCGTGACGTCGGCGATGCTGCGACCGTCGACGGTCACGCCGAGCACCTCGGGCTTCAGGCGGGTGCCGTCGCACACCGGGCAGGGCACCTCGCGCAGGTAGCCCTGGAAGCGCTGGCGCTGCGAGTCGGTCTCGGCCTCGGCGAACTTCCGCTCGATGTAGGGCATGACACCCTCGAACCCACTCGTGTACCGCATCTCGCGGCCGAAGCGGTTCCGCCAGGACACCGAGACCTCGAAGTCCTTGCCCGTCAGGATGGCCGCCTGCACCGACGACGGCAGCTGGCTCCACGGGGTGTCCATGCGGAACCCGAGCTCCTTGCCCAGACCGGCGAGCAGCTTCTCGAAGTACGAGTACAGGCCGCTGGTGCCGGTCCAGGGCAGCAGCACGCCGTCCTTCAGCGAGGCTTCGGGGTCGCCGAGCACCAGGTCCGGGTCGACGGACATCCGGGTACCGAGGCCCGAGCACTCCGGGCAGGCGCCGAACGGGGCGTTGAACGAGAAGGTCCGCGGCTCGATCTCGGTCAGGGCCAGCGGGTGGTTGTTCGGGCACGACAGGTTCTCGGAGTAGGTCCGGACGGCGCCGGGCCCCTCGTGGTCCACGAGGTCGATCGCCACGGTGCCGTTCGTCAGGCGCAGGGCGGTCTCGAGCGAGTCGGTCAGGCGTCCGAGGATGTCGTCGCTGGCCACCAGGCGGTCGACGATGACGGAGATGTCGTGCTTGACCTGCTTCTTCAGCGTCGGCGGGCTGCTCAGCTGGATCCGCTCGCCGTCGACGATGGCGCGCGAGTAGCCGGAGGCCGCGAGCTCCTGGAAGAGGTCGACGAACTCGCCCTTCTTCTTCGACACGATCGGCGCGAGGACCTGGAAACGGGTGCCGCTCTCCTGCGTCATCAGCTGGTCGGCGATCTGCTGCACGCTCTGCTTGCTGATCACTTCACCGCAGACGGGGCAGTGCGGGATGCCGATGCGCGCCCAGAGCAGCCGCATGTAGTCGTAGACCTCGGTGATGGTGCCCACCGTGGAACGCGGGTTGCGGTTCGTCGACTTCTGGTCGATCGACACCGCCGGCGACAGGCCCTCGATGAAGTCGACGTCGGGGCGGTCGACCTGGCCGAGGAACTGACGCGCGTACGCCGACAGGGACTCGACGTAACGCCGCTGGCCCTCGGCGAAGATCGTGTCGAACGCCAGCGAGGACTTCCCCGAGCCGGACAGCCCGGTGAACACGACGAGCGAGTCGCGTGGGATCTCGAGGTCGACGTCCCGGAGGTTGTGCACACGCGCACCACGGACGCTGAGCGTCGACGTGTCGTGCGGGGCCGTCCCGCCGGGCAGGTGCAGGTCCGACGGCTCGTCGAAGTCGTCCGGGCCGGACGTGGCGGTTCCGCGGTCAGAGGTGATGGTCATCGCAGATGATTCTACGAAGCCGGTCCGACAAACGCCCGCCGAGTCGGCTCAGCCGAGTGCGTCGAGAGCGAACGTGACGCCGGAAGCCGCCTCGCTGGCGGCCCAGAGTCGCGCGGCCTCGTGGCGGTCGTGCGCCCGGGGTTCCGCCGGGACGACCGTCGCCCGGCCGCGGAGCTGGAACCACCCGTCCGGTCCCCAGTACTCGCCGGACCGGACGTCGTCGCCGACCGAGGCGTGGACGAGCGGGACCGCGCCCGCGTCCTTCCCCTGCGCGACGAAGCGCTGCCCGGGGCCGATCCACGCGGGTGCGGATCGCGACGAGCCGACTGCCGGGGTCCCGGTGCCGGCCGCCTCCGTCAGGGAGTCGAGGGCGAGTCCCGGGTGCGCCACGACACTGGACACCGCGGACCCGGCGTCCGCCAGACGCTGGGCCAACTCGAACCCGAACAGCATCACCGCGAGCTTGCTGCGCGCGTACTGCCGGTAGCCGTTGTAGTGCCCTGCACCGAGCGCGTCGTGCCGGTCGAGCGTCACCCAGCGGTGCGAGATGGATCCGAGGTGGACGACCCGACCGCCGGTGTCCTGCAGCAGCGGGAGCACCAGGCCCGTCCAGGCGAAGTGCCCGAGGTGGTTCGTCCCCATCTGCAGTTCGTGGCCCTGCGCCGTGGACCGACGCTCGCGTGACCCGACGACCCCGGCGTTGTTGAGCACCGCGTGCACCGGCCCGAGCGTTCCCAGCGCTGCCGCAGCCGTGCGCACCGAGTCGAGGTCCGCCAGGTCGAGGTGCACGTGCTCGAGCTGCGCGTCGGGCACCACCGAGCGGATGCTGCGCTCGGCAGCCGCGGCCTTGCCGGAGTCGCGCGTCGCCAGGACCACCCGGTGTCCACCCACGGCGAGCTGCTCGGCCGCCTGGTACCCGAGCCCCGCACTGGCGCCGGTGACGACGACCGTGCGAGGTCCGGCCGGGGCGCCGGCATCAGACGACATGTCCGGCCGACTCCATCTGACGCAGCGCCTTCTTGAGGTCCTGGACCTCGTCGCGGAGTCGTGCTGCGAGCTCGAACTTCAGCTCAGCGGCCGCCTGCAGCATCTGGTCGTTGAGGTCGGCGATCGTGGCCTCGAGTTGCGTCGCACCCTCGCCGGCGATGCCCTCGCGGCGGAGCGACGGGGTCGGGGCACGACGACCGTCACGGACGCCACCACCGCGGCGCTCCAGGAGTTCGCGGGTGTCGTCGCTCTCGCGGTTGAGGACCTCGGTGATGTCCGCGATCTTCTTGCGCAGCGGCTGCGGGTCGATGCCGTGCTCGAGGTTGTACGCCACCTGCTTCTCGCGGCGGCGGTCGGTCTCCTCGATGGCCTGCTTCATCGAGTCGGTCATCTTGTCGGCGTACATGAGCACCTGGCCCGACACGTTGCGCGCTGCACGACCGATGGTCTGGATGAGCGACGTCGACGAGCGCAGGAAGCCCTCCTTGTCAGCGTCGAGGATCGCGACGAGCGAGACCTCGGGCAGGTCGAGGCCTTCGCGGAGCAGGTTGATGCCGATGAGCACGTCGTAGACGCCCTGGCGCAGCTCGGTGAGGAGCTCCACGCGCTTCAGGGTGTCGACGTCCGAGTGCAGGTAGCGCACCCGGACCCCGGCGTTGCCGAGGAAGTCGGTGAGCTCTTCGGCCATGCGCTTCGTCAGCGTGGTGACGAGCACGCGCTCGTTCTTCTCGGAGCGCTGCTTGATCTCCTCGAGCAGGTCGTCGATCTGGCCGTCGCTCGGCTTGATGATGATCTCGGGGTCGATGAGGCCCGTCGGGCGGATGATCTGCTCGACGACGCTGTCCGTGATGCCGAGCTCGTACTTGCCGGGCGTCGCCGACAGGAAGACCTTCTGCCCGACGCGGTCGAGGAACTCCTCCCACTTCAGCGGGCGGTTGTCCATCGCGCTCGGCAGCCGGAAGCCGTGCTCCACCAGGGTGCGCTTCCGGGAGGCGTCGCCCTCGTACATCGCACCGATCTGCGGCACGGTGACGTGCGACTCGTCGATGACGAGGAGGAAGTCGTCCGGGAAGTAGTCGATGAGGCAGTGCGGTGCTTCGCCCGGCCCACGGCCTTCCATGTGTCGCGAGTAGTTCTCGATACCCGAGCAGAACCCGATCTGCTCCATCATCTCGATGTCGAACGTGGTGCGCATCCGCAGCCGCTGGGCTTCGAGCAGCTTGCCCTGACCTTCGAGCTCGGCGAGCCGTTCGGCCAGTTCTTCCTTGATCGAGCTGATCGCGCGGTGCATCACGTCGGTGTCCGCCACGTAGTGGGACGCCGGGAAGATCGAGACCGCGGGCAGGTCGTCGATCACGTTGCCCGTCAACGGGTGCAGCGAGGAGAGCGCTTCGATCTCGTCGCCGAACATCTCGATGCGGATCGCGTGCTCTTCGTACATCGGGATGATCTCGAGGGTGTCGCCGCGGACCCGGAAGGTGCCGCGCGCGAAGTCGACGTCGTTGCGCTGGTACTGCATGCTGACGAACTTGCGCACGAGCTGGTCACGGGAGATGTTCTGCCCGATGTGGAGCGCGACCGAGGCGTTCATGTACTGCTCCGGCGTGCCGAGGCCGTAGATGCAGGACACGGTCGACACCACGACGGTGTCGCGCCGGCTGAGCAGCGAGTTCGTCGTCGAGTGGCGCAGTCGCTCCACCTCGGCGTTGACGGACGAGTCCTTCTCGATGAAGGTGTCCGTCTGCGGGACGTAGGCCTCTGGCTGGTAGTAGTCGTAGTACGAGACGAAGTACTCGATCGCGTTGTTCGGCATCAGCCCGCGGAACTCGTTCGCGAGCTGCGCCGCCAACGTCTTGTTGTGCGCGAGCACCAGCGTCGGCCGCTGCACCTGCTCGATGAGCCAGGCCGTCGTCGCCGACTTGCCGGTACCGGTCGCGCCGAGCAGCACCACGTCGGTCTCACCCGCGTTGATGCGCCCGGCGAGTTCGGCGATCGCCGCGGGCTGGTCACCGCTCGGCGAGTACTCGCTGATGACCTCGAAGGGTCGGATGGCACGCGTGGGCTCGATGGCAACTCCCATGCGCTCAACAGTAGGCGCGGCCGCTGACATCGACGTGCTCTGCTCGCCCTGGGCGTACTGTCTCCCGATAGCGCACTCAGAGGTCCCTGATCGAATCCGGTCGTAGCCTCCGAAGCGTTCAGCAACCCGACCGAAGAGGCCCCATGACCACGGCCCCCGCTGCAGCACCGGCGAAGGGCACCCCGTTCCGCGGACGCATCCGCGGGCGGGTGCTGCTGCTCCTCTGCTGCATGTACGCCATCTCGTACATCGACCGTACGAACATCTCCACCGCCCTCCCACACATCACCGACGAGTTCGGGCTGACCGAGACGGCCGCCGGCTTCATCGTGTCCGCCTTCTCGTTGCCGTACGCCCTGCTCCAGGTGTTCGGCGGCACGATCAGCGAGAAGTTCGGGCCGAGACGGGCCCTCTTCGTGATCACCGTGGTCTGGGGAGTCGCGACGCTCTGGACCGGGCTGTCGATGGGGTTCTGGACACTGTTCGCGGCACGCCTGCTCCTCGGCCTCAGCGAAGCAGCCGCGTTCCCGTCCGCCACCCAGGCGATGAGCCGGTGGATCCCGCGGGACCGGAACGGCTTCGCCCAGGGCGTGGTGCACTCCGCCGCCCGGCTCGGCAACGCCCTCGCGCCGTTGCTCGTCGCCTACTTCATCGCGATCAGCGGCTGGCGCCTGGCGTTCTTCGCCACCGCCGTGCTGTCCGTGGCCTGGGGCATCGCCTGGTTCTTCCTCTTCCGGGACCGTCCGGAGGACGCCCACGGGATCACGAAGGCCGAACTCGCCGAGCTGCCACCCGTCGAGACCCGGGCCACGCGTCCGCCGGTCCCCTGGCGCGCCCTGGCGAAGCAGATCCTGCCGGTGTCCTTCGTCGACTTCGGGTACGGGTGGACACTCTGGGTGTTCCTCACCTGGATCCCGACGTTCCTCAGTGACCAGTACGACCTCGAGATCAGTGCCTTCGCCTGGTTCACGACCGCGGTCCTCCTGGCCGGTGTGGTCGGTGACACGGTCGGCGGGATGCTCAGCGACCGGATCATCCACCGAGGCGGCGATTCTCGTCAGGCCCGTCGTCTGGTGCTGGTGATCGGCCTCTGTGGGTCCCTGGTCTGCCTGCTGCCGCTCGTCGTGGTCGGGCAGAGCCTGGCGGTGGCGACGGTGTCGCTCGCGCTGTCGTTCTTCTTCCTCGAGCTCTGCAACGCGAACCTGTGGGCCATCCCGATGGACGTGGCACCGCAGTGGTCCGGCACCGCCTCCGGGTTCATGAACACCGGGTTCGGTGTGGCCGGCGTCGTCTCGCCCATCGTGTTCGGGTTCCTCATCGACACCTCCGGCTGGCAGCTGCCGTTCGGGATCTCGTGCGCGCTCCTCGCCGGTGCGGCGGTCGTGGCGTGGGTGATGAAGCCGCAGCGGCTCACCGTGACCGACGGCGTGCTCGAGGTGGGCGTCCCCGCCGTCGAGCGCGACGCGACGCACTAGCGGCCGAGCGGCGGACCCGCCGGCACCGCCGTCGGTCGGTCAGCCTCCCGTCGGACCTGTGGCGGGCCTCCAGGCCGGGAGGCCCGCCACGCGTCCCTCCTGACCGGACCGCCGTCAGCCCCTCACCCGTGCCCGGCGCGCCCGCGACGGCCGTCCGGTCAGCGGCACGCTGAGCGGGGTCCACCGGAACGCCTCGGTCACCGCGACCGACAGCACCAGCACGAGCACGTACGTGACGAGCGTCAGCCACGGCTTCGGCACCGCGCTCTCGAGCCAGCTGTCGCCGTGCAGCAGGATCCAGATCATGAACGGGTGGCTGAGGAAGATCCCGAAGGACCGGTCCGATCCGTAGTCGACGACCCGCGCCAGCGCCGAGCCGGCCCGACGGCGGTCCGCCCAGGCCGCGCCGATCGCCAGGAAGCCGACGAAGACCGCCGTGCTCCAGAGGACCTGGACGGGCTGCAGCGGGGTGCCGGCGGCGTACAGGGACTGGCCGAGCCCGACCTGCAGCCACCACACGCCGAGGGTGAGCGCCCCGGTGCCGGCGAAGGCCCAGAGGACGGCGCGCCGGTGCTCCCGGATGAACCGGAGGAACGGGTCCGCGTGGTCGGCCGCCACCGCTCCCGAGACGATGAAGAACACGTACGAGAAGAAGAACTGCTTCTGGTAGCCGTGCAACCAGTCGATGGAGTGCGGCCAGTACTTGTACGCGGCGAAGACGGCGAGCTGCAGCAGGAAGGCGACGACGAGCACGACGACGTGGTGGCGCCGGGTGACCCGGACGAGCCAGATGATCACCGGCAGCAGCAGGTAGACCTGCATCGTCACGAGCAGGAAGTACAGGTGGTACCAGGACGTCCCGGTGACGATCCCCTCGGCGTACGTCGTGACCAGGGCCGGAACGTCACCCCGCGTCGTGGAGCTGAGGAGCCACGACGCGGTGACGTACACGGACGACCAAGCGAGGTACGGGACGCCGACGAGCAGGAACCGGCGCGGCCAGAACTGCGCGAGCGGGCGCGGACGGAGCGACCAGCTGTAGACCAGCACGAACGCGGTGAGCGAGAAGAACACCAGGCGGGTGAAGTGCAGCAGGCCGAGCAGGGCGTTCAGGGGGACGTCATCGGACGCGATGGTGTGGCTCGTGGTGTGCACGCCGATGACGCACGCGAAGGTGAGGATGCGGAGGACGTCGACCTCGTACAGGTGCCGCGGCTTGCCGGAGGCAGTCCGGGTCGGGGTCTGCACGCCCGGCGTGGTGGTGGCGGCGCTCACCGCGACTCGGTCATCGCTCGGACGCGGGCGCGCTGCACCTTGCCCGTGGGGGCCCGCGGCAGGTCGGCGACGACGGAGATCTCGGCCGGACGGCGGAACCGGGTCAGGGCGGACTCGGCGAGGGCCCGCAGGTCCTCGACGAGCCCGTCGGTGTCGGTGTCGGGCTGGGGGATGACGTACGCCACCGGCACCGCCCCGAGGACCTCGTCCGGCCGGCCGACGACGACGGCCTCGAGCACGCGCGGGTCCCGGAGCAGGACGTCCTCGACCTCGGACGGGTAGACCTTCTCACCGCCACGGTTGATGACGTCGTCGGACCGGCCGGCCAGCGAGACCCAGCCGTCGACGGCGACGGAGCCGAGGTCGCCCGTCGCGAGCCAACCGTCGGCGTCGAACCGGTCGGCCGCCCGACCGCCGAGGTAGGAGCGCACGATGCCCGGACCGCGCACCCACAGGGCACCGACCTCACCCGCGGGCAGGAGCGCGCCGTCCTCGCCGCGGACCTGGACCTCGGACCCGACGGGCAGCCCCACGGTGCCCGGCCGGGGCGGCGCGTCGAGCGGCGTGGCGGTGATCTGGCTGGCGCCCTCCGTCATCCCCCAGCTCACCACGAGCGGCAGGTCACCGAGCGCGGCCCGCACCGGGTCGGGCAGCGGCGCGGAGGCGCTGCGCACGAACCGCAGGCTCGCCGGCGGCCGCAGGGGGCCCGTCTTGGCGAGGACCGCCAGGACCGCGGGCACGGCGTTCAGCCACGTCACGCGGCGGGCCTCGAGCAGTTCCCAGAACCCGGTCCGTCGGAACCGGCGGTCGAGCACCAGGGTCGCCCCGGCGACCAGTGTCGCGAGGAGACCGACCACCTCGGCGTTGACGTGGAACAGCGGCAGCGAGTTGAACCCGCGGTCCCGCTCGGTCAGGCCGTTGTGCCGGGCGATCGCGTGCGCCACGAACCGGAGTTGCGACTCCGGCAGCTCGACACCCTTCGGCGTGCCGGTCGAGCCGGAGGTGAACAGCACGACCGAGCCCTCGCCGGGGCCGTCGGTGGGTGCGTCCGGCACGTCGCCGTCGCGGACCCCGACCGGGAGGCCCGTTGCTGCGTCCACCCGGGCCGACGGGGCTCCGGGGACACTCGCCGCTCCGGCCTCCGCATCGGGGTCTCGGTCCGACACGACCATCGCGGCGCCGCCCAGGAGCGCCGCCAGCCGAGCGGGTTCGGAGACCGGCTGCCCGGTGTCGACGGGGACCGACCGACGGCCGGAGGCCACGGCCGCGAGGTGCACGGCGGCGAAGGCGATCGGGTCCCCCACGTCGACGAGGACGCCGCCGGAGGCCGGGACGCCGATGGCGTCGAACGTCCGCGACCAGGCCGTCACGGCGGCGTCGAGACCGCCGTACGTCAGCGTCCGGTCGGAGCGGGCGTCCTCGAGGTAGACGTGGTCCGGGGTGCGCTCGGCGCGCTGCCGGATGAGCGCGGCCAGGGTCGTCGCGTCGCTGTGTCCGTCGCTGGGTCCGTCGCTGGGTCCGTCGCCTGGCTCGTCGATGGTGACCGCCGTGCGGTCGGGGGTGGGGCGTTCGCCGTCGTGCTGCACCGCCTCATCGTATTTCCGCTGGCTATGACCGTCCGGAGGGAACGGCAGGAGTCGGGAACCGGTGCAGCATCCACTGCCAGATCCGGAGCATCCGCGGGTCGCCGTGCTCGTCGAGCGGGGTCGAGTCCTTGATGATCCGCGAGTGCGCCCAACGCGGGTCGCCCACCGGCAGGTCGGTGAGGATCGCGTGCGGGTCGGCGGCGGGCGGCGGCGGCGCGGTGTCGGTCCGCCACGGGCCGTCCGTACCGTCCGGCCCCTCGGTCGCACGAGCGCCGTCGAGTCCCATCGCCGACCACGACCCGGTGATCCGCGGGCCGAACTCGTCGCGGACGTCGTCGAGCGCGTACATCCGGCTCGCCGGGGTCTGGCCGGGGTGGTCCATCCACGCCGCGTGCACCGGGCCGACGGACTCCACCGGCGACGAGAACATCAGTGCACCGAGCACCGGCCGGATGTGGGCGATGTACGCGGCCTCGCCCCCGCCCTGCGAATGCCCGGCGACGACGATGTCCTGCCACCGGATGTCCTCGTCGGCCTGGACGAACCGCCCCCATCCCCCGGCGGGGTCGACGTCGTCGAGGTGCGCGACGGCATCCCGGAACCGCGACACGATCGAGCCCGCCGGGCTGACGTCGCTGAACGTCGAACCGCGGGTGCCGTCGAACCGGTTCCGCTGCACCTGCCCGTAGCACCGCGCGTCGGCCTCGCACGTGCCGGACAGGGTCCTGCCGAGGTTCCAGTAGTCGAGCCCGAGCACGTGGTACCCGTCGTCCAGCGCCGTCGTGAGGAACCGCTGGTAGTCGGCCGGCTTCGCGCGGGTGGCCGGCAGGAAGAGCAGCAGCGGACCGTTCGGTGAGGTCCGGGCCGCGAAGTCGTCGCGGTTCGGGGCCAGGCGCTCCCCGTCGATCGCACCGAGCCGGAAGCGGTGGAAGTCGCCGTGCGGTGCCTCGCCCGGCTCCAGCGTCCGGTGCGGCTGCCCGGGACGACCGCCCTCCGCCACACGCTGACCACCGAGGACGTTCGCCCCGACCAGCGCGGCGAGCCCCATGGCGACGAGGACGAGGACCGCCACGACGAGCAGCCGGTGGTGCGTCCTCATCGGACGAGTCGCGCCCATACCTCGTCGGCCGAGCGGATCGTCTGCTCGAGCGTGCCGGTGGCGTCGACCACGTGGTCGGCCAGGGCGAGTCGGTCCGCGTCGGAGGCCTGTGCCGCCACTCGGCGTTCCGCGTCGTCGCGGCCCATCCCCCGGTGCTCGACGAGGCGCCCGATCCGCACCGCGGCAGGGGCGTCCACGACCACGACGGCGTCGAACCGCAGCGGCCGCGTCCCCTGTGCCTCGGCGAGGAGCGGCACGTCGTAGACGACGACGGCGTCCGGGTCGGCTGCCTCGGCGGCGTCGAATCGCTGCTGCGCCAGCCGCCACACCTCCGGGTGGGTGATGGCCTCCAGGGCCTTGCGCGCCTCCGGGTCGACGAACACGACGGCACCGAGCGCGGGACGGTCGAGGCTGCCGTCGGGCGCGATCACCGCGTCGCCGAAGCGTTCCCGCACCGCCTGCAACCCCGGACTGCCGGGTGCCACGGCGTCCCGTGCGAGCTGGTCGGCGTCGACGACGACCGCGCCGTGTCCGGCGAACCGCCGGGAGACCGTCGACTTGCCCGCGGCGATGCCGCCCGTGAGTCCGATGATGCGCACGGGGACAGCGTCGCACGGCCTGCTCCACGAATGCTCCCAGCCGACGCACCCCGAGCGCTCCGGTACGACGCCGAAGAGCCCGGCCCCGGCCGTCCCTGGGGGACGATCAGGACCGGGCTCCCGGTCGATGCGACGGATGATCAGCTCACCCGGTCACATCCGTTCAGCTGTTGCT
The DNA here is from genome assembly GCF_003234615.1 of Curtobacterium sp. MCPF17_001. Taxonomy (NCBI): domain Bacteria; kingdom Bacillati; phylum Actinomycetota; class Actinomycetes; order Micrococcales; family Microbacteriaceae; genus Curtobacterium; species Curtobacterium sp. MCPF17_001. The sequence continues at coordinate 167,401 of NZ_QKSL01000002.1, forward strand.
GAGCTTCTCGCGCAGCGCGGCGAGGGACGCGTCGTCGGCGAGCGTGCCGGCTCCGGTCGTCTCGCTCGTGAACGTCGAAGCGGCGGCCGGGAGGTCGAAGCCACCCTGCGCCTCCTCGGTGAGGGACTTGGCGACCTGGGCCTTGTGGGCCTCCCAACGCGCCTGGGCGGCCGCGTACTGGCCCTCCCACTCGGTGCGCTGGGTGTCGTAGCCCTCGAGCCACTCGTTGGTCTCCGGGTCGAAGCCCTCGGGGTACTTGTAGTCACCCTTGTCGTCGTACTCGGTCGGCATGCCGTAGAGCGCCGGGTCGAACTCGGTGCTCTCCGGGTCGACGCCCTCGTTGGCCTGCTTGAGGCTGAGCGAGATGCGGCGACGGTCGAGGTCGATGTCGATGATCTTGACGAACACCTCGTCGCCCACGGACACGACCTGCTCGGCGAGCTCGACGTGCTTGTTCGAGAGCTCCGAGATGTGCACCAGGCCCTCGATGCCGTCCGCGACGCGGACGAAGGCACCGAACGGCACGAGCTTCGTGACCTTGCCCGGCGCGATCTGACCGATCGCGTGGGTGCGGGCGAAGACCTGCCACGGGTCTTCCTGGGTGGCCTTGAGCGAGAGCGACACGCGCTCGCGGTCCAGGTCCACCTCGAGGATCTCGACGGTGACTTCCTGACCGACCTCGACGACCTCGCTGGCGTGCTCGATGTGCTTCCAGCTGAGCTCGGAGACGTGGACGAGACCGTCGACACCACCGAGGTCGACGAACGCACCGAAGTTGACGATCGACGAGACGACGCCCTTGCGGACCTGGCCCTTGTGGAGGTTGTTCAGGAAGGTGGTGCGCGACTCGGACTGCGTCTGCTCGAGCAGGGCGCGGCGCGAGAGGACCACGTTGTTGCGGTTCTTGTCGAGTTCGAGGATCTTCGCCTCGAGCTCCTGACCGAGGTACGGCGTCAGGTCGCGGACACGGCGGAGCTCGATGAGCGATGCCGGGAGGAAGCCGCGGAGGCCGATGTCGACGATCAGGCCGCCCTTGACGACCTCGATGACCGTGCCGGTCACGACGCCGTCGGACTCCTTGATCTTCTCGACGTCGCCCCATGCACGCTCGTACTGTGCACGCTTCTTCGACAGGATCAGCCGGCCTTCCTTGTCCTCCTTCTGGAGGACCAGGGCCTCGACCTCGTCACCGACGTTGACGACCTCGTTGGGGTCGACGTCGTGCTTGATCGAGAGCTCGCGCGAGGGGATGACACCCTCGGTCTTGTAACCGACGTCGAGGAGGACCTCGTCGCGGTCGATCTTCACGACGGTGCCGGAGATGAGGTCTCCGTCGTTGAAGAACTTCAGGGTCTTCTCGACCTCGGCCAGGAAGTCATCAGCCGAGCCGATGTCGTTGATGGCGACCTGCTTGGGAGCCTTGGTCGTGGTGGTTGTCATGTAGAGATTGCTCCGAACGGACATGAGTCGGGCCGTGGCGGCGAGGGAGCGACCCCCGGTCCGCGTGCCGGTCGAGCGACCGGTGCGAGCCACCATGGCGATGAGTGTTGTTGGCGCGGATTGCGCCGCACAAGTCTATCCAGCAGGCGGGACGCCCACAACCGGGCGTGTCCGCTCAGCCGACCAGCGCACTCCGCAGGGTGTCGAGGCCGACACCGCCGAGCGCGAGGGCGCGGTGGTGGAAGGCCTTGAGGTCGAACGACGAACCCTCACGGGCCGCCACGTCGTCGCGGATCGACTCCCAGACGCGCTGCCCGACCTTGTACGACGGCGCCTGTCCCGGCCACCCGAAGTACCGCGCCACCTCGAACTGCACGAACGCCGGGTCCATGTTGACGTTCCGCCCCATGAAGTCGAGGGCGTACTCCCACGTCCAACCGCCGCCGTCCGGGTTGGTCTTCTGCAGGTGCACGCCGATGTCGAGCACCACGCGGGCGGCCCGCATCCGCTGCCCGTCGAGCATGCCCAGGCGGTCGCCGTCGTCGTCCAGGAACCCGAGCTGCTCCATGAGTCGCTCGGCGTACAGCGCCCAGCCCTCCACGTGGCCGGACGGCCCGGCGAGCTGCCGACGCCAGGTGTTGAGCTCGCCGCGGTTGTAGACCGCCTGGCTGATCTGCAGGTGGTGGCCCGGGACGCCCTCGTGGTAGACGGTGGTCTTCTCGCGCCAGGTGCCGAACTCGGTGACACCCTGCGGGACGGACCACCACATGCGGCCGGCACGCGAGAAGTCGTCGGACGGGCCGGTGTAGTAGATCCCGCCCTCCTGCGTCGGGGCGATCCGGCACTCCAGGCGCTTGATCGGGTCCGCGATGTCGAAGTAGCGACCGTCCATCGCCCGGATCGACTCGTCGCTGGTCTCCTGCATCCAGGCCCGGAGCGCATCGGTGCCCTGCAGCACCCGCGCCGGGTCGGCGTCCAGGACCTCGATCGCCCGGGCGACACTCGCTCCGGACTCGATGCGGTCGGCGATCCGCTCCTGCTCGTCGCGCATCCGGCCGAGCTCCTCGATGCCCCACTCGTACGTCTCGTCGAGGTCGACGACGGCACCGAGGAAGCGGCGGGAGTGCAGCGTGTAGTCGTCCCGGCCGACGGCGTCCACCGGGGTCGAGAGCGGCAGCACGTCGTGCTCCAGGAAGGCACCGAAGGACCGGTAGGCGGCCGCGGCGACCTCGGCTCCCCGGGTCAACTCGGCGCGCAACTGGTCGGGGACGGGAGCGCCGCCCTCGAGCGCGGCACCGTCGGCGAGCTGCCGGAAGAACCCGTCGGGCGCGCCGTTGCGTGCGGCCTGCTCCGCGATGAGCTCGACCTGGCGCTTCGCCGCGGTGACGCCCTCGCGCGTGCCCTCCAGCAGGGTCTCGCGGTAGCCCTCCAGCGCGTCGGGCAGCGACTGCAGGCGGCCGGCGACGTCCTGCCAGTCCTCCGCCGTCGCGGTCGGCATCAGGTCGAAGACGTCACGGAGCGACTGCGCCGGGCTCTGAATGACGTTGAGGTCGCGCAGGTGCAACTTCCGCTCGTACGACTCGACGGTCAGGTCGAGCTCGGCACCGAGGTCGGTCTTCGTCACACGGTCGACGTCATCGCGAGCGTCGGCGGCATCGAGCGCGCGGCGTGCCGAGCGAGCGGCGTCGGCGAGGGCCGCAGCACCGGCCGGCGAGGTGTCGCCGTACCCGTCGGTGCGACCCGGCACGCCGATGTACGTGGCGACGGTCGGATCGAGGTCCACGAGCGTGGTGACCCACTGCTCGGCGACCTGGTCGACGGCGGACGGCTGACGGACGGGACGGTCATCGCTCATGTCCCCGACCCTACCCACCAGCACGACACTACCCACCGGCACGACACCACCCACCGGCACGACACCACCCACCAGCACGGAGCGAGCGGCGGGACGGTCGGGAGGCGCGCCTCCCGTCCGTCCCGCCGCTCACGCGGGTGCGACCGCGCTCAGTGCGCCGCCGCCTCCCAGTTCGTGCCGAGCCCGACCGACACGTCGAGCGGGACGGTCAGTTCGGCTGCGCCGCCCATGCGGGTGCGGAGGATCTCCTCGACCCGGTCCTGCTCCCCCGGCGCGATCTCGAGGATCAGTTCGTCGTGCACCTGCAGCAGCAGTCTCGAACCGAGGCCACCGTCGCGCAGGTCTGCGTCGACACCGAGCATCGCGATCTTCATGATGTCCGCCGCGGACCCCTGGATCGGAGCGTTCAGTGCGGCGCGCTCGGCGTTCTCGCGGAGCACCCGGTTCGGGCTCTTCAGGTCCGGGAACGGACGACGGCGACCGAAGATCGTCTCGGTGTAGCCGTCCTCACGCGCCTGCTCGACCACGTTCCGGAGGTAGTCGCGCACCGCGCCGAAGCGGGCGAAGTACTCCGTCATCAGCGTGCGGGCCTCACTCTGCTCGATGCGGAGCTGCTTCGACAGGCCGAAGGCACTGAGGCCGTACGCCAGGCCGTAGGACATCGCCTTGACCTTGGTGCGCATCTCCGGGCTGACGTCGGACGGCTCCACGCCGAAGACCCGGGCGCCGACGAAGCGGTGCAGGTCCTCGCCCTCGTTGAACGCCTGGATGAGCCCCGCGTCTCCCGACAGGTGGGCCATGATCCGCATCTCGATCTGCGAGTAGTCCGCGGTGAGGAGCGTCGTGTACGGCTCGGCGACCGCGAAGGCTGACCGGATCCGGCGACCGACGGCGGTCTTCACCGGGATGTTCTGCAGGTTCGGGTCGGTGGAGGACACGCGCCCGGTGCTCGTGCCGGTCTGCTCGTACCGGGTGTGGATGCGGCCGTCGACCACGGCGGCGTCGAGGGTGTCCACGATCTGGCGGAGCTTCGTCGCGTCGCGGTGCTGCAGCAGCAGGCCGAGGAACGGGTGCGGGTGCTGCTCCTGCAGGTCGGTGAGGCTCGCGGCGTCGGTCGAGAAGCCCGTCTTGGTCTTGCGGGTCTTCGGCATCGCGAGCTCGGTGAACAGGACCTCCTGCAGCTGCTTCGGCGACCCGAGGTTGACCTCGTGCCCGATCTCGGCGAAGGCCTGCTGGGCGAGGTCCGCGGCGCGCTCCCCGAGCTCGTGCGAGAGCCCGGTGAGCACCGGGCGGTCGATGCCGACACCGGTGGTCTCCATGCGCGCGAGCACGGACGTCAGCGGCAGCTCGATGTCGTCGAGCACCGTGAGCGAACCCGGGTCGACGCGGGCGCGGAGTGCCGTGGTGACCCGGAGGACGTACCAGGCGTGCACCCCGACGTTCACCGGGTCGGTCTCCGGCACGAGCTGGTTCGGGTCCGCCGTCGGCAGTTCCTCACCGAGCTCCTGGTAGACGAGGTCGGCCAGGGGCTGACCCTGCTTGCCCGGGTTCGCCAGCCAGCCGGTGATGCGGGCGTCGCCGGCGATGCCCGCGACGGTGAAGCCCGCGGTCCCGAGCGCCTTGATCGCGGCCTTGGCGTCGTGGAAGTGCTTCGGGGCGTCCGAGGCGAACCACGCGGCGAGCTGTTCGTAGTCCTGCGCCCCGCTGCCGCCGGGGACCAGGACGGCGTCGTCGTGGGTGGCGATGCCGATCGCGCTGAGACGACCGTCGATGACCTCCACCGCGACGCCGAAACCGTTCTCGGCGTCCGCGGCGTTCTTCCGCTCGAGCCAGTAGCCGAGTTCCTCGTCGATCAGGGTCTTGACCGGGGGCGGTGTCGGCCCGGCGTCCTCGACGCTGCCGTCGGTCGTCGACGGTTCGGTCGGTTCGCCGCTGCCGACGACCTTGAACACCCGGTCGAGCAGGGTCCGGAACTGCAGTGTGGCGAAGAGCTCACGCACCGCGGCTTCGTCGAGCGGGCGGAGGGCGACGTCCGCCGGGCCGACCGGCAGTTCGACGTCGGTGACGAGGCGGTTCAACCGGCGGTTCCGGATCGCCCGATCACGCTGCTCGCGGAGGTTGTTGCCGACGACCCCCTTGATCTCGTCGGCGTGTTCGAGCACCCCGTCGAGCGAGCCGTACTGCGTGACCCACTTCACCGCGGTCTTCTCGCCGACCTTGTCGATGCCGATCAGGTTGTCGCTGGTCTCCCCCACCAGGGCCGCGATGTCCGGGTACTGGTGCGGCTCGATGCCGTACCGCTCGTAGACCTTGTCGCGGTCGTAGCGCGTGAGCTCGGACACACCGCGGACCGACGGGTACAGCAGTGTGACGTCGTCGTTCACGAGCTGGATCGAGTCGCGGTCGCCGGACACCACGTAGACCTTGAAACCCTGGTCAGCGCCCTGCTTGGAGAGGGTCGCGAGGATGTCGTCCGCCTCGAAGTCCTCCTTCGTGACGGTCGTGATGCCCATCGCCTCGAGCGCCTGCTGCAGGAGCGGGATCTGGCCCTTGAACTCGGCCGGGGTCTCCGACCGGGTGCCCTTGTACTCGGCGTACTCGCGCGTGCGGAACGAGAACCGGGAGATGTCGAACGCGACCGCCAGGTGCGTCGGCTTCTCGCGCTGCAGCAGCATGAGCAGCATCGAGATGAACCCGTGGATGGCGTTCGTGTGCTGCCCCTCGCGGTTCACGAAGCTGTCGACCGGCAGGGCGTAGAAGGCCCGGAAGGCGAGCGAGTGGCCGTCGATGACCATGAGGGTAGGCTTTGCGGAGTCCGACACCCGGACAGCCTACCGACGGCCCCCGACAGGGTGCGGCCGCGGTCCGGGCGGAACGACCACGCGGAAGGCCGACGCGACGTGACCGACGAACAGACCGTCCGGGGATCCGACGAGGGCGTCGCGGAGTACCTCGCGCGCGGCGTCGGGCAGCTCGCCGAGAAGATGGGCATGGAGTTCACCGAGCTCTCCGCCGAGCGGTCGGTCGCCAGCATCCCCGTCGAGGGCAACCGACAACCCGCGGGCCTGCTGCACGGTGGCGCCTACGTCGTCCTGGCCGAGAGCCTCGGGTCGATGGCGGCGAACATCCACGCCGGTGCCGGTCGCTACGCGGTCGGCATCGAGCTCAGCGCGTCGCACACGCGGAGCGCGACGAGCGGCCGGGTCACCGGCACCTGCACCGCGATCCACCTCGGCGGCACGCTCACCACGCACGAGATCGTCCTGACCGACGACGAGGGCCGGCGCTGCTCGACCGTGCGCATCACGAACATCATCCGCGACGCCCGCTGACGCTCGGGTGGGCCTCGGGCGCTGCACCTCGAGCTCCGGGGCTGGTCCGCCAGGGCTCAGGCCTCTGGCGGACGCTGCAGCAGGAGCGGGTTGTCCCCGAACCCGAGCCGCCGGTAGAGCGTCTCGCCGTCGACGCTCGAGTGCACCGACGTCCGCTCCACCCCGGCGTCGTCGGCGAGCTCCAGCAGTGCCGTGACCAGTCGTCTCGCGACACCCCGGCCGCGCAGGTCCGGGTGCACGTAGACGGTCTGCACGTCACCGGTCACCCGACGCTCGGGTCGGTCCGGCGTCGGCGGTCGCTCCGTCAGGGCCAGCCAACCCATCCCGAGCACGACGCCGTCTCGCTCGGCGACGACGCACCGATGGCTGTCCGGGTTCGCGGCCGCGAACGCGGTCGTCGCATCGCGGTACCGCGCGGCGGACACCGCGGGCGTCGCACCGCCCTCGTCGACGCTCCACCGCCAGCGCAGGTCGGCCACCGTCGGCAGGTCGGCCGGTCGGGAGGCCCGGATCACCACGTCGTCCATGCCCTCACCCTGCCACGTGGCAGGGCGGAACCGGTATGTCCGCGCCGACGCCTACTTCTTGGCGCTGAGCTGCTCGATGATCGCCTTGGCGACGTCGTGCATGGTCAGCCGGCGGTCCATGGACGCCTTCTGGATCCAGCGGAACGCCTCGGGCTCGGTCAGGCCCATCTTCTCGTTGAGCAGGCCCTTGGCCCGGTCCACGAGCTTGCGGGTCTCGAAGCGCTCGACGAGGTCCGCGACCTCTGCCTCGAGCGTGATGATCTGCTGGTAGCGCGAGAGGGCGATCTCGATCGCAGGGAGCAGGTCGTTCGGGGTGAAGGGCTTCACGACGTACGCCAGCGCGCCGGCTTCGGTCGCCCGCTCGACGAGCTCCTTCTGGCTGAACGCCGTGAGGAGGACGACCGGGGCGATGTGGTTCTTCGACAGCCGCTCGGCTGCGGAGATGCCGTCGAGCTGCGGCATCTTGACGTCCATGATGACGAGGTCGGGGCGCAGGTCGGTCGCGAGCTGCACCGCGGTCTCGCCGTCACCGGCTTCACCGACCACGTCGAACCCGTTGTCGCGCAGGATCTCGACGATGTCGAGGCGGATGAGCGACTCGTCCTCGGCGACGACGACGCGACGGGGTGCGGCTGCGGTTGCTTCTGTGTCACTCACGACGGAGAGCCTACTAGACGCTCGATCCGACCGCGGCAACCCAACCCGACGGAGCTCCGGTACTCGGAGCTCCGGCACTTGTACGAGTGGCGGGACTCGAACCCGCACGCCAGAGGCAGAGCATTTTGAGTGCCCCGTGTCTACCATTCCACCACACTCGCGAGCCGTGCCAGCGTAGCAGTCGCGCCAGCCGACGCAGGTTCCGGCCAGGCCCCGGCGCACCGCGACGCGGGTGGCCCGGTCACGGTACGGTCGGAGGTCCGGCTGACCTGTCAGGGAGGAGCCCCGTGGACTCTCGTGCCGTCCGCACGTTCCGCGCGTTCGTCGTCGTCACCGCGGTCGTCGCGATGACCGCCGGCGTCGTCGCCGTCGTCTGGCCACGACCGACGCTCGTGCTCGTCGCGCTGCTGTTCGGGGTCTACCTGGTCGTCGCGGGGGCGATGCGGGTGTTCGCCGCGGCGCGCGGGTACGGCACGCCGGCCGTGTGGCGCTGGACCTCGGGCGTGGTCGGCACCCTCGTCGGCATCGCCGGGCTCGTCACGCTCCTCGACCCCGCGGTGCCGCTCGTCGTGTACGCGGTCCTGGCCGGGGCCGGCTTCCTGGTCGAGGGCGTCGCGGCGCTCGTCGGCGCCCTCGTCGGGCACCCCGGCTCCTCGCGGGCGCCGACCGTCGTGAGCGGTGTGCTCTCGGTGCTCTGCGGTGCGGCCGTGTTGCTCGCACCCACGACGGCACTCGAGGTGTTCACCGTACTGGCCGGCATCGCGCTCGTCGGGGTCGGCAGCGCGGCGCTGCTCCTCCTGCCGGCCCGCGCGGCCGCCCGCCGCTGACCGGCCACTGCCGGACGCTCACCGGCCGCTAGCCGGTGCTCGTCCCGAACAGCAGACCGAGCAGGTACGTCACGGCGGCGGCGCCGAAACCGATGCCGAGCTGCCGCAGGGCGCGCCGCAGCGGCGAAGCACCGCTCAGCACACCCACCACCGCGCCGGTGCCGAGCAGGGCGAGGCCGACCAGGGCTGCCGCCAGACCGATGGCCGGCCAGCCCTCGAGCCCGAACAGGTAGGGCAGCACCGGGATCACCGCACCCGACGCGAAGAAGCAGAAGCTCGAGAGCGCCGCGCTCGTCCCGGTGCCGATCGCCTCGTGGTCGTCCCCGTCCTCGGTGACGCCCGGTCGGGGCAGGGCCGACCGCGACCGGACGACCGGCACGCCGCCCGTGGTCGGGGCGACGAGCAGCGAGGCGATGACCTCGTCGGCGTGCGCGGCGGCCTCGTCCTCGCTCATCCCCCGCGCCCGGTACACCAGCGCCAGTTCGTTCACGTCGACATCCAGGTCCGCGACCGCGTGCTGCGCCTCCGGGTGCGGCGCCGAGGCCTCGAGCAGTTCCCGCTGCGACCGCACCGACACGTACTCCCCCGCGCCCATCGACAGCGCCCCGGCGAGCAGACCGGCGATGCCACTGAGCAGGACGAAGTGCCGATCGGCTCCGGAGGCACTGATGCCGATGATGAGCGCCAGGTTCGACACGAGGCCGTCGTTCGCCCCGAAGACCGCGGCGCGGAAGGTCCCCGACAGGCGCATCCGGCCCCGGTTCGCGAGCCCCCGCACCACCTCGCCGTGGATCCGCTCGTCGGCGGCCATCGTCGCGGTGGCGTCGGCGTCGTCCGCGTACGGCGAGCGGTCCTCGGCCCGCTGCATGAGTGCGAGGACGAACACCGACCCGAACCGCTTCGCCAGGGCGGCGAGGACACGGGTCCGCAGGCTGCCTGCGAGCGGACGGCCGACGTCGTCGCCGAGCAGGTCACGCCAGTGCTGTTCGTGTCGCCCCTCGGCCTCGGCGAGGGCCGTCAGGATCTCGCGCTCCTCGCCGCTCCGCCGCGTGGCCAGGTTCCGGTAGACGGCGGCCTCGGCACGCTCGTCCGCCAGGTAGCGGCGCCACCGCTGCACGTCGGCGCGGGAGCGCGTCGCGCCGCCGGACGGTGCACGGTCCGACGGTGGGCGGTCGGGCTGGAGGCTCGGGTCAGCCATGCGACGCTCCTCGCGTGTTCGGTCGATCGGGACGGGACCACGCTACCGACGCGGCCGGCGTCGAGGACGCACCGCGGGCCTCCCGGCCGACTGAGCAGCCGAGCGTCACACGACGAGAGGCCGCCGCCCGGTCCGGGTGACGGCCTCTCGTCGATCGGTCCGGGGTCAGTCGCGGACGTACGCCGGCGCGGCCTCGGCGTGCGCGTCACCGACGCGGTGCACCCGGAGGTCGTTCGTCGAGCCCTCGAGTCCGGGAGGGGAACCCGCCGTGACGATGACACGGTCGCCGGGGATGGCGAGACCGTTGCCGATGAGGACGTCGTCCACCTGCGAGAAGAGCTCGTCGGTGTGCGTCTTCCGGTCGACCAGGAACGAGCGTACGCCCCAGGTCAGCGCCAGGCGGCGACGGGTCGCCTCGTTCGGCGTGAACGCGATGATCGGCAGGCCGTGGCGGAGGCGCGACATACGACGCGCGGAGTCACCCGACTCGGTGAACACGCAGAGGTACGACGCCTCGGTGAACTCGGCGATCTCGACGGCCGCGAGGGTGATCGCACCACCGAGGGTGCGCGGCTTGGTGCCGAGGGGCGCGATGCGCTCCAGGCCGTGGTCCTCGGTCGACTCGACGATGCGGGCCATGGTGCGGACCGTCTCGACCGGGTACTCGCCGACACTGGTCTCGCCCGAGAGCATGACCGCGTCGGCACCGTCGAGGACGGCGTTCGCGACGTCGGAGGTCTCGGCGCGGGTCGGGATCGGGGACGAGATCATCGACTCGAGCATCTGCGTCGCGACGATGACCGGCTTCGCCATCCGGCGGGACAGCTCGACGGCGCGCTTCTGCACGATCGGGACCGCCTCGAGCGGCAGCTCGACGCCGAGGTCACCGCGGGCGACCATGATGCTGTCGAAGGCGTCGATGATCTCCTCGAGCGCGTCGACGGCCTGGGGCTTCTCGACCTTCGCGATCACGGGGAGGCGCTTGCCCTCTTCGTCCATGATCTCGTGGGCGCGCACGACGTCCGAGGCGTTCCGGACGAACGAGAGCGCGATGAGGTCGGCGCCCTGGCGGATGCCCCAGCGCAGGTCGGCCTCGTCCTTCTCGCTCAGTGCGGGGACGTTCACCGCCACCCCGGGCAGGTTGATGCCCTTGTTGTTCGAGACGGTGCCGCCGACGACGACCTCGGTGCGGACGCGCACGCCGTCGGTGTCGAGGACGCGCAGGCGGACCCGACCGTCGTCGATGAGCAGCGGGTCGCCGGGCTTGACGTCCTGCGGCAGGCCCTTGAAGGTCGTGCCGCAGACGTCCTTCGTGCCGGGGACGTCCTCGGTCGTGATGGTGAACTCGTCGCCGACGGCCAGCTCGTGCGGGCCGTCCGCGAACTTCGCGAGACGGATCTTCGGGCCCTGCAGGTCGACGAGGATCGCGACCGGCTTGCCGAGCTCCTCGGCGGCGCGACGGACGTTCTCGTAGTTGGCCTCGTGCACGCTGTAGTCACCGTGGCTGAGGTTCAGGCGGGCCACGTCGACCCCGGCCTGGATGATCTGCTTGACGACCTCGTAGTCGGCGGTTGCAGGTCCGAGCGTCGAAACGATCTTTGCGCGTCTCAATGGATTCCTTCGTGTGGTGGTGTGGCTTCGGGAACGACGAGAGGCCACCAGCACCCTATCGAGTGCGAGTGGCCTCTCGTCTACGGGGAGGGGACCATCAGACCGAGATCGCCCGGTCCGTCGCCTTGACCGGGGACGGCAGGATCGTCGAACCCTCGAGGTACTCGTCGACCTTCGCGGCAGCGGCGCGGCCCTCGGCGATCGCCCAGACGATCAGGGACTGACCGCGACCGGCGTCACCGGCGACGAAGACGCCCGGCTCGTTGGTCGTGTAGTCGGCCTGACGGCTGACACCGCCGGAGACGCTCGTCGGGAGACCGAGCTGCGGCTCGAGCGTGTCGGTCTCGGGACCGGTGAAGCCCAGCGCGATGAGCACCAGGTCCGCCGGGATCTCCCGCTCGGTGCCGGCCTTGGGGACGCGACGTCCGTCGAGGTACTCGGTCTCGGCGACGCGGAGGGCACGCACCTCGCCGGCCTCGTTCGCCAGGAACTCCACCGTCGACGCGAGGAACATGCGCTCCCCGCCCTCCTCGTGGGCGCTCGTGACCTCGTACACGGTCGCGAACATCGGCCAGGGCTGCTCCGAGGGACGCTCGAGCGGCGGCTGCTTGCCGATCGCCAGGTTCGTCACGCTGAGCGCGCCCTGCCGGTGCGCGGTGCCGATGCAGTCCGCGCCGGTGTCACCGCCGCCGATCACGACGACGTGCTTGCCCTCGGCGGTGATCTGGTTGTCGACGACGGTACCGGCGTTCGCGCGGTTCTGCTGGACCAGGTAGTCCATGGCGAAGTGCACGCCGGACAGGTCGCGGCCCGGGATCGACAGGTCGCGCGGCACCGTGGCACCGGTGGCGACGACGACCGCGTCGTAGCGGGACTTCAGGTCGTCCCAGGTGATGTCGCGGCCGATCTCGACGCCGGCACGGAAGCGGGTGCCCTCGGCCTGCATCTGGGCGAGGCGGGCGTCGATCTGCCGCTTCTCCATCTTGAAGTCCGGGATCCCGTAGCGGAGCAGACCACCGATGCGGTCGTCGCGCTCGTACACGGCGACCGTGTGGCCGGCCCGGGTCAGCTGCTGCGCGGCAGCGAGACCCGCGGGGCCGGAGCCGACGACGGCGACGGTCTTGCCCGTCAGGCGCTCCGGCGGGTGCGGGGTGACCCACCCGTTCTGGAACGCGTCGTCGATGATCGCGACCTCGACCTGCTTGATGGTCACCGGCGGCTGGTTGATGCCCAGCACGCAGGACGCCTCACACGGGGCCGGGCAGAGGCGACCGGTGAACTCCGGGAAGTTGTTCGTCGCGTGCAGACGCTCGATCGCCTGACGGCCCTCGCCGCGCCAGGTGAGGTCGTTCCACTCGGGGATGAGGTTGCCGAGCGGGCAGCCCTGGTGGCAGAACGGCACGCCGCAGTCCATGCAGCGGCCGGCCTGACGCTTCAGCGCACCCGACTCCTGCTGCTCGTAGACCTCTTTCCAGTCCATCAGCCGGACGGGGACGGGGCGGCGGGGCGGCAGTTCACGTTCCTGGACCTTCAGGAACCCCTTGGGGTCAGCCACGGGTCACCTCCTGGGTGAGGGTGCGGGTCGAGCGGGTGCGGGTCGAGCGGACGGCGGGGTCGCCGGTGCGGATGTCGTCAACCACCGGTGACCTCCAGGATGCGGTTCCAGACGACGGTGCCGTCCGGGTCGAGGCCCTCGTCGACGGCCTGTCGACGCGTCTCGAGCACGGCCGCGTAGTCACGCGGCAGCACCTTGACGAACTCGGACAAGTCGCCGGAGTCGAGCAGCCCCGCGGCGATCGTCGAGCCGGTCTCGTCGGCATGCCGTCGGAGCAGGTCGGTGACGATCTCGACGTCGGCGCTGTCGAGCGGCTCCAGCCGGAGCTCCCCCGAGGCCAGCGCGTCGGTGTTGACGAGTTCGCGACGGAGGCCGCGGACGTACGCCGTGCCTCCGGACATGCCGGCACCGAGGTTCCGGCCGGTCTCGCCGAGGATGAGCGCGAGGCCGCCGGTCATGTACTCGAGCGCGTGGTCGCCCACACCCTCGACCACCGCGGTCGCACCCGAGTTGCGGACCAGGAAGCGCTCCCCCACGATGCCGCGGATGAACATGCTGCCCTGGGTGGCGCCGTAGCCGATGACGTTGCCCGCGATGACGTTCTCCGCCGGGTCGAACCCGACGTCCTCGGCCGGACGGACGACGATCTCGCCGCCGGACAGCCCCTTGCCGACGTAGTCGTTGCTGTCGCCGACCAGGCGGAGCGTGATGCCGGCCGGCATGAACGCGCCGAGCGACTGCCCGGCCGACCCGCGGAGGGTGATGTCGATCGAGCCGGTCGGCAGCCCGTTCTCGCCGTGTCGCAGCGTGACCTCGTGGCCCAGCATCGTGCCGACCGCGCGCTCCGTGTTGCGGATCGGCAGGTCGAGCGACAGCGTGCCACCGTGCTCGAGCACGTCGGACGCCTCGGCGATGAGCCGGACGTCGAAGTGCTGCTCGAGTTCGTGGTCCTGCGCGCGGCGACGGCTGCGCGGCTCGTCGGGGGCGAACTCCGGTCCCTTGAGCACGGGCCCGAGGTCGAGACCCGACGCCTTCCAGTGCTCGACCGCACGGTCCACGTCGAGGGCGTCGGCATGACCGATCGCCTCGTCGAGGCTCCGGAAACCGAGCTCGGCGAGGAGTTCACGGACCTCCTGCGCGACGAACTCGAAGAAGTTCACGACGAACTCCGGCTTGCCGGAGAAGCGCTTGCGGAGCTCCGGGTTCTGCGTGGCGACGCCCACCGGGCAGGTGTCGAGGTGGCAGACGCGCATCAAGATGCACCCCTCGACCACCAGCGGAGCGGTCGCGAAGCCGTACTCCTCGGCGCCGAGCAGCGCGGCCACGACGACGTCGCGACCGGTCTTCATCTGTCCGTCGACCTGCACCGTGACACGGTCGCGCATGCCGTTGAGCATGAGCGTCTGCTGCGTCTCGGCGAGGCCGATCTCCCACGGGGTGCCGGCGTGCTTCAGCGAGTTCAACGGGCTGGCGCCGGTGCCGCCGTCGTGGCCCGAGACGAGCACGACGTCGGCCAGGGCCTTCGTCACGCCGGCCGCGACCGCACCGATGCCGGACTGGCTGACGAGCTTGACGTGCACGCGTGCCGAGGGGTTGGCCCGCTTCACGTCGAAGATCAGCTGCTTGAGGTCCTCGATCGAGTAGATGTCGTGGTGCGGCGGCGGCGAGATGAGGCCGACACCGGCGGTCGCGTGCCGGGTCCGGGCCACCCACGGGTACACCTTCTGCGGGGGCAGCTGGCCGCCCTCGCCCGGCTTGGCACCCTGCGCCATCTTCAGCTGGATGTCGGTGGCGTGCGTGAGGTACATGCTCGTCACGCCGAACCGGCCGGAGGCGACCTGCTTGATCGCGCTGCGGCGCTCCGGGTCGAGCAGGCGCTCGACGTCCTCGCCGCCCTCACCGGTGTTCGACCGTGCGCCGAGACGGTTCATCGCGATCGCGAGCGTCTCGTGCGCCTCCTGCGAGATGGACCCGTAGGACATCGCGCCGGTGTTGAACCGCTTGACGATCTCGGCGATCGGCTCGACCTCGTCGAGGGGCACCGGGGTCCGGTCCCCGGCGTTGAAGCCGAACAGGCCGCGCAGCGTCATCAGCTGTTCGGACTGGTCGTCGACCGCCTTCGAGTACTCGCGGAACACGTCGTACCGGCGGGCACGGGTCGCGTGCTGCAGGCGGAAGACGGTGTCCGGGTTGAACAGGTGCGGCGGTCCTTCGCGGCGCCACTGGTACTCGCCGCCGGTCTGCAGGCGCTCGTGGGAGAGCACCGCGCCGTCCTGCGGGTACGCCTGCGCGTGCCGCTCGGCGTTCTCCGCCGCGATCACGTCGACGTCGACACCGCCGAGGATCGACGAGGTCCCGGTGAAGTACCGGTCGACGAACTCCTGGCTGAGCCCGACCGCCTCGAACGCCTGGGCACCGGCGTAGCTGGACACCGTCGAGATGCCCATCTTCGACATGATCTTCAGGACGCCCTTGCCGAGCGCCTTGATGACGTTCTTGACGGCCTGCTCCGGCGTGAGCCCGGTGATCATGCCCGACCGCACGAGGTTCTCGCAGGTCTCCATGGCGAGGTACGGGTTGATCGCCGAGGCGCCGTACCCGATCAGGGTCGCCACGTGGTGCACCTCGCGCACGTCGCCGGCCTCGACGATCAGGCCGACCTTCATGCGCTGCTCGGTGCGGATCAGGTGGTGGTGCACCGCGGCCAGCAGCAGGAGGCTCGGGATCGGCGCACTCTCGGCGTTGCCGTCGCGGTCCGAGAGCACGATGAACTGCTTGCCCGACTCGATGGCCGCGTCGACCTCGTCACAGACGGCCTGGAGGCGCTGCTCCATCGCCGTCTCGCCGGCGTCGACCCGGTAGAGCCCACGGATCGTCACGGTGAGGTGCCGACCCGAGACCGTCTCGAAGTGCTGGATCTTCGCCAACTCGTCGTTGTCGATCACCGGGAAGTCGAGCACGATCTGCTTCGCGTGCTCCGGCCCGGCACTCAGCAGGTTGCGCTCCGGGCCGAGCCCGAGTCCCATCGACGTGATGACCTGCTCGCGGATCGAGTCGAGCGGCGGGTTCGTGACCTGTGCGAACTGCTGCGTGAAGTAGTCGAAGAGCAGGCGCGGACGTTGCGACAGCACCGCGATCGGCGTGTCGGAGCCCATCGCGCCGAGCGGCTCGGCCCCGGTCTGCGCCATCGGACGCAGCAGGATGCGGACCTCTTCCTCGGTGTAGCCGAAGGCACGCTGACGTCGGGTCACCGACGCCGGGGTGTGCACGATGTGCTCGCGGTCCGGCAGGTCGTTGAGGTTGATGCGCCCGGACTCGAGCCACTCGGCCCAGGGGCCGGACGTCGCCAGGTCGTGCTTGACCTCGTCGTCCTCGATGATCCGGCCGTTCTCGGTGTCGACCAGGAACATCCGGCCCGGACGCAGACGGCCCTTCCGGACGACCTTCGAGGCGGGCACGTCGATGACGCCGGTCTCGCTGCCCATCACGATGAGGCCGTCGTCGGTGACCAGGAACCGTCCGGGACGCAGCCCGTTGCGGTCGAGCGTGGCGCCGACGAGCGTGCCGTCGGTGAACGTGATCGCCGCCGGGCCGTCCCACGGCTCCATGAGCATCGAGTGGTACTCGTAGAACGCCCGGAGCTCGGGGTCCATGTCGGTCTGGTTCTCCCAGGCCTCCGGCACCATCATCGACATCGCGTGCGGCAGGGACCGGCCGGTCAGCGTGAGGAGTTCGAGGACCTCGTCGAACGAGGCCGAGTCACTCGCCCCCGGGCTGACGATCGGCAGCAGCGGGCCCATGTCGCCGAGCAGTTCGCTCTCGAGCTGCGACTGGCGGGCGCGCATCCAGTTGCGGTTGCCGCGCACGGTGTTGATCTCGCCGTTGTGCGCGAGCGAACGGAACGGCTGGGCGAGCGGCCACGACGGGAAGGTGTTCGTGGAGTACCGCGAGTGCACGATCGCGAGACGGGACGCGAAGCGCTCGTCGCTGAGGTCGGGGTAGAACGGCTCGAGCTGGAGCGTCGTGACCATGCCCTTGTAGACCATGGTGCGGCTCGACAGCGACATGAAGTAGAGCTCGCTGCCCTGCTCCGCACGCTTGCGCAGGCGGAACGCCTGGCGGTCGAGTTCGATGCCGGAGCGCAGTGCGCCCTGCTCGTCGTGGTGGGTGGACGCGACGAAGACCTGCTCGAAGGCGGGCATGGCAGCGCGGGCGAGGGTGCCGAGCACCTCGGGCCGGACCGGCACCTCGCGCCAGCCGAGCACGCGGAGCCCCTCGGCGGTGGCGAGCTGCTCGACCGTGGCCTTCACGTCAGCGCGGGCGTCGGCGTCGAGCGGCAGGTAGGCCGTGCCGACGGCGTACTGACCGGCGTCCGGCAGGTCGAAGTCGACGACGTCCCGGAGGAAGGCGTCGGGGACCTGGCAGAGGATGCCCGCGCCGTCACCGGTGCCGGCGTCCGACCCCACGGCACCGCGGTGCTCGAGGTTGCGGAGCGCACCGAGGGCGGCGTCGACGATGTCGTGTCCGGCCGTCCCGCGGAGCGTCGCGACCATGGCCAGGCCACAGGCGTCCTTCTCGTTCGCCGGGTCGTACATGCCGGCAGCGTCGGGGATCGCGGAGAACCGTCGGTGCGGCGAGCGGAGCCCGGTCCGTGTCGACGGGTCGTTCGCGCCGTTCGGGACTGCAGAGGGCTGGGGTGGCAGGAGCGCCATGGGGAACCGTCCTCACGAGGAAGTGGAACAGGGACAGCGATGGCCCGGTGGTGCGTTCCGCCCGAGCGGGCGGGACTGGTGCCCGTGCTCGCCGTCAGGCTGTGCCCTGACGGCGTGCGAGGAGTGGAGTCCGCTTGTGGCGGACGGCAAGCGCGGTGTGGTGCTGCGTTCGGGAGAGGCTGGGGACCTCAGTGTCGGTCGGCGACGACGGCGACCGGCTCCGGATCGGCGACACCGGTCGTGGTGTCGTGCTCCGAGTAGGTGTCGTCCGAGTCTACATCGGACTTCGAGCGCGGCTCGCGACCCGGCAGGTACGGGCTCGGTTCCTTGCCGACGTGTCGTCGGGACTGGATCGCGAAGATGATGATGCCGAGCAGGATCGCGGCGAAGGACATCCAGACGTTGGTGCGGATGCCGGCGAAGGTCTCGCTCGTGTCGACGCGGATGGACTCGAGCACCGACCGGCCGACGCCGTACCAGATCAGGTAGAGCGCCATGACGCGACCCCACTGCAGGCGGAGACGGCGGTCGATGAGCAGGATCAGCACGGCGCCCACGACGTTCCAGATGATCTCGTAGAGGAACGTGGGGTGGAACAGCACGCCCTCCGGCAGCCCCTTCGGGTAGGCCGGGTTCGTCGCTTCGATCTGCAGACCCCACGGGAGGTTCGTCGGCATGCCGAAGAGCTCGTGGTTGAAGTAGTTGCCGAGACGACCCGCGGCCTGGGCGAGCAGCACACCGGGGGCGGCGGCGTCGATGAAGGCCGAGAAGCGGAGGCCCGCCATGCGGCAGCCGATCCAGGCGCCGACCGACCCGAGGATCAGCGCGCCGAAGATGGCGAGGCCGCCCTCCCAGATGTAGAAGATCGAGAACGGGTCGATGCCGGGACCGAAGTAGTCGCTGACGTGGGTGAAGACGTGGAACAGGCGACCGCCGATGATGCCGGCCGGCACCGCCCAGATCGCGATGTCGATGATGATCCACCGCTCGGCACCACGGGCGTTGAGTCGGCTGTTCGTGAGCAGCACGCAGATGACGATCCCGACGAGGATGCAGATCGCGTACGCGTGGATCCGGAAGTCGAGCGGCAGCGTGAAGCCGGCCACACGCTGCAGCCAGGCGGTCAGGTCGAAGTACTGCCAGGCCGTGCTCGGGCTCGGGATGCTCAGGAGGGGCATGTGCGACTGTCGCCTTTCACGTGTGGAGCTGGGCAGTCGATGGGGCTGGCCCCTTGCCCTGCGGGCTGGTCGGCCCGGATCACTGTAGCGCGGGTCAGCGCCGCGCTGCGCCGGACGACAGGTCGGCGGCGCGGTCCGCGACCCCGGTCACGCCGAGGTCGGCGAGTGCACGGACGAACGCTGAACCGATGATGGCGCCGTCCGCGTACTCGAGCACCTCGGCGACCTGGTCGGCGGTGGAGATGCCGAGACCGACGCAGGTGCGCTGGACACCGGCGTCCCGCAGTCGGGAGACCACCGTGCGGGCGGCGGTGTCGACGCCCAGCCGGGCGCCGGTGACGCCCATGGTCGAGACGGCGTAGACGAACCCACGGCTGCGGTCCACGGCCTGGCGCATCCGGACGTCCGTCGAGGACGGTGCCGCGAGGAACACCCGGTCGAGACCGGTGCGCTCGGACGCGTCGATCCACTGCTGGCCCTCGTCCGGGATCAGGTCCGGCGTGATCAGGCCGGCGGCACCCGCTGCGACCAGGTCGTCGGCGAAGCGGTCGACGCCGTAGCGCAGGACCGGGTTCCAGTAGGTCATCACCAGGACCGGCACGTCGACCCGCTCGGTGATCGCGTTGACGGCGTCGAACACCTGCGCGACCTTGAAGCCGTTGGCCAGGCTCTCCTCCGCAGCGCGCTGGATCACCGGTCCGTCCATCACCGGGTCGGAGTACGGCAGGCCGAGCTCGATGACGTCGACGCCGTTCTCGGCGAGGGCGACGGCCGCGTCCACGCTGGTCTGTAGGTCGGGGTAGCCGGCCGGCAGGTAGCCGACGACTGCCCCGGCGCGCTCGACGTTGGCGCGGTCGATGGTGTCGGCAACGGTCTTGTTCGTGCTCACGACTGCTCCGCCGTCTCGTCGAGGATGCCGAAGTAGCGGCTGGCCGAGGCCACGTCCTTGTCACCGCGGCCGGAGAGGTTCACGAGGATGACACCCTCGGGCCCGAGCTCCTTGCCGAGCTTGATCGCCCCGGCGAGGGCGTGCGAGGACTCGATCGCGGGGATGATGCCCTCGGTCCGGCTCATCAGCCGGAAGGCCTCCATCGCCTCGGTGTCGGTGATCGGCTCGTACTGCGCGCGGCCGATCGACGCCAGGTACGCGTGCTCCGGACCGACGCTCGGGTAGTCGAGCCCGGCCGAGATGCTGTGGCTCTCGATGGTCTGGCCGTCCTCGTCCTGCATCAGGTACGACTTCGCGCCCTGCAGCACGCCTTCCCGCCCCAGGGTGATGCTGGCGGCATGGCGCCCGGTCTCGACACCGTCGCCACCCGCTTCGAACCCGTGCAGCCGGACCGACTCGTCGTCGAGGAACGCCTCGAAGATGCCCATCGCGTTCGACCCGCCGCCGACGCACGCGGCGACGGCGTCGGGCAGTCGACCGACGCGGTCCAGGACCTGCTGCCGAGCCTCTTCGCCGATCACCTTGTGGAACTGGCGCACCATCTCCGGGAAGGGGTGCGGGCCGGCGACGGTGCCGAGGAGGTAGTGCGTGGAGTCGACGTTGGCGACCCAGTCGCGGAGGGCGTCGTTGATGGCGTCCTTCAGCGTGCGCGATCCGGTCTCCACCGGGATGACCTCGGCGCCGAGCAGGCGCATCCGGGCGACGTTGAGGGCCTGTCGTTCGGTGTCGACGGCGCCCATGTACACGACGCAGTCCATCCCGAACAGGGCCGCTGCCGTCGCGGTGGCGACACCGTGCTGGCCGGCACCGGTCTCCGCGATCAGCCGTGTCTTGCCGAGCCGACGGGCGACGAGCGCCTGACCGAGCACGTTGTTGATCTTGTGCGAGCCGGTGTGGTTGAGGTCCTCGCGCTTGAGGATGATCCGGGCACCACCGGCGTGCTTGGCGAACCGCGGCACCTCGGTGATGATCGACGGGCGTCCGGTGTAGTCGCGCTGGAGGGTGTCGAGTTCCTCGCGGAAGGACGGGTCCGCCCAGGCCGAACGGAACGCGGTCTCGAGTTCGTCGAGCGCCAGCACGAGCGACTCGGGGACGAACCGCCCGCCGAAGTCGCCGAAGTAGGGGCCTTGCAGGTCACGGAGTGAGGTCACGGTGGTGCTCCTGGGTGTCCGGCGTGCACCGGACGGGTTGTCAGCCGTCGATGAACGACGCGAGCGTGGCGGCGGGGTCGGCGCCGGTGACCAGCGCCTCCCCGACGAGGACGACGTCGGCACCGGCGGACCGGTAGTGGGCCACGTCGGCGGGGGTCTTCACTGCGGACTCGGCGACGCGGACGACCCCGTCCGGGATCCGGTCGGCCAAGGACCCGAAGAGGTCGCGGTCGAGCGAGAAGTCGGTCAGGTCGCGGGCGTTCACACCCAGGATCCGTGCGCCGGCGTCGAGGCCGCGCGAGACCTCGTCCGCGGAGTGCGCCTCGACCAGGACGCGCATGCCGAGCTCTTCGGCGAGGCCGTGGAGCTGCACGAGCGTGGGCTGGTCGAGGGCCGCGACGATGAGCAGGACGATGTCCGCTCCGGCCGCACGCGCTTCGACGACCTGGTACGGGTCGGCGATGAAGTCCTTGCGGAGCACGGGGATGCCGACGCGGGCCTTGACCGCTTCGAGGTCGGCGAGCGTGCCGAGGAACTTCCGGCCCTCCGTCAGCACGCTGATCGCAGAGGCTCCGCCGTGCTCGTACTCGGCGGCGAGGGCAGCCGGGTCCGCGATCGGGGCCATCGACCCACGCGACGGACTCGCACGCTTGACCTCGGCGAGGACCTTCACCCGGTCACCCGGGGCCAGGAACTGCAGCGCGTCGAGCGGCGAGGCGACCCGGTCGAGGTCACGCTCGACGTCCGCGTACGGACGGTCGAGACGTCGGACGGCGGCGTCATCGAGGGCACCGGCGACCAGGCTCTGCAGCAGGTTGGTGCCGGGCGTGGGCATGCCGTTGACGGGCGCCGACACGGGCTCAGCCGCCGTGGTGCTTGGTGACGTACTTCGGACCGTTGACGCCGTAGCCCGCCTTGCCCATCGCGAAGCCGACGATGAGACCGATCACGACGACGGCAGCGGACGCCCACACGCCCCAGGCGATGTCGAACCAGAAGCAGAGCGTCCCGGCCGCGAAGCCGATCAGCATGATGACGACGGCCGTCCAGGCCGCCGGCGAGTGGCCTTCGCCGAGTTCTGCGGGCTCAGTGTTGCTCACGGTGCTCCTCGTGGTCGCTGGCGCCACCGGTCGGGCGGCGCTCCGTCGATCCTACCGTGTCCGGGGTGTCGGACTGCCCGGCGGCGGCGTCCCCCACGGTCGGGTCGACGCCCGCGCTGAGGTCGTCCCAGTCGACGACCGCGTCGCGGACGACGGGTCGGCGCGGAGCGCCGTCGGCGGACGCGGGACCGCCGCTGGCCCCGGCCGCGGAGGCCGCTCCGGGCGTGGCGGCATCGCCGTACCTCCGGCTCGGGCCGGGCCAGGACCGCTGCAGGAAGAGCACCGCGACGCCGAGCAGCGACGCGAGGACCCCGCCGATGATCCCGATGACCGGCCAGACACCGACGTCGACGCCGGTGACGACCTGCCGGACGGCGCCGATGTCGCTGACGCCGGCGACCGATCCGATGGCGCTCCGCGCGGCAGCGACCGGATCGGACAGTGCCGTGACGCCGGTGACGACGACGGCCACCCCGAGCAGGACCTGCACCACGGCGAGCACGACGCGGACGACACGGCCGGCGATCGTCATCGCGAGGAACAGGGCGAGGCTGGCGATCGCGACTGCGGTGTACTGCGGCACGACGGTGGCTCCGTCAGCGTCCACCGTCTTCACGACGGCCGCCGTGTGGTCGAGGTGCACGGTGAACCAGGTCTGCGTCCACGACAGCATCACGAGTCCGGCGACCAGGAGTCCGAGGACGACGACGAGCGGTCGGGAGCGCTTCACGGGGCGACCCCGGTCATCCGGTTGGCGGTCGCGACGGCACGCAGCGGCGCGGCGGCCTTGTTGACCGATTCGAGGTGTTCGCTCATCGGGTCCGAGTCGGCGACGAGCCCGGCACCGGCCTGCACCCGTGCGACGCCGTCCTGGATGAGGGCGGTGCGGATCGCGATGGCGACGTCGGCGTCCCCGGCGAAGTCGAAGTACCCGACGACCCCCGCGTACGCCCCGCGCTTCGCGGGTTCGAGCTCGTCGATGATCTGCAGCGCGCGCGGCTTCGGCGCACCCGAGAGCGTGCCGGCCGGGAAGGTCGCCCGGAACACGTCGATGGCCGACATCCCCGGGCGGATCGCCCCCTCGACGCTGGAGACCAGGTGCATGATGTGGCTGAACCGCTCGACCGTCATGAACTCGGTCACGGCGACGGTCCCCGGCTCGCACACCTTCTGCAGGTCGTTGCGGGCGAGGTCCACCAGCATCAGGTGCTCGGCGCGCTCCTTCGGGTCCTGCAGCAGCTCGTCGCCGAGGCGCACGTCCTCTTCCGTCGTGGCACCGCGCGGCCGTGAGCCGGCGATCGGGTGCGTCATCGCGCGACCGTCCTGCACCTTCGCCAGGGCCTCGGGTGACGCTCCCACGATCCAGAACGGCCGGCCGTCGGTGCCTGCGAGCGACAGGAAGTACATGTACGGGCTGGGGTTCAACGTGCGGAGGACCCGGTAGACGTCGAGGGGGTCTGCCGTGACCTCGTGGTCGAACCGCTGCGAGATGACGACCTGGAAGACGTCGCCGTCGCGGATGAACTGTTTCGACCGCTCGATGGCGGCCGCGTACTCCTCCGGGGTGGACCGGGAGCGTGCGGTCGGTTCGGCGATGTCGAACGCCTCGGCGACGGTCGCGATGCTCGGCTGCACGAGGTCGGCCTGCATCCGGTCGAGCCGGGCCTGCGCGTCCGACCACAGGGTGTCGGCATCGTCCGTGCCGTCGTTGAGCGCCGTCGCGACCAGGAGCACCAGTCCGCTGCGGTGGTCGAGGGCGGCGAGTTCGGCGACGAAGGACAGCGCCTGTCCGGGCACGTCGAAGTCGGCGGGCGGCGCGTCGGGCAGGTGTTCGAGCTGACGGACCGCTTCCCACCCGATGAAACCGACGGTGCCGCCGACGAGGGGCGGCATGCCCGGCACGCGGGGCGTCGCCCAGCGCTCGTGCAGCCGCGCGAGGACCTCCAGCGGCTGCCCGTCGAGCGAGCCGACGGCCCGGTCGGCCGACATCCCGGTGTCGATCCAGGCGGCGTGGTCGCCCTCTTGCGTGAGGACGCCGAAGCTGCGGACACCGACGAACGACCAGCGCGACCAGAGGCCGCCCTGTCCGGCGGACTCCAGGAGGAACGACCCGGCGCGACCGTCGGCGAGCTTCCGGTAGACCCCGACCGGCGTCTCGCTGTCGGCGAAGAGCGCGCGGACGACGGGCACGACCCGGTGGCCGTCGCGGACGAGTCCGTCGAAGTCGTCGCGGAGCGTGGTGCGGGGCGAGTCGCTCATCGCGCCGTCCCGTTCGCAGCCCCGGTTTCGGGCGCCGAGGCGGTCACCGGCTCGAGCGGGTCGACGTCGAAGCACCGGTGGGCACCCGTGTGGCACGCGGCTCCGACCTGCTGCACCGTGACGAGGAGCGTGTCGTCGTCGCAGTCCAGGGCGGCGGCACGGACGTACTGGGCGTGGCCCGACGTGTCCCCCTTGCGCCAGTACTCGCTCCGGGACCGCGACCAGAAGGTCACCCGGCCCTCGGTCAGGGTGCGGCGGAGGGCTTCACGGTCCATGTAGCCGAGCATGAGGACGTCCTTCGACGATTCCTCCTGCACGATGGCGGGGAGCAGTCCGTCCGTACCGAAGCGCGCGCGGTCGAGGACCGCTTCGGTGCTGGTGCTGGTGCTGTCGGTCATGAGGGCACCAGCCTACGGCCCTGTCCGGCGCGCTGGCTGCGGACGGACATGCCGGACGGGAGGCCCGACCCGGCCGCCGGGACCGCGTCAGCGGACGACGTGGCCGGTCTGGCGGAGCGCGTCCTTGACGTCGCCGACGGTCATCTCGCCGCGGTGGAACACGCTCGCCGCGAGCACCGCGTCCGCACCGGCGTCGACGGCGGGGGCGAAGTGCTCGACGCGCCCCGCGCCTCCCGAGGCGATGACCGGCACCGTGGAGACCGGACGGACCGCGGCGACGAGCTCGAGGTCGAAGCTGTTCTTCGTGCCGTCGGCGTCGATGGAGTTGACGAGAAGTTCCCCCGCGCCGCGCTCGACGGCCTCGCGCGCCCAGGCGATCGCGTCGATGTCGGTTTCGGTGCGACCGCCGTGCGTGGTGACCACGAAACCGGACGGCATCCGGGCGGAACGCTTGACGTCGAGCGACAGGACGACCGCCTGGGCACCGAAACGATCAGCGATCTCGGACACCAGCTCCGGGCGGGCGATCGCGGCGCTGTTGACGCCGATCTTGTCCGCGCCGCACTGCTGCAGGCGGGAGACGTCGTCGACGGTGCGGACCCCACCGCCGACGGTGAGCGGGATGAAGACCTGCTCGGCGGTGCGGGTGACGGTGTCCCACATCGTGGCGCGGTTCTCGACCGTCGCACCGACGTCGAGGAACGTCAGCTCGTCGGCGCCCTGCTCGTAGTACCGCGCGGCGAGCTCGACGGGGTCCCCGGCGTCCTGCAGGTCGAGGAAGTTGACGCCCTTGACGACCCGACCACCGGAGACGTCGAGGCACGGGATGACACGGACCGAGACCCCGCCGAGTGCGGCGGCCGGTGCGGTCGCGTCGGGTGCGTCGGTCACAGGCGTGCGGCGTGGATCGGGCTGACGAGGATCGCCCGGGCGCCGAGGTCGTACAGCGCGTCCATGATGAGGTTGGCGTCGTCGCGCGGGATCATCACGCGGACGGCCGACCAGGCGCGGTCGTGCAACGGCGAGACCGTCGGCGACTCGATGCCCGAGGCGATCGCGGTCGCCTGCTCGAGCAGGTCGGACGGGATGTCGTAGTCGAGCATGACGTAGCCGCGGGCCACCAGGACGCCCTGCAGCCGGCGCCGGAGCACGTCGATGCCGGAGATGGTCTCGTCGGTGGTGATGAGCACCGCGGTGGACTCGAGGATGACCGGCCCGAAGATCTCGAGTCCGGCGGCGCGCAGTGTGCTGCCGGTCGAGACGACGTCCGCCACGGCGTCGGCGACCCCGAGCCGGACGGCGCTCTCGACAGCGCCGTCGAGCTTCACGAGGGTCGCGGTGACGCCGTGCTGAGCGAGGAACTCGCCGACGAGGCCGGGGTAGCTCGTGGCGACGCGGACGCCCTCGAGGTCCTGCAGCTCGCTGTACCGGCCCGGGGCGCCGGCGAAGCGGAAGGTGGAGTCCGCGAACCCGAGCGCATCGACCTCGTGCGCGGTCGACCCCGAGTCGAGCAGCAGGTCGCGGCCGGTGATCCCGACGTCGAGTGCGCCCGAGCCGACGTAGGTGGCGATGTCGCGCGGACGGAGGAAGAAGAACTCCACCCCGTTGCGCTCGTCGATGAGGTGCAGCGCCTTCGGGTCACGGCGGCCGGCGTACCCGGCCTCCCGCAGCATCTCGGAGGCGGTCTCGGACAGTGAGCCCTTGTTGGGCACGGCGA
Organism: Curtobacterium sp. MCPF17_001; assembly: GCF_003234615.1. Lineage (NCBI taxonomy): Bacteria > Bacillati > Actinomycetota > Actinomycetes > Micrococcales > Microbacteriaceae > Curtobacterium > Curtobacterium sp. MCPF17_001. Next base: position 193,867 of record NZ_QKSL01000002.1, read on the forward strand.
TGCGGAGCATCAGGTCTGCTTCCTGGAGGAGGGGGTCGGTGACGGTTCTGCGGTGCGCGGGGTGACGCGCTCCCTACAGATGTCGCCAGACGTCCGCCGGGGTCAGGCCCTTCGCGATCATGAGGACCTGCAGGTGGTACACGAGCTGCGAGATCTCTTCCGAGGTGCGCTCGTCGCCCTCGTACTCGGCCGCCATCCAGACCTCGGCGGCTTCCTCCACGATCTTCTTGCCGATCTGGTGCACGCCGGCATCCAGTTCGGCGACGGTGCCGGAGCCGTCCGGGCGCGTGCGCGCCTTCTCGGTCAGCTCCGCGAACAGGTCGTCGAACGTCTTCACGTTCCCAGGCTACCGGTCTGCGAGCGCACGCTGTGCCGCCGCCCGGAGATCGGTGATGCGGGCGGCCGGCTCGCCGCCGTAGACCGCGGAGCCGGCGACCAGCGTGTCCGCGCCGCTCCGGACCGCCTCCGGCACGGTGTCGACCGCGATGCCACCGTCGACCTCCAGCCAGACGTCGAGCCCCGACGCGTCGACCGCGGCGCGTGCGTCGGCGAGCTTCGGCATCACCGAGGTCATGAACGCCTGGCCACCGAACCCGGGCTCGACGGTCATCAGCAGGATCATGTCGTAGGCGTCGAGGTGGTGCAACACCCGGGTGATCGGGGTGCCGGGCTTCACGGCGACCGCGGCGCGGGCCCCGTTCGACCTGATGGCGGCAGCGGTGGCGACGGGGTCGGTCGCGGCCTCGAAGTGGAAGGTGACGCTGGACGCGCCGGTCTCGGCGTACTTCGGCGCCTCGGTGTCCGCGTCGGTGATCATGAGGTGCACGTCGAGGGGCACGGGCGAGACCTGCTGCAGGCGCTGGACGATCGGCAGACCGAGGGTCAGGTTCGGCACGAAGTGGTTGTCCATCACGTCGACGTGCACCATGTCGGCGGTCTCGATGCGCTGCAGCTCGCGCTCGAGGTTCGCGAAGTCGGCGGACAGGATGCTCGGCGAGATGCGGATCGTCACCCGTCGAGCCTACCGGCCCGGACCCGGCCGGCCACCGAACCGACAGCCCGTCAGGCGGTCCGGCGGAACAGTGCGATGAACATCGCGTCGGTCCCGATCCGGTGCGGCCAGAGCTGCACGGTCCGGCCGGCCGCGACCTGCGGGTCACGCGCGGCGACCGAGCGGACCACCGATGCGGTGTCGAGCTGCTCGAGCAGGTCCCCGTGCCGACGCATCAGGGCGTCGACCTGGCCGCGGGTCTCGGCCAGGTGCGGCGAGCACGTCACGTACGCCAGGGTGCCGCCCGGTGCGAGCACGCGGACCGCGGCCTCGAGCAGTTCCTCCTGCAGGACGGCCAGTTCGGCGACGTCCTCCGGCTGCTTGCGCCAGCGGGCCTCCGGACGGCGACGCAGCGCGCCGAGGCCGGTGCACGGGGCGTCGAGCAGGACGCGGTCGTACGTGACACCGGAGCCGTCGTGCCCGTAGCGGCGACCGTCACCCTCGACCACGGTGACGGTGTCACGGAAGTCGCGGAGGGCCTCCCGGACGAGTCCCACCCGGGCCGGGACGAGTTCGTTGGCGACGAGGGTCGCGCCGGCCTGTGCGGCCTCGGCGGCCAGGAGCGCGGCCTTGCCTCCGGGGCCCGCGCAGAGGTCGAGCCAGCGTTCGCCGGCCCGCACCTCGGACGAACGGGACAGCGCGAGGGCCGCGAGTTGCGATCCCTCGTCCTGGACGCGGAGCCGGCCGGCGGCGACGCCGGGGACGCGCGCCGGGTCACCGGTGACGCCGCGGATCCCGACGGGCGAGACCGGCAGGTCGGGAGCGGTCGGGGCGGGCTCGGGCGCCGCGTCGGCCTGGTCGGCCTCGGCCACCTCGGCGGCGTCGGCGTCGTCTTCCGGACCGACGGGAGGCACCTCCCCCGTCTCGTCGTCGTCCGCCGCCACGCGGGCGGTCGCCTGCTCGACGTCCTCCGCCGACGCGACACCGGGCAACGCCGCGAGCTGGACCCGCGGTGCCTCGTTGTCCGCGGCGAGGAGCGCGACGAGTTCGTCACGAGACCGTTCCGCGGCCAGGGCGTCCCGGAGTGCCGACACGACCCACACCGGGTGCGACCAGCGCGTCGCGAGGAGTGCGTCCCCGCCGAGGCCCGCCGTCACCAGGGCGTCCCACTCCTCCGGGGTCTTGCCGGCGACCTTCCGCATCACGGCGTTGACGAAGCCGGTGGCGCGGGCGACGCCGACCTCGCGGGCGAGCTCGACCGTCGCGGAGACCGCCGCGTGGGTCGGGGTCCGCATGCCGAGCAGCTGGTGCACACCGAGGCGCATGACGTCGAGCACGTCGGCTTCGATGAGGTCCGCCCGACGTCCGGACGCCACCGCGACCACCACGTCGTAGCGGCCGATCATCCGGATCGTGCCGTAGGTGAGTTCGGTGGCGAAACCGGCGTCCCGGGCGCTGAGCCCGGCTCGTCGGATGCGCGTCGGCAGGAGCAGGTTCGCGTACGCGTCGTCGACCTGGACGGCACGGAGGACGTCGAAGGCGACCCGCCGGGCGCTCACCTGCCGGGGCTCCCGGGGTCGGCCGCCGGGGCGCCCGCCGGTCCGCCCGACACCGTTGCCGCCGCTGCGGCCGCCACGCTGCGATCCGCGTGACCGCGCCTGTTCCGCGCTCATGCGAGCACCTTCCCGTCGAGCGGTCCGAGCCCTCGGGCCCAGGCCGCAGCGTCCATCGCCTTCTTGCCGGCCGGCTGCACCTCGGTCAGCACGAGCGGTTCGTCCGCCGTCCCGACCAGCAGGGCACCGTCGACGAGTCGGAGCGCACCCGGCGCGAGGTGCGGGGCGGAGTCCTCCGGGCCTCCCGGCCGACCGTCGGGTGCACCGTACCGGCGGGCCCGCAGCAGCTTCACCCGGGTCTCGCCGAGGTGTGCGAACGCACCGGGCTCCGGGGTGACGCCGCGGAGCCTGGCGTGCACCGCGGCGGCCGGGGCGGCGAAGTCGGTCCGGCCGTCGTCGAGCGTGAGCTTCGGGGCCGACGACGGAGCGCCGACCTGCTCGGTGGCGACGGCGGTGCCGGCGGCGATGGCGTCGACGACCCGCACGACGACGTCGGCACCGGTCACCGCCATCGCGCCGAGGACCTCGCCGGAGGTGGCCTCCGGGTCGATCGTGAACGGCTCGGCCGCGAAGACCGGGCCCGCGTCCAGGGCCTCGACCAGCTGGAACACCGTCGCGGCCGTGGTCGTCGCACCGGCCATCACGGCACGCTGCACGGGGGCGGCACCGCGGTACGCCGGCAGGTCGGAGAAGTGCAGGTTGACCCAGCCGAGCCGCGGGGCGTCGAGGGCCGGGCGGCGGAGCAGCGCCCCGTACGCGACGATCACACCGAGGTCGACGTCGAGCGCCGCGATCCGGGCCGTCACCTCGTCGTCCACGCGGGAGGCCTCGATCACCGGCAGTCCGAGCTCCGCCGCGGCCTGCGCGACCGGCGTGGGCGTCAGCACGCGCTTCCGGCCCTGCGGTGTCGGCGGGCGGGTCAGCACCGCCGCGATCTCGTGGTCGGACGCCGCCAGAGCACGGAGGGTGGGGACCGCGGCAGCGGGACTGCCGGCGACGACGAGACGCATCGGACCAGTCTCCCACGAGCCGCGGCCGAGTCCGGGCGGCCGCCCTCCACGCGGGGCCTGGGGATGCGCTGAGGCACGTCTGCCTACGGTCGCTGGCATCTCGACGGAAGGAGCACCATGACCACCGACGCACTGCCGCTGCCGGACTTCGACCACCTGCCGCTCGGCAACCTCGCCGAGCACGTCCGCCCGCTCGACCGCGACCAGCTGCAGACCCTGCTCGAGCACGAGCGGGCCCACGGGAACCGGCTGCCGGTCGTGGAGGTGCTGACCTCCCGGATCGCCGCACTCGAGGCCGGGGCCGAACCGACCGGCTCGGTGCCCGAGCACCTCCCCGAAGTCCAGCAGGGCACCGGCGGCTCCCCGGCCGTCACCCCGGCCACGTCGGGTCCGGTCATCAACCCGCCGTCACACGGGGACCCGACCAACCCGGCCCAGCCACGCTGATCCGTGGACCCGGCTCGCCGGCCTCGTGCCGGACGAGCTGTGCCCTCGCCTCCGGACAGCGCGGAGACGGACGGGTACCTTCACAGGCGATTCCCTGAAAGGAACGAACATGTCAGACCGACTCTCCACCCCCGCCCCCACCAGCTTCGCCGAGACGCCCGTCCAGAAGGGCGCGCTCGTCGTCGGCATCGTCTTCCTGCTCGTCGGCCTCGCGGGTTTCATCCCCGGCCTCACCACCGGTGACCTCGGTGGTGCCGGCAACGACTCGATGGGCATGCTGCTCGGCATCTTCCAGGTGTCGGTCCTGCACAACATCGTCCACCTGCTCTTCGGCATCGTCGGCGTCCTCGCGGCCCGACGCGCCAGTGGTTCCCGGCTCTACCTGGTCATCGGCGGCGTCGTCTACTTCGTGCTCTGGATCTACGGCCTGTTCACCGCGAACAGCGACAGCGCCGCGAACTTCGTGCCGCTGAACTCGGCCGACAACTGGCTGCACCTGGTCCTCGCGATCGGCATGGTCGCCCTCGGCGTCGTGCTCTCGCGCGGCCGCCGTGCACCGGTCGGCGCGGAGCGGACCGCGCGCTGACCCGGATCGGTGACCCCGGCCGGTGACGCCGGCGAGTGACGCCGGCCGGTGACCTCGGTCGATGACACGACGGGAGGCCCGTGGCGGGATCGCCACGGGCCTCCCGTCATGTCCGGGCTCGGCTCTGCAGCGACCGGGTCAGACCTCGGAGAACGGCTCGGCGTCGTCCATCCGGACGCGGAGAGCCGGAGCCGCGCGGCGCTTCGCCCCGCCCTTGACCACCCGGCGCGTCGACGACCGGCGGATCACCTCGGCCTTGAGGGTCGCCGCCACCTCTGTCCCGTGGCCGTAGGGGAAGCGCACGATCGCGCGGACCGTCCCCGGCGTCGGGTCGTCGACGGGGACCGGTCCGAGGACCGGGCCCACCGGCGCGTCGCCGAGCGCCTCGATCGCGCCGGTCACCGCCTCGTCCGTCCCGGTCAGGGTGGCGACCCGCACCGCCGGCGGGAAGAACAGCTCACGACGGTCGGTGAGTTCGTCGTGGGCGGGCACGTCGAGCCGCCAGAGTGCCATCGCGTTCGCGAGCTTGCCGCCGATGCCGACGAGGTACACCGGCGCTCCGGGAGCGCCCTTCGCCGCGGCGTTCGCCCAGATCCGGAGGACGTCCTCCTGGACCCGCAGTCCCTCGCGCGCCAGCATCCGTTCGCCGTCCAGGAGCAGCACGCAGGCGTAACCGCCGGCGACGTCCGGTTCGGCGCCGCGGGTCGCGACGACGACCGCGGGACGGGCCGGTACCTCGTCGATCGGGCGCGATCCGTCGGCCACCACGATCCGGGTGTCCGGGAAGGCGCGTCCGAGTTCGTCGGCGGTGCGCTGGGCACCCTGGCCGACGGGTTTGAGCTTCCCGTTGCCACAGGTCGGGCAGCGGTACCCGGCCGCCAGCGCGCCACAGAAGCGACACTGCGGGGTGGACCCGGCGTGCGGACTGCCGAGCGGACCACCGCACACCCGGCAGTGGGCGCGCTCCCCGCACTCGGTGCAGACCAGGCCGGTCCCGAAGCCGGGGTTCGACACCTGCACGAGCACGGGCCCGTCGTGACTGGCCTCGCGGGCGGCCCGCCAGGCACTGCTCGGGATGCGGGCCTGTGCGGCGTACCCGTCGGCGTTGGTCTGGTGGGCGGTCGGGACGACCTTCGGCACACGGGCGCGGTGCGGACCGACCTCCTGCAGCCATCCGAGCTCGACGAGCCGCTGCACGTCGGTGCTCCGCGCGTGCGACACCATCAGGAGCGCGGCCCCGGACTGGGCGGTCCGGACCAGCGCGACGTCACGGGTGTGCACGTACGGTGCGCGCTGCTCGGCGAAGGACGGGTCGCCGTCGTCCCAGAGCGCGATGAGCCCGAGGTCCGACGCCGGTGCGTACACGGCGGCACGACTCCCGATCGCGACGACCGGGTGCGTCCGGGCGGTGAGGAGTGCCCGGGCGCGCTGCCCGTTCGTCTGCTTCGCGTCGAACCGCACCACCCGCTCGGCGGGCACGAGGACGAGCAGGGCGCGCTCGAGGTCCGTGACGTCGCGGAAGTCGGGCACCGCGATGACGGCCGACCGCTCCCCCGCCAGGGTGTGTGCGGCGGCCTGCGCCAGGGTCGCGGCCCAGCCGGGCACCCAGGCGGGAGCTGGCCCGTCGGTGTCGTCGGCCGAGGTCACTCGGGCCGGGGCGGCGAGCAGGACCGGGTGCGGGATCGCACCGACGGCCGCGCGTCCGCCGGCGTCGACCACCGCCTCGATGACCGCGTCGCCGTACCCGTCGACCGGGACCGCCGTCACGCGGGGCGGCACGTGGTCCGGGTCACGAGCGAGCCAGGCCTTCTCCGGCCGGACCTGCCGCGTCGGCACCGCGAGGCGAAGCACGTCGCTGGCGACCCCGGCGGCACGGTCGGCCACGGCGCGGGCCAGCTCCCAGACCTCCGGCGCGAGCACCGGTACCGGGCTGACGAGCTCCTCGACGGCACTCAGCTCGCCCGGGAAGTCGTTCTCCGGCGACAGGGCGTCGTCGGCCACGACCTCCACCACGTAGGCGTCGGTGATCCGGGCGCCGGAGCGCAACGGCACCCGGACCCGGACCCCCGGCACGCAGTCGCCCTCGATCTCGGCCGGGACCCGGTAGTCGAACAGACGGTCGAGCTGCGGGAGCGGTGAGTCGAGGACGACACGCGCGACGGTGGCCACGAAGGCCTCAGACGGTGACGGAGACGAGTCCTGCCGCGGTGCGGAGCTCCTCGACACGGTCGAGCTGCTCCCAGGTGAAGCCCGGCAGTTCGCGACCGAAGTGCCCGTAGGTCGCGGTCTGCGCGTACTTCGGGGTCAGCAGGTCGAGGTCACGGATGATCGCGGCCGGTCGGAGGTCGAACACCTTCGTGATCGCGGCTTCGATCGTCGCGTCGTCGACGTGGCCGGTGCCGAAGGACTCCACGTACAGGCCGACGGGCTTGGCCCGACCGATCGCGTAGGCGACCTGGACCTCGAGGCGGTCGGCGAGACCCGCCGCGACGGCGTTCTTCGCGACCCAGCGCAGGGCGTAGGCGGCCGAGCGGTCGACCTTGGACGGGTCCTTGCCGCTGAACGCGCCGCCACCGTGCCGGGAGGCCCCGCCGTAGGTGTCGACGATGACCTTGCGCCCGGTGAGTCCGGCGTCACCCTGCGGGCCGCCGATCTCGAAGCGTCCGGTCGGGTTCACGATCACGTCGACGTGCGAGGAGTCAAGCTCCACCAGGTCGAGCACCGGGCGGATGACGTGCTCGGTGATGTCCGCGGTCAGCTGCTCGAGCGAGACGCTCGGCGCGTGCTGGGTCGACAGGACCACGGTCTCGACGGTCTTCGGCGTGACGCCGTCGTACCCGACCGTGACCTGGGTCTTGCCGTCCGGGCGCAGGTACGTCAGCTCGCCGGACTTGCGGACCGCGGCGAGCTTCTCGGCCAGGCGGTGCGCGAGCCAGATGGCGACGGGCATGTACTCCGGCGTCTCGTTCGTCGCGAAGCCGAACATGATGCCCTGGTCCCCGGCGCCCTGGCGGTCGAGCGGGTCCGTGCCGGCACCCGAGCGGGTGTCGAGGGACTCGTCGACACCCTGGGCGATGTCCGGGGACTGCGCGCCGATCGAGATCTCGACGCCGCAGGTGCGACCGTCGAAGCTCACGTCGGACGAGTTGTAGCCGATGCCGGTGATGACGTCGCGGACGAGCTGCGGGATCTCGACGTAGCCCGAGGTCGTGACCTCTCCCGCGACGTGCACGAGCCCGGTCGTCACCATCGTCTCGACGGCGACCCGTGCGTTCGGGTCGACCGTGAGCAGGGCGTCCAGGATCGCGTCCGAGATCTGGTCGCAGATCTTGTCGGGGTGGCCTTCGGTCACCGATTCCGACGTGAACAGGCGGAGCGCACTCACCGGGATCAGGCGGAGGGCTGCTGCTGCTTGGTGACGGTCAGCTTGTCCTCGTTGATCTCGTGGAGCGCGACCGAGAGCGGCTTGTCGTCGATCGTCGAGTCGACGAGCGGGCCGACGTTGTCGAAGAGCGAGCCTTCGTGCAGGTCGGCGTAGTAGTCGTTGATCTGGCGAGCGCGCTTCGAAGCGAAGATCACGAGCGCGTACTTCGACTCGACCTTGCTGAGCAGGTCGTCGATGGGCGGGTCGATGATGCCCTGGGGGTTGGCCATGGGGTTGCTCCTCGTCGTCGGTGCACCGGTCAGGGCGCAGAGAACAAGTCTACGACCTCGCGTGCCGCCGTGCTGACATCGGAGTTCACGATCCGCACGTCGAACTCGTCCTGGGCCGCGAGCTCCACCTTCGCGGTCTCGAGTCGGCGGGTCTGCTCCTCGGGCGTCTCGGTGCCGCGGCCGATGAGCCGACGGACGAGTTCGTCCCACGTCGGCGGCAGCAGGAACACCAGGACGGCCTCGGGCATCGCGTCCCGCACCTGGCGGGCGCCCTGCAGGTCGATCTCGAGCATGACCTTCTCGCCGGCGTCGAGCGCGCGGTCGATCGGCGGCCGCGGGGTGCCGTACCGGTAGGAGTTGTGCACGGTCGCGTACTCGAGCAGCTCGCGGTCGCGGATCATCCGGTCGAACTCGGCGTCGTCCACGAAGTAGTAGTGCACGCCGTCGACCTCGCCCGGACGGGGCTTCCGGGTCGTGGCGGAGACGCTGAGGTTCACCTCGGGGTACTGCTCACGGATGTACGCGCTGACCGTGCCCTTGCCGACCGCGGTGGGTCCGGCGAGCACGACGAGCTTCGACGCCGCGCGCTTGCGTCCGCGCTGGGCGAGCCAGTCCGCCAGTTCGGTCCGCTGCCGGCTGCCGAGTCCCCCGAGGCGCTTCGACGGAGCGATCCGCAGCGCACCCATCACGGCCTCCGCCCGGGCCGGTCCGACACCGGGCAGGCTCGTGAGCAGGTCACGGACGCGGAGCGAGCGTTCGGCCGCGGTGGCCGCGACGACGGACTCGTCGTCGGACCAGGCGGAGCGGGCGACCTCGAGCGGCGACCGCTCCCCGGTGGCGATGGACGACTTGACCGCGGCGCGGGCGCGTCGTGCGGCGACCGCGGCCTTCGCGGCCGCGACCCGGTCGACCTCCGGCGGGTTGCGGTGCGCCGGCAGGGCCGAGCGGTCGGGAGCGGTGTCGTCGGACCGGACGTCCGACTGCTCGTCGCTCACGCCGCCGTCCCCAGCGCGCGTGCGACCCGGTCGGCACGGTCGGCCACGAGTGCGGCGACACCGTCCGGCCCGTCGCCGAGCAGCCCGCGGGACTCGCTCACGAGCACCTGCTCCGCCCGGCTGCCGTACAGCGCGCGGAGGTCCTCGATCCGGGCCCCCTGCGCGCCGAAGCCGGGCGCGAGGACCGGGGCGGTGCCGATCTCGTCGGCCGTGATGCCGAAGTCGTCGAGGTCGAGGGTCGCGCCGAGGACCAGCCCGACGTCCCCCAGGGGCTGGTCGGCGCTCGTCCGGTTGTCGTCTGCCACGTCCACGACGATACCGGCCGCCACGGTCCGGCCGGCACGCGGGCCCTCGGCGAGCACCGCTGTCTGCAGCACACGTGCCTCCGGGTTGCTCGTCGCGGCGAGGACGAACACGCCCGCCCCGTTCTCGCGGGCGACGGCGACGGTCCCGGACAGCGAGCCGTACCCGAGGTAGGGCGACACGGTCATCGCGTCCGCCGCGAACGGGCCGTCACGGTCCAGCCACGCCAGGGCGTAGTCGTCGCCGGTCGAACCGATGTCACCGCGTTTGACGTCCGCGACGACCAGGAGGCCCGCATCACGCGCGCGACGGATCGTCGCCTCGAGCGCTCGGTACCCGGGCACCCCCGCCGCCTCGAAGAACGCGACCTGCGGCTTCACGACCGCCGCTCGCCCCGCGGCGGCGTCGACCAGGGTCGCGCCGAAGGCGGTGAGTCCGGCCTCGTCGCGGCCGAGCCCCCACGCCGCCAGGGTGGCGGCGTGGGGGTCGATCCCGACGCAGAGTGCGGACCGCGACCCGATGGCGGCCGCGAGCCGGACGCCGAACGGGGTCGGGCCTCCGTGCAGACCTGGGGTCACCAGCCCGCCCGCTCGAGCGCGTAGTCCTGCAGGCTCCGGACACTGTGCGGCGTCCCGATCGTCTCGATCGCCGCGACCGCTGCGCCGAGCTGCGAGATCGTCGTGAACAGCGGCTTGTCCGCCGCCACGGTGGCCGCACGGATCTCGTACCCGTCCGCGCGACCGGCGGCACCGCTCGGGGTGTTGATGACGATGTCGACCTCGTTGCGAGCGAGCAGGTCGACGACGCTCTCCTGCCCCTGGCTGTACTTGCCGACGGTGCCGACCAGGATGCCGTTGCGGCGGAGCACCTCGGCGGTGCCCTCGGTCGCGATGATCGTGAAGCCCAGCTGCTGCAGGCGGTGCACCGGCAGGACGATGGCGCGCTTGTCGGTGTCCGCGACGCTCACGAACACGGTGCCGCTGGTGGGCAGACCACCGTAGGCGGCCTCCTGGCTCTTGAGGAACGCCCGCGGGAAGTCGCGGTCGATGCCCATGACCTCTCCGGTGGAGCGCATCTCGGGGCTGAGCACCGAGTCGACGACCTGACCCTCGCGGGTGCGGAAGCGACGGAAGGGCAGCACGGCCTCCTTCACGGCGATCGGGGCCTCCATCGGGACGAAGGCGCCGTCGCGTGCCGGCAGCAGGCCCTCGGCGACCAGGCCGTCGACACTCGTGCCGGTCATGATGCGTGCCGCTGCCTTGGCCAGTGCGATGCCGAGCGCCTTCGAGACGAACGGGACCGTGCGGCTGGCGCGGGGGTTCGCCTCGAGGACGTAGAGCACCCCGGCGGCGATGGCGAACTGCACGTTGAGGAGTCCGCGGACGCCGACCCCGCGCGCGATCTTCTCGGTCGCGTCGACGACGGCCTGGATCTCGGCGCGGCCGAGGCCGACCGGGGGCAGGGTGCAGGACGAGTCGCCGGAGTGGATGCCGGCCTCTTCGATGTGCTCCATGATGCCGCCGACGTAGAGCCGCTCGCCGTCGTAGAGCGCGTCGATGTCGATCTCGACCGCGTCATCGAGGAACCGGTCCACGAGCAGCGGCAGGTCCGGGCCGATGATCGCCTGGTCGGCCATCCGGTCGAAGTAGTCGGCGAGGGTGGCGGAGTCGTAGACGATCTCCATACCGCGGCCGCCGAGCACGAAGGACGGACGGACGAGCACCGGGTAGCCGATGCCCTCGGCGACCGCGGTGGCGCTGGCCAGGTCGTGTGCGGTGCCGTTCTTCGGGGCGAGCAGGCCCGCTTCGTCGAGGATGCGCGAGAACGCCCCACGCTCCTCCGCCAGGTCGATCGCGTCCGGCGTGGTGCCGAGGATCGGGATGCCCGCGGCCTCGAGGGGCTTCGCCAGCCCCAGTGCGGTCTGGCCGCCGAGCTGCACGACGACGCCCACCACCTGGCCGGACGCCTGCTCGGCCTCGATGACCTCGAGCACGTCCTCCACCGTGAGCGGCTCGAAGTAGAGCCGGTCCGAGGTGTCGTAGTCGGTCGAGACCGTCTCCGGGTTGCAGTTGATCATGATCGTCTCGAACCCGGCGTCGCTCAGCGCGAAGGACGCGTGCACGCAGGAGTAGTCGAACTCGACGCCCTGGCCGATGCGGTTCGGGCCGGAGCCCAGGATGACGACCTTCTTGCGGTCGCTCGGGGCGACCTCGGTCTCGGTGTCGTAGGACGAGTAGTGGTACGGCGTCAGGGCCGGGAACTCGCCGGCACAGGTGTCGACCGTCTTGAACACCGGGCGGATGCCGAGCGCGTGGCGCTGGTCACGCGCCTCCTGCTCGGAGACCCCGCGGAGCGCCGCGATCTGCGCGTCGCTGAAGCCGTGCTCCTTGGCCCACCGGACGGTGTCCGCGTCCAGGGTCTCGGCGGCACGGACCTCGTCCGCGACCTCGTTGATGAGCACGATCTGGTCGATGAACCACGGGTCGATCTTCGTGGCCTCGAAGACCTCGGCCGCCGTGGCGCCGGCGACGAGGGCCTGCTGCACCGTGACGATGCGGCCGTCGGTCGGGACCGAGGACTTCTCGAGCAGGGCGGCCTTGTCGAGCTGGTCGGCCGGCACGTCCCAGTGGAAGCTCGACCCGCGCTTCTCGAGCGAGCGGAGCGACTTCTGCAGCGCGGTGGCGTAGTTGCGGCCGATCGCCATCGCCTCGCCGACGCTCTTCATCGTGGTGGTGAGCGTGGCGTCGGCGGCCGGGAACTTCTCGAACGCGAAGCGCGGGGTCTTCACGACGACGTAGTCGAGCGTCGGCTCGAAGCTCGCCGGGGTGACGCGGGTGATGTCGTTCTGGATCTCGTCCAGGCGGTACCCGATGGCGAGCTTCGCGGCGATCTTGGCGATCGGGAAGCCCGTCGCCTTCGACGCGAGCGCCGACGAGCGGGAGACGCGCGGGTTCATCTCGATGACGATCAGACGGCCGTTCGCCGGGTCGACCGCGAACTGGATGTTGCACCCGCCGGTGTCGACCCCGACACGGCGGATGATGTCGATGCCGATGTTCCGCATGTTCTGGTACTCGCGGTCGGTCAGCGTCAGCGCCGGGGCGACGGTGATCGAGTCGCCGGTGTGCACGCCGACCGGGTCGACGTTCTCGATCGAGCAGACGACGACCGTGTTGTCGGCGTTGTCCCGCATCAGCTCGAGCTCGTACTCCTTCCACCCGAGGATCGACTCCTCGAGCAGGACCTCGGTCGTCGGGCTGGACTGCAGACCGTCGCCGACGAAGCGCACGAGTTCCGACTCGTCGTAGGCGAAGCCGGAACCGAGACCGCCCATCGTGAAGGACGGGCGGACCACGAGCGGGTAGCCGAGGTCCTTCGCGAACTCCTTCGCCTCCTCCAGGGTGTGCGCGATGTGGCTGCGCGCGACGTCGGCGCCGGACTCGAGGACGAGCTCCTTGAAGAGCTGGCGGTCCTCCCCGCGCTGGATCGCGTCCACCTTGGCGCCGATGAGCTCGACGCCGTACTTCTCGAGGATGCCGGCCTCGTCGAGGGAGATGGCCGCGTTCAGGGCGGTCTGCCCACCGAGGGTCGGCAGGACGGCGTCCGGCTGCTCGATGCGGATGATCTCCTCGAGCGACGCGTTCGTGATCGGCTCGATGTACGTCGCGTCGGCGAAGTCCGGGTCGGTCATGATCGTCGCCGGGTTCGGGTTCACCAGGATGACGCGGACGCCCTCGGCGCGGAGCACGCGGCAGGCCTGCGTGCCGGAGTAGTCGAACTCGGCGGCCTGCCCGATCACGATCGGGCCGGAGCCGATGACCAGGACGGAGCTGATGTCAGTGCGCTTGGGCATCAGTTGCCCTCCTTCGTGATGTCGGCGGCAGGCGTGGTGGCGTCGGCGGTGGCCGCGTCGAGCGGCGCTCCGTGCCGTCGGGCGAGCACCATGTCCCGGAAGCGGTCGAAGAGGTACATGCTGTCGTGCGGTCCGGCGGCGGCCTCGGGGTGGTACTGCACGCTGAACGCGGGGATGTCGAGCGCCCGGAGGCCCTCCACGACGTTGTCGTTGAGCGAGTAGTGCGAGACCTCCACGCGGCCGAAGCCGACCGGGGACTCGAGGACCTGACCGACGGGCGCGTCGACCGCGAACCCGTGGTTCTGGCTCGTGATCTCGACCTTGCCGGTCGTGGTGTCGAGCACCGGCTGGTTGATGCCGCGGTGCCCGAACGGCAGCTTGTACGTGCCGAAGCCCAGGGCACGGCCGAGCAGCTGGTTGCCGAAGCAGATCCCGAAGAACGGCCGGCCGTCACGGAGGCTCTCCTGCAGCAGGGTCACCTGCGCGTCGGACGCCGACGGGTCGCCGGGGCCGTTCGAGTAGAAGAGCGCGTCGGGGTCGAGCTCGCGGAGCCGCTCGACCGTGACGTCCTGCGGCAGCACGTGCACCTCGAAGCCGCGCTCGGACAGGTAGCGGGTGGTCGACGACTTCACGCCGAGGTCGAGGACGGCCAGCGTTCCGATCCGCTCGCCGACCGGCTCGACGACGTACTCCTCGGCCGTGGAGACCTCGGCGGAGAGGTTCTTCCCCGCCATGCCGGCCTGCTCGGTGACGATCCGGAGCTGCTCGTCGGCGTCGAGCGTGGCGTCCGCCCCGCTGAACACGCCGCCCTTCATGGCGCCCGCGTCGCGGATGCGACGGGTGAGGGCGCGGGTGTCGATCCCGGAGATCCCGACGATGCCGTCGCGCACCAGGTGGTCGTCGAGCGACGCGTCCGCGCGGTGGTTCGACACCACGCGGCTCGGGTCGCGCACGACGTACCCGGCGACCCAGATGCGCCGGGACTCGGGGTCCTCGTCGTTGACCCCGGTGTTGCCGATGTGCGGCGCGGTCTGCACCACGATCTGCCCGGCGTAGGAGGGGTCGGTGAGGGTCTCCTGGTAGCCGGTCATGCCGGTCGCGAAGACCACCTCGCCGAGCGTGCGCCCACGCGCGCCGTAGGCCCAGCCGTCGTACCGGGTGCCGTCTTCGAGGACCAGTACGGCCCGTTCGCGTGTCATGGGTTCGTCCCTTCGCCCGCGGTGTGCGGGGAGTCGTTCGTCGTCGCCAGTCCCTGCAGGGCGGTGAGCGCTTCCGCGTCGCCCTCCGGGAACCGGAAGTAGGTGTCGAGGTCCGTCGCTGCTGCGGCGCCGGTCGCCGTCCATCGCAGTCGGACCAGTCCCCCGGGCTCGACCACTCGGTCGATCGCCCACGTGGCCCGGTCGGCGCCGCGCACGGCGCTCCGGGCGATCCACCGGTCGTCCACGCCGGCGTGGTGCAGCACGACGCCGGTCGCATGCACGGTCACGCCGCCGCGACCGCGGAAACCGAGTCCGCCGGCGGTGATCCGTTCGAGCGGTTGGTCGGCTCGGGTCGTCGCGACGGTGAACCCGTCCCACGACCCGGCCTCCGGACCACGGTCGGCCGGCACCCGGACGGGAGGCACGGCCTCCGCCTGCCGTCGGCTGCGCGTCCGCCAGGTGCGCGCCATCGCGACGAACAGCGCGGCCACCGCGAGCAGGATGACCCCGCCGAGCAGCCAGCGCGCCGTGTCACCGCTCATGCCGTCGCCACCCGTGCCGCTGCAGCCCGGCCCGCGACGGTGTCGGCGTCGACGAGCTGCCCGTCGAGCACCGTCGGCTCGCCGTGGTGGAAGGTCGCGACGACCCGGCCGGGCAACCGCATCCCGAGGTACGGCGAGTTCTGCGACTGCCCGTGCAGGTCGGCCACCGAGAACTCGCGGCCCGCCGCGGGGTCGTAGAGCGTGATCTCGGCCGGCGCACCCGCGGCGATCCCGTGGCCGTGACCCGCGACCTGGCCGATCCGGGCCGGCGCGCTCGACAGCACCCGGGCGACGTCGGCCCAGTCCAGTCGGCCGTCCTCGACCACGGCGGCGTGCACCACGCTCAGCGCGGACTCGAGCCCGACCATGCCGTTCGCGGCGGCGGGCCACTCGCAGTGCTTGGCCTCGGCGGGGTGCGGGGCGTGGTCGGTCGCGACGATGTCGATCGTGCCGTCGGCCAGGGCGGCGCGGAGTGCCTCGACGTCCTCGCGCCGACGGAGCGGCGGGTTCACCTTGTAGCGGGCGTCGTAGCCCGGGGCGCCGTCGTGCCCGGCGATCAGGTCCTCGGTGAGCAGCAGGTGGTGCGGTGTGACCTCGGCCGTGACGTCGATGCCGCGGGACTTGGCCCAGCGGATCACCTCGACGCTGCCGGCCGTCGAGACGTGGCAGACGTGCAGCCGTGCTCCGACGTGGTCGGCGAGCAGGACGTCCCGCGCGATGATCGACTCCTCCGCCACGGCCGGCCAGCCCGCCAGACCGAGTTCGGACGACAGTCGGCCCTCGTTCATCTGCGCGCCGACCGTCAGACGGGGCTCCTGCGCGTGCTGTGCGAGCACGCCGCCGAAGCCCTTGATGTACTCGAGCGCCCGGCGCATCAGCAGCGGGTCGGCGACGCACGAGCCGTCGTCCGAGAACACCCGGACCTTCGCGCGTGAGGTCGCCATGGCGCCGATCTCGGACAGGTGCGTGCCCTGCAGCCCCTGCGAGACGGCACCGATCGGACGGACCGTGACGTACCCGGCGTCGTCCCCGAGCGCCTGCACCTGCTCGACGACCCCGGCGGTGTCGGCCACCGGCGAGGAGTTCGCCATCGCGTTCACGGCCGTGAAACCGCCGGCGGCTGCGGCGCGCGAGCCGGAGAGGACGGTCTCGGACTCCTCGTGCCCGGGCTCCCGGAGGTGGGTGTGCAGGTCGACCAGGCCCGGCAGGGCGAGCAGCCCGTCGGCGTCGACCACCGTCGCACCAGCCGTGTCGAGACCGGACCCGACCGCGGTGACGAGCCGTCCCTCCAGGCGGATGTCGGCACGCGAGCCGTCGACCAGCTGCGCGCCACGGATGAGGTGTGCGGTCATGCGACGGTCTCCTTCTGGTGGTCACCGGTGAGGGCGAGGTAGAGCACTGCCATCCGGACCGAGACGCCGTTCGCGACCTGTTCCACCACGGTCGAGCGAGCGTCGTCCGCGGCGACCCCGGCGATCTCGAGGCCCCGGTTCATCGGTCCGGGGTGCATCACGAGCGTCCGCTCGGACAGCCGGGCGAACCTGGCGGCGGTCAGCCCGAAGTGCCGCGTGTACTCACGCGGGTTCGGGAAGAAGGCGTCGTCCATCCGCTCCTGCTGGATCCGGAGGGTCATCACGACGTCCGGGTCCTCGGCCAGCGCGGCGTCGAGGTCGTGGTGCACGGCGGCGCCGAAGGGACGGTCGACCGCCGGCAGCAGCGTCGGCGGGGCGGCGAAGGTGACGTGCGCACCGAGCGTCCGGAGCAGCCAGGCGTTGCTCCGGGCGACGCGGCTGTGCAGCACGTCACCCACGATGAGCACCCGGACCCCGTCGAGCCCCTGCCCCCGGCTGTCGGAGCCGTGCAGACGGCGGCGCATCGTGAAGGCGTCGAGGAGCGCCTGCGTGGGGTGCTCGTGGGTGCCGTCACCCGCGTTGACGACGGGCACGTCGATCCAGTCCGCCTCGGCGAGCACGCGCGGGGCGCCGGAGGCCCCGTGGCGGATGACGATGCCGTCGATGCCCATGGCGTCGAGGGTCTGCACGGTGTCCTTGAGGGACTCGCCCTTCGAGACGCTGGAGCCCTTCGCGGCGAAGTTGATGACGTCAGCGGACAACCGCTTGGCCGCGGCCTCGAACGAGATGCGCGTGCGGGTCGAGTCCTCGAAGAAGAGGTTCACGATCGTCCGACCGCGGAGCGCCGGGAGCTTCCGCACCTCTCGTGTGTTGACCTCGGCCATCTCCTCCGCGACGTCGAGGATCCCGATCGCCTCGTCGCGTGACAGGTCGGCGGTGGAGAGCAGGTGCCTCACGACGCACCACCCTGTTCGGGACCGCCCTGTTCGATGACGACGTCGTCGACACCGTCCGTCTCGGTCAGGTGCAGCGTGACCCGTTCGTCGCCCGCCGTCGGCAGGTTCTTGCCGACGTGGTCGGCGCGGATCGGCAGTTCGCGGTGGCCGCGGTCGACGAGGACCGCGAGGCGGACGGCGCGCGGACGGCCGATGCCCTGCAGGGCGTCGAGGGCCGCGCGGACCGTCCGGCCGGAGTACAGCACGTCGTCGACCAGGACGACGACCTTGCCGTCGACGCCGCCGGCCGGGATCACCGTCGGGTGTGGCGCTCGACCGATGCCCCGGCGCAGGTCGTCCCGGTACATCGTGACGTCGAGTGCGCCGACCCGCTCACTGCCGATCCCCGCGGCGGCGGACTCCCACCCGGGCTCGATGTCGGCGAGAATGCGACCGAGGCGCTCGGCGAGGACGGCCCCACGGGTCGGGATGCCGAGCAGCACGAGTTCCGAGCCACCGTGGTTGGCCTCGAGGATCTCGTGCGCGATGCGTGTCAGAGCACGCGTGATGTCGGGTTGCTGCAGGACCGTTCTGGTACCCACGCCGACCTCCTTCCCCGCCTCTCTGGACGGCTCCCGTCTCTCTGGACGGCTTCAAGGATGCTGACGGCTTCGAGCCTAGCGGGACTCCTGGTCCTCCGCGACAGTCCGACCGGACGGTCCGCGGCCGCCCGCGACGGCGCCGAGGACACCGTTCACGAAGCCGGCCGAGTCGTCCGTGGAGAGCGACTGCGCGAGCTCGACGGCTTCGGCGATCGCGACCGCGTCGGGGACCTCCGGGTTGAACCGGAGCTCCCAGACCCCCATGCGCAGGATGCAGCGGTCGAGCACGGGCATGCGCGCGATCGACCAGCCCTGCGCGTGGTCGGCGATCACGCCGTCGATCTCGTACCGGGCCTCGTCGATGCCCGTGACGATCTGCCGCGCGTAGTCCCAGCTGGAGGCACGCTCCGGCTGGTCGAGGTGGCGGACCGTCTCGGTCGCCAGGACGTCCGCGATCGGCAGCTCGCGCACCTCGGCTACGTAGAGCATGTCGAGGGCGCGCTTCCGCGCCTTGGAACGAGCACTCATCCGGTCAGCGCCTAGTCGTTGACGCGGCCGAGGTAGTTGCCGTCACGCGTGTCGACCTTGACCTTCGTGCCGCTCTCGAGGAACAGCGGGACCTGGATCTGGTAGCCCGTGACGATCGTCGCCGGCTTGGTGCCGCCGGAGGAGCGGTCACCCTGCAGGCCCGGCTCGGTCTCGATCGTGGTGACGATCGAGGTCGGGAGCTCGACGTAGAGCGGGTTGCCCTCGTTCATCGCGATGGTGACCTGCGCGGACTCGAGCAGGAAGTTGCGCGCGTCACCGACGACGGCCGCCGGGACGTTGACCTGGTCGTAGGTGTCCTGGTCCATGAAGACGTACGAGTCGCCGTCCTCGTAGAGGTACTGGAAGTCGCGACGGTCCACCACCGCGGTCTCGATCTTCGCGCCCGCGTTGAAGGTGCGGTCGACGACCTTGCCGGAGACGACCTGCTTGAGCTTGGTGCGCACGAAGGCGCCGCCCTTGCCCGGCTTCACGTGCTGGAACTCGACGACCGACCAGAGCTGCCCGTCGATGATGAGAACGGCGCCGTTCTTGATGTCAGTGGTACTCGCCATTGGTCTTCCGTTCGATGGTGTTGTGAAGGAGTCCGGGCTCGTGGAGCCCCGGACGAGTGTAGCGGACGGGCTACTGCCGTCGGCGCGCGAGCCAGGCGTCGATCGCTGCCCAGGCGAGCAGGACGACGCAGGTGCCGCCGAGCAGGGCGCCGGCCACGAGCGTGCTGATCACCGCGGTCGGTCGCGCGGGCGTCGCCAGGTACACCACGGCCAGGAGGCCCGACCCGGCTCCCAGGAGCACGAGCAGCACCCGACGGATCATGCCCGACACCGTCTGCCGGTCCCGTCGATCGCTGAGCAGGCGGATGTTCACCGACAGACGGCCGGCCTCGACCGCCTCGGTGATCTTGTCGATGCGTCGTGGGAGCCGACGTGCCGAGGTGACGAGACCGAACAGTTCGCGCACCAGCACGTTCCGGATCGCGGCCGGACGGAGCTGGTCGCGGATCTGCTCCGCAGCCAGGCCGCGCGACTCCTCGAGCAGGTCGAACGACGGGGTCAGCGTGCGGAGCGTGCCCTCGAAGATCGCCAGGGCCCGGGCCGCCGCCACGAAGTCCGCCGGCGCACGGAGGCGGTACCGCCCGAACACCGCGACGGCGTCGTCGACCGTCTCGACCCCGATCCGTGCGCCCGGACCGAGCTCCTCCGCGACGAAACGGGCCATGTCCCGACGGAAGTCGGACTCGTCCTCGGCGTTGCGGACCGAGGCCATCCGGAGCACCGCGTCGGCGATGCGCGAGGTGTCGTCCTGCAGGTAGGCGGCGAGGAGTTCCTGGACCGTGTCCCGGAGACCCGGGTCGAGCCTCCCGACCGAGCCGAAGTCGATGAGGGCGGGCCGACCGTCGGGCAGCACCAGGACGTTCCCCGGGTGCAGGTCCGCGTGGTAGACCCCGTCGAAGACGACCTGGCGCAGGAACGAGCGCAGGATCGCCCGCATCGGCTCGTCGAGGTCACGGTCCGAGCGCTCGGCCCGGATGGCGCTGAGCGTGTCCCCCTCGAGGAACTCCATCACGAGCACGCGACGGCTCGACAGGTCGCGGTACGGCTCCGGGAACCGGACCTCGTCGGGTCGGGCGCTGCGGGCCTGGGCGGCACGGAGGGACTCGAGGTTGCGGAGCTCGGCGGAGAAGTCCACCTGGCGGATCAGGTCCGCACCGTACTGCTCGGCGACCTGCACCACCCCGAGCTGTCGGGCCTGGGCGGAGGTCCGGGTGAGGAACCGCACGACGCGGAGCGCGATGTCGACGTCCCGCCGGACGGCTGCGTCGATGCCGGGGCGCTGGACCTTCACGGCAACCGCGGTGCCGTCGGTGAGCCGGGCGCGGTGCACCTGCGCGATCGAGGCCGCGGCGACCGGTTCCGGATCGAACGACGCGAACACCTCGGACACCGGCGCGCCGAGCTCGGCCTCGAGCAACGACGCGACCTCGACCGGGTCCGCGGGACGGACGCCCCGCTGCAGGTGCGCGAGACCCTCGGTCCACTCCTCGGGCAGCAGGTCGTCGCGCGTGGACAGGAGCTGACCCATCTTCACGAAACCGCCGCCCGCTTCCTCCAGTGCCCGGCGCAGGTGGTCCGCCTGGTCACGGCGCAGGTCGGCGGTGGCCGGGTCCCGGGAGAAGTCCAACCGACGGAACGGCAGCAGCGCGTGTCGTCGGGCGATCCCGAGCACCTCGGTGAAACGGCGGCCGCGGCTGCGGAGACCCGAGGGCTCCTGGCGCTGCTGGGTGGAGAAGTCGCTGAGGCGGGGCGGGTTCGGCACGCCGTCAGTCTGCTCCGCGGGCCTGGGGCCGACCGGGGTACAGCCCTCAGGCACCCACCTCCTGGTAGGCGGTGAAGAGCAGGTGGTCCTCCGGTCCCTCGAGCGTCACCGGCTTGCCGACGGCATCGAGGATGATGAACCGGAGCATGCCGGCGCGGGCCTTCTTGTCGCGGCGCATCGTCGCCAGGAGGCTCTGCCACCGGCCGAGCGGGTAGGTCGTCGGGAGCGACAGCGAATCCAGGATCGAGCGGTGCCGGTCGACCGTGGCGTCGTCCAGGTGCCCGGTGAGGCGTGCCAGCTCGGCGGCGAACACCATGCCGACCGCCACCGCCGCACCGTGTCGCCACTGGTACCGCTCGGCGTGCTCGATGGCGTGGCCGAGGGTGTGCCCGTAGTTGAGCACCTCGCGGCGGCCCTGCTCGGTGAAGTCCTCGGACACGACCTGGGCCTTCAGCTCGATCGCGAGTTCGACCACGCGGCGGAACTCCGGCGTCGTCGGGTCGGTCACGCGGTCGACGTCCGCCTCGATCACGTCGAGGATCTCCGGCACGGCGATGAACCCGGCCTTCACGATCTCGGCGAAGCCCGCGAGGATCTCGTTCCGTGGCAGGGTGCGGAGGAGGTCCAGGTCACCGACCACGGCGCGGGGGGCGGCGAAGGCCCCGACCAGGTTCTTGCCCTCGTTCGTGTTGATGCCGGTCTTGCCACCGACGCTCGCGTCGACCAGCCCGAGGACCGTCGTCGGCATCGACAGGTACGGCACACCGCGCAGCCAGGTGGCGGCGACGAAGCCGGCGAGGTCGGTGACGGCACCGCCGCCGAGGCCGATCACGGCGTCGGTGCGGGTGAAGTCCGACTGCCCCATGACCTGCCAGCAGAACGAGGCGACCTCGATCCGCTTCGCGGCCTCGGCGTCGGGCACCTCGGCGATGAGGGCCTCGAGTCCCGCGCCGACGAGCAGCTGACGGAGGTCCTCGGCGCGGGCACCCAGGGTCGGGGCGTGCACGATGAGGACCTTCGCCACTCGCGGACCGAGCAGGGCAGGGACCGACGCGAGCAGGCCGTTGCCGACCGCGACCACGTAGCCGTCCTGGCCGCCGACGCGGATCTCGGTGGTGCCCTCGGGCAGGGTCGACTCGGTCACGGTGCTCCTTCGTCGGAGGTGGGGGGAGGTGGGGTGCGGGTGCCGGCGGGTGCGCTGTCGCGGACCCAGGTGACGACGTCGTCGGCGACCCGGGACATGGGTCGGCGCGAGGTGTCGAACACCACGTGGGCGAGCTCGGCGTACGTCGCCGCCCGCTCGTCCAAGATCGCCTGCCAGGCGTCGATGCCACCCGAGGCGATGAGCGGGCGGTCACTGCCGGCGATCCGCGCGGCGACCGCCTCGGCCGTGACGGTCAGGAGCACGACGTGCGCGCCCGCAATTGCGGCGCGGGTCTCCGGGTGCATGACCGCTCCCCCGCCGACCGAGACGACGCCGCCGATCTGCACGGCGCGACGGACCGCCGCGGCCTCGAGTTCCCGGAAGGCCGGCTCGCCGCGTTCGGCGAAGAGCTGCGGGATCGGACCGTGTTCGCGTGCGATCACCCGGTCGGTGTCGGTGAACGGCACGCCCAGGGCCTTCGCGACCCGGCGCCCGACGCTCGACTTGCCGGCACCCATCGGCCCGATGACGACGACGGGCGGGACCGCGGCCCCGGCCTGGACTGCCCCGGGCGGGACGTCGGCCCCGGTCACCAGGCGGCGGTCTGCGCGGACGACTCGGTGCGACGCGTCCGGAGCGTGTCCGGGATCGCGGCGAGGTAGCCCTCGAGGTTGCGCTTGGTCTCGGCGACGCTGTCGCCACCGAACTTCTCGAGCACGGCGTCGGCGAGCACGAGTGCCACCATCGCCTCTGCCACGACCCCGGATGCCGGCACCGCGCAGACGTCCGAGCGCTGGTGGTGTGCGGCCGCGTCCTCGCCGGTGACGACGTCGATGGTCTGCAGGGCGTGCGGCACGGTGGCGATCGGCTTCATCGCGGCACGGACGCGGAGCACGGTGCCCGTGGACATGCCGCCCTCGGTCCCGCCGGCGCGGTCGGTCCTCCGGACGATCTCGCCGTCCTCGCGCTGGAGTTCGTCGTGGGCGGCTGAGCCACGTCGGGCCGCGGTCGCGAAGCCGTCCCCGACCTCGACGCCCTTGATCGCCTGGATCCCCATGATCGCCGCCGCCAGTCGGGCGTCGAGACGACGGTCCCACTGCACGTGCGAGCCGAGCCCCGGTGGGACGCCGTAGAACAGGACCTCGACGACGCCGCCCAGGGTGTCGCCGTCCTTCTTGGCCGCCTCGACCTCGGTCACCATGCGCTCGGAGGTCGCGGGGTCGAAGCAGCGCAACTGGTCGTTGTCGAGGCGGTCGACGTCCTCGGGCACGGGCAGTGCTGCGTCGTCCGGCACCCGGACGGTCCCGACCTGCAGGGTGTGCGCCACCGAGGTCATGCCGAGTTCGGCGAGGAAGGACTTCGCGACGGCGCCGAGGGCGACCCGCGCGGCGGTCTCACGGGCGGACGCGCGCTCGAGGATCGGCCGGGCCTCGTCGAAGCCGTACTTCTGCATGCCGACCAGGTCGGCGTGCCCGGGCCGCGGACGAGTCAACGGTGCACCTCGGCCACGCGACGCGTCGGTCTGCTCGACGGGCTCGGGGTTCATCACCTCGACCCACTTCGGCCATTCGGTGTTGCCGATGCGGATCGCGATGGGGCTGCCCATCGAGAGGCCGTGTCGGACGCCGCCGGACAGGTGGAGCTCGTCCTGTTCGAACTTCATGCGCGAGCCACGCCCGTAGCCGAGCTTGCGGCGCGCGAGGTCGGCGCGGATGGACTCGTACGACACCGGGACGCCGGCCGGGAGGCCTTCCATCATGGCGATCAGTTCGGGTCCGTGGGACTCACCAGCGGTCAACCAACGAAGCATGACGACATCCTCCCACAGCGACGGGCGGCGGCCGGTGTACTGCGAGGTGCACCGACCGCCGCCCGTCGCGCGAGGTCCTGCTGGTGGTCCGACCGACTACTGGTAGGCGGGGTGAGCGCGCAGCCAGGCCTGGAACCGCTGCACCGCCTGCTCGTGCTGCGCGAGGGTGTCCGAGAACACGGTCTCACCGCTCTGGAGGTCGACCGTCACGAAGTAGTGCCAGTTGCCGGTCGCCATCTTCGTCACCGCGTTGATGGCGAGGTCGCCCGGGTTGGAGATCGGTGCGGGCGGCAGCCCCTCGTGCTGGTAGGTGTTGTACGGGTTGGACCCGTCCGCACGTTCGGCGTCCGTCGTCGTCACACGGTGCGTGTTGCCCGTGCCGTACGCCACCGTCGCGTCGGACTGCAGGAGCATGCCGTCGTCGAGTCGGTTCTGGAAGACCCGCGCGACCTTCGGGTAGTCGGCTGCGAGGCCGGCTTCCTTCTGCACGAGCGACGCGAACACGACGACGCGCTCCTGATCGGCGGCGGCGACACCGGCGGTCTCCAGGTGCTGCTTCATGGTGTCGACCATGGTCTGGAAGTACTGCTGCGCCGTCCACTTCGGGTTGATCGGGTAGGTGGCCGGGAACAGCCAGCCCTCGAGCGTGGTCACACCGGACGGCAGGCCGTACGCGGAGACGTCCTTCGCTGCAGCCTCGACGTCGGCCTTGCTCAGCCCGGCCTTCGAGACCATGCCGGCCTCGATGTCCTGCAGCGCCGTGCCCTCGGGGATCACGATCGACGGGTCCTCGACCCGGTTGGCCTTGTCCTGCAGCGCCGTCAGCGCCGCCTTCGAGCTCATCTTCTTCTTCAGCGAGTACGAGCCGGGCTGGAACTGCACGTTCGGCGACGAGAGCAGGAGCTGGTAGAAGACCTTCGAGGTCTTCACCACGCCGCTCCGCTGCAGCGTCGCGGCGACGTCCTCGCCGATGTCACCGTCCTTGATCGTGATCGTCACCTTCGAGGTGCCGTCGCCGGTGTAGTCGTCGCTCTCCTGCGACCCCGAGATCGCGCTGGCGATGGCCTGGATCTTCGGCGCCGCGAAGTTGTAGGCGACCGCACCGCCGGCGACCACGATCGCCACGATGACGATCCCGGCGATGAGAGGCCCCTTGCGGCGCGGCGGACGCTCGTCGCGCGGCGGTCGGGAGGCTCCCCCACGTCCGCCACGTCGCCCGCCACCGTCGCCACCGAGGCCACTCCCGCCGCCGGTGTCACCGGCACCACTCGTGCTCGCCGGGGCGTCGCCGTCCACGGGGTCGCCGTCCGGGCCGTCGCCGACCCGCTCGGTGCCGTCCGGGAGAGGCGTTCCGCCGCCGACGCCCTGCCAGGTGCCGCGTCGTCGGGGCTGCTGCCCGTGGTCGTCGTCGAGGTCGTCGGCCGGGCCACCGTCGGCCGGGCCGCCGTCGGCCGGTGCCGCGGTGCCGGGGACCGGACCGCTGTGCAGCGAGCCGCCGAGGAGGGCGTGCACGTCGGGGTGGACGTCGTCGCCTGTGGGAGCGGCGCCGACGCCGGGACGGGGGGCGGGCCTCTCGGCAGCGTCGGGACGCTGGTCCCCGTCGTCGTCGGGTCGGGCGGCGGTCGGATCGACGGCGTCGTCGGCCGATGCCGCCGCTGCGGCTCGTGCACGCGCAGCACGGGCTTCCCGACGCGACAGCGGCGGGTCGTCCGTGGGCGTCTCGGTGGGTCCCTCGCCTCGGCGGGTCCCCGTGCGGTCACGGCGTTCGGCGTCGCTGCCGGTCGCGATGATCGCGTTCCAGTCCAGATCGTCTGCCAACGGTCCTCGGTCTCTCGGTCGGGAACCCCGCGCGGCTCCGGTCCGCTGGGGCGGGTCCGGGAGGGCAGCTGTCAGGGGAGTTCGGCCCCGGGTGGGGCGCCGGCTGCGCGCTCGTGGTCGAGCGCATGTTGCAGAATGATAACAGCGGCCGCTTGGTCGATCACGGCCCGCGACTTCTTCGTGTTCTTCCCCGCCTGGTGGAGCCCGCGCTGCGCCGTGACCGTCGAGAGTCGCTCATCGACGAGCCGGACCGGCCGGTGCGCCGCGATCCGGGCGGCGAAGTCCCGGGCGTCGGTCGTGGAGGGGGTGTCCCCACCGGACATCGAGAGCGGGAGCCCGACGACGATCTCGAGGACGTCGTACTCCTCCGCGATCGCCAGGATCCGCCGGAGGTCGGCCGAGTCGTCCCGACGGACGGTCTCGACCGGGGTGGCGAGGAGCCCGTCGCGGTCGCACACCGCCACCCCGATCCGGGCGCGGCCGACGTCGATGCCGAGCCGGCGCCCGGAGCGGACCGCCACCGTCAGGCCGCGATGCGGTCGGACACGGCGCGGAGGGCCGCGGGAAGCGCCGACGCGTCGGTGCCACCGCCCTGCGCGAGGTCCGGCTTGCCGCCGCCGCCACCGCCGAGGACACCGGCGGCCTCCTTGGCGAGCGGCCCCGCCTGGACACCGGCGGAACGGGCGGCGTCGTTGGTCGCGACGATGACGACCGGCTTGCCGCCGACGACTGCACCGAGCACGACCACGGCGGCGTCGGAGCCGAGCTGGCCCCGGACACCGGTGGCGAGGGCACGGAGGTCGTCGCCGGAGGACAGCCCGTCGACCACCTGTGCGACGAGCGCCACGGCACCCACGCGCTCGGCGGTCCGGGCGATCGCCGGCACGCGCTGCTGCAGGTTCGCCGACTCGAACTCGGCGATGCGCTTCTGGGCCGTCTTCAGGTCCTCGAGCAGCGACTGCACACGGCCCGGGAGGTCGTCACGCGGCGCCTTGAGTGCGCTCGAGAGCTGGGACACGATGGTCCGCTCGACGGCGAGCTCGCGGAAGCCCTCGAGGCCGACGAGCGCCTCGACACGGCGGTTGGTCGACCCGACGCTGGACTCGCCGACGAGGTTGACGAGGCCGACCTGGGCGCTGGAGGCAACGTGGATGCCACCGCAGAGTTCACGGGACCAGGGGCCGCCGATGTCGACCATGCGGACCTCGGCACCGTACTTCTCGCCGAACAGCGCCTGGGCCCCGAGGGCCTTGGCGTCGTCGATCGGCAGGATGCGCGTGGAGACCTCGAGGTCGGAGCGGATCGCGGTGTTCACGACCTCCTCGATCTCGGAGCGGGTCTCGAGCGACACCGGCTGGCTCCACGAGAAGTCGAGGCGCATGTAGCCGGCCTTGTTGTACGAGCCGGCCTGCAGTGCCTCGGGGCCGAGGACGTCGCGGAGCGCCGCGTTCACCAGGTGCGTGGCCGAGTGGGCCTGGGTCGCACCACGGCGGTACTCGGCGTCGACCAGGGTCGTCGCCGGGTCACCGACACCGACCTCGCCGGAGCGCACCTGGACGGTGTGGCTCCAGAGGCCGGGCACCGGACGCTGCACGTCGAGCACCTCGAGGTCGAAGCCGTTGCCGACGATCGCCCCCTGGTCGGCGTCCTGGCCACCGGACTCGGCGTAGAGCGAGGTCTCGCCGAGGATGACCTCGGCGATGTCGCCGACGACCGCGCGGTCGACGCTCCGGCCGTCGACGATGAGGCCGAGGACCCGGCTCTCGGCCTGCAGGGCGTCGTAGCCGAGGAAGACGGTCTCCCCCGCGGCACGGAACGCGCTGTAGACGCTGAGGTCGGCGAGGGCGGTCTTCTTGCTCTTCGCATCGGCCTTGGCACGCGAGCGCTGCTCCGACATGAGCGTCTCGAACGCGGAACGGTCGACGTGGACGCCCGCCTCCTCGGCCATCTCCATGGTCAGGTCGATCGGGAAGCCGAACGTGTCGTGCAGCAGGAAGGCGGTGTCCCCGCCGATCGACGGACGGCCGTCCTGCTTGGCGCGGTCGACGGCGACGTCGAGGATCGTCGTGCCCTGCGCGAGCGTGCGGAGGAACGTCTCCTCTTCCGCGTAGGCGATCCTGGCGATGCGGTCGTACTGCTCGCCGACCTCGGGGTAGGCGTCGCGCATGGCGTCGCGCGACGCCGGGAACAGCTGGGGGAAGGTCGCACCCTCGACCCCGAGCAGCCGCATCGCGCGCACGGTGCGACGGAGCAGGCGACGGAGGATGTAGCCACGACCCTCGTTGGACGGTGAGACACCGTCGGTGATGAGCATGAGCGCCGAACGGACGTGGTCCGCGATGACGCGCATCCGGACGTCGTCCTCGTGGTCGGCACCGTAGCGGCGGCCCGAGACCTCGGCCGCCTTGTCGAGGACCGGGCGGACCTGGTCGATCTCGTACATGTTGTCGACGCCCTGCTTGATGAAGGCGACGCGCTCGAGCCCCATGCCGGTGTCGATGTTCTTGTTCGGCAGCTCGCCGGTGATCTCGAAGTCGTACTTCGACCGCACGTCGGCGATCTGGTACTGCATGAACACCAGGTTCCAGATCTCGACGTAGCGGTCGTCGTCGGTCGCGGGACCGCCGTCGACGCCGTACGCCGGGCCACGGTCGAAGAAGATCTCCGAGCAGGGGCCGGCCGGACCGGGCTGCCCCGTCGACCAGTAGTTCGTGTCCTTGCCGAGGCGCTGGATGCGGTCGTCCGGCAGCGTCGAGTGCCGCTTCCAGAAGTCGATCGCCTCGTCGTCCTCTTCGTAGACGGTGACCCAGAGGTCGTCCGCCGAGAAGCCGAGCCCGCCGTCGGACTCCGGGTCGGTCAGGAACTCCCAGGCGTACTGGATCGCCTGCTCCTTGAAGTAGTCGCCGAACGAGAAGTTGCCGTTCATCTGGAAGAACGTGCCGTGCCGCGGGGTCTTGCCGACCTCTTCGATGTCGTTGGTGCGGATGCACTTCTGGACGCTCGTGGCGCGGGGGTACGGCGCCGGGATGAGCCCGGTCAGGTACGGGATGAACGGCACCATGCCGGCCACCGTGAACAGCAGCGACGGGTCGTCCGAGACGAGCGACGCGGACGGGACGACGGTGTGGCCGCGGTCACCGAAGAACTGGAGCCAACGACGGCGGATCTCTGCGGTCTGCATGGTGCTTCCTGTAGGGCGTGTGGCGGGGACGGGAGGCTCGGAGCGAGTCAGGTGGGACGGTGCGGCAGGCGGACCCAGCGTCCGGAACGGGGCTGCGTCAGTCCGTGTGGGCGGTCGGGCGCAGCTCGGCTCCGCGTGAGCGGTACCCCTCGGCCACCGCGCCCGTGAAGGCCTTCGCGCGGGCGTCGACCTGGGCGAGGAGGTGTGCGGCGGACGGCGTCCGGCTGACGCGCTGCGCGGCGACGAAACCGATCATCACGCCGACGGCGACGAAGAACAGCTGCTTCACGATGCCTCCCTCTCGGGCACGCCGGGGCGTGCGTCCGACAAGCGTAGCGCGGGCACGAAGAACGGCGGGCCGCCCTCCGAGGAGGACGACCCGCCGTTCACACAGGCGCTGGGATCAGCGGGCTGCGTAGTACTCGACGACGAGCTGCACTTCGCAGGTCACGGGGACCTCGGCGCGCTTCGGGCGACGGACCAGGCGGGCCTGGAGCTTGTCGATCTCGACCTCGAGGTAGCCCGGGACCTTCGGGAGGACTTCCTGGTGGCCACCGGCAGCGGCGACCTGGAAGGGCTCGAGCGACTCGGAGCGCTGCTTGACGTGGATCAGCTGGCCCTCCTTGACGCGGAAGGAGGGGCGGTCGACGAGCTTGCCGTCGACCAGGATGTGGCGGTGCACGATCAGCTGGCGGGCCTGCGAGGTCGTGCGGGCGAAGCCGGCGCGGAGCACGAGGGCGTCCAGACGCGTCTCGAGGGTCTCGACGAGGTTCTCACCGGTCAGACCGGCCGCCTTGCGGGACTCTTCGAAGACGATGCGGAGCTGCTTCTCGCGGATGCCGTACTGGGCGCGCAGACGCTGCTTCTCACGGAGGCGCACCGCGTAGTCGCTGTCCTGACGACGGCGGGTACGACCGTGCTCACCGGGGCCGTAGGGGCGCTTCTCGAGGTAACGGGCCGCCTTCGGCGTCAGCGGGATGCCGAGCGCGCGAGACAGGCGGGTCTTGCTGCGGGTGCGTGACTTGGTAGACACAGGGTCCTTTTCTCTGTACTGAACTGAAGGTGTCACGGGTCTCGGAGCGCGCACGCGCCGACGGACCCCGTGACGGGATCCAGAGGGATGAGCCTGTGGGATCGGGCGGCTACAGCCCGAACCTCTGCCCCCGTGCCGGTCAGGTCCGTTCAGGACGTGTCCGACACTGTGTCCTCGACGCAGCCGCACGCGAGGACCAGGACGTAGGCCCGTCAACGATAGCAGCATCCGGTCCCGATGTGGCCCTCACGGCACCCGCGCGTCGCACCCGGGGGTCAGTCGCCGCGGATGATCCCGCGGAGCCGGTCGAGCCGCGGGCCGATCTCGCGCTCGAAGCCGTTGCCGGTCGGTGTGTAGTACTCGGTGCCGTCCAGGGCGTCGGGCAGGTACTGCTGCGTCGCGACCCCGTGCTCGGCGTCGTGCGAGTAGACGTACCCCTTGCCGTGTCCGAGCCGCTTCGCTCCGGCGTAGTGCGCGTCGCGGAGGTGGTTCGGCACGACACCCATCCGGCCGGCCTTGACGTCGGCGACGGCCTGGTTGACCCCGTTGTACGCCGCGTTCGACTTCGGCGCGGTCGCCAGGTAGACGACGGCCTCGGCGAGCGGGATCCGGCCTTCGGGCATGCCGATCAACTGCACGGCCTGTGCGGCTGCGACGGCGATCGGCAACGCCTGCGGATCCGCCATGCCGATGTCCTCGGACGCCGAGATGATGATCCGTCGGGCGATGAACCGCGGGTCCTCGCCGGCCTCGATCATCCGCGCCAGGTAGTGCAGCGCCGCGTCGACGTCACTCCCCCGCACCGACTTGATGAAGGCGCTGATCACGTCGTAGTGCTCGTCGCCCTGCCGGTCGTACCGGAGGAGTGCTCGGTCCACCGCCGCGGCGACCGTGTCGGCGTCGACGACCGGGGCGGTGCCGGCCGCACGCTCGTCGTCGTCCTGGGCCGCCACCGCGGACGCCGCCGCTGCCTCGAGCGCGGTGAGGGCCCGGCGGGCGTCACCGGAGGCCAGACGGACGATCGCGGCCCGCGCTTCGTCACCGAGGACCACCGCACCACGCAGGCCCCTGGCGTCCTCGACCGCGCGGTCGACCAGCATGCCGAGGTCGGCGTCGGTCAGCGGCTTGAGCGTGAGGAGCAGCGAGCGCGAGAGCAGCGGCGAGATGACCGAGAAGGACGGGTTCTCGGTCGTCGCGGCGATGAGGATCACCCAGCCGTTCTCGACCCCGGGCAGCAGGGCGTCCTGCTGCGCCTTGCTGAACCGGTGGATCTCGTCGAGGAACAGGACCGTCGTCGCCCCGTAGAGGTCCCGGTGCGTCAGGGCCTTCTCCATGACCTCCCGGACGTCCTTGACACCGGCGGTCACCGCGGACAGCTCGACGAACTCACGGCCGGACTGCCGGGCGATCGCCTGCGCCAGGGTCGTCTTGCCGGTGCCGGGCGGGCCCCACAGGATCACCGAGACGCCGCCGGGGCTCTCCCGCGAGCCGGTCGCCAGCTGCACGAGCGGCGATCCGCGTCCGAGGAGGTGCTGCTGACCGGCCACCTCGTCGAGACTGGTCGGGCGCATGCGGACGGCCAGCGGTACCGAACCCTGGGCCAACCCGGTCCGGCCACCCGTCGTGGGCGCGTTCATCCCCGACCGGTCAGTTGCCATGCGTCGATCGTAAGCGCCAGCACCGACGGGCCGGTGACGGGCGAACCGGTACGCTCGTCGGACACCGCGACGAGAGGTCAGAAGAGCACCGTGGCACCGAAGAACCAGAGCCGTGAAGCCCGCGAGCGACTCCGTCTCTACCAGGCCAGACAGGGCCTCCACGAGCGTCAGCGTCGACGTCGTGTCCGTGACAACGTCATCGGGGCCGGTGCCCTCGTCCTCGTCGCCGCCCTCGCCACCGGGTCACAGCTGGTGCACGCGTCGACGCGGGATGACGACCGCGCCTCCACTCCGGCCAGCGCGACCTCCACGGCCACCCCGACGGCGTCGGCCAGCGCGACCGCCGGCAACACCGGCGACGTGCCGAGCAAGCGCATCGCACAGGGCACGACGTGGACCGGCACGCTCACGCTGAACAAGGACATCCGCCTGGGCATCGAACTGGACGGGGCGAAGGCCCCGCAGGCCGCGAGCGTCGAGATCGACCTCATCCGCAAGCAGTTCTACGAGGGCACGAAGTGCCACCGCCTGGCCGACAGCACCGGCTTCCACTTCCTGCAGTGCGGATCGGCGAACGGCGACGGCACGGGCGACGCCGGGTTCCAGTACGGACCGCTCGAGAACGTGCCGAGCGACGGCACCTACGCGAAGGGCACGATCGCCATCGCTCGCGGCGCGACCCCCGCGTCCCAGACGACGCAGTTCTTCATCGTGACGGACGACACCACGCTCGACCCGTCGACGGGCGGCTACACGGTGGTCGGCAAGGTGACCAGCGGGCTGTCGGACCTCGTGTCGAAGGTGACGTCGAAGGGCATCGCCGACGCGGGTTCCGACGGGTCCGGTGAGCCGAAGGTGGCCACCGAGATCACCGGCGCGACCATCGCGGAGCAGAAGTAGTCCACAGCGAAAGCGCACACGCCCGTCGTACGGCGCGGCGGTGCAATAGGCTGACGACCTGACCGTGCCGACGGTGACGTCGGTGATGCACGACCACGATCGAGGCGAGACCTGTGGCATCTGACGAAGCAACGACCTGGGGCCGGGTTGACGAGAACGGGACGGTCTACGTCCGGTACGAGGACTCGGAGCGGGTCGTGGGTGAGTACCCCGACGCCTCCGCGGAAGAGGCGCTGGCCTACTTCGCCCGCAAGTACGCGGACCTCGAAGGCCAGGTGAAGATCGCGGAACAGCGCGTCAAGGGCGGCGCGTCCGCCAACGACGTCGCCCGCACCGTCGAGCACCTGCGCAGCCTGGTGGCCGAAGCCCGCGTCGTCGGCGACATCAAGTCGCTCGAGGACCGCATCGGCGCCCTGACCGACCAGGTGGGCTCGCTCACCAAGGAGCAGGCCGCCCAGGCGCAGGCCGCCCTGACCGAGGCGCTGGCCCACCGCACCGCCCTGGTGGAAGAGGCCGAGGCACTCGCCGCGGTGGACCCCGCCCGTGCGCAGTGGAAGCAGGTGACCGCGCAGCTCGACGACGTGTTCGCCCGGTGGCAGCAGCACCAACACGACGGGCCCCGGATCCCGAAGAACGACGCGAACGACCTCTGGAAGCGGTTCCGCACCGCCCGCTCCACGGTCGACCAGCACCGTCGAGCCTTCTACTCGGAGCTCGACTCGCAGCACCGTGACGCCCGGGCGCGCAAGCAGGAGCTGGTCCAGCAGGCCGAGGCGCTTGCTCCCCGCGGTTCCGACGCCATCCCGGCCTACCGGGAGCTGCTCGACGAGTGGAAGAACGCCGGCCGCGCCGGCAAACGCCACGACGACACGCTCTGGGCACGCTTCAAGGCAGCCGGCGACGTCCTCTTCGAACAGCGCCATGCCGAGAACACGGCCGAGAACGAGGAGTACTCGGCCAACCTCGAGGCGAAGCTGGCACTCCTGACCGAGGCCGAGCCGATCCTGCAGATCACGGACCGGGTCGCCGCGCGCAAGGCCCTCACCGACGTGCAGCGCCGCTGGGACGAGATCGGACGGGTCCCCCGCGCCGACGTCCGTCGCGTCGAGGACCGCATCCGTGCGGTCGAGGACCACGTGCGCAGCCTCGAGGACACCCACTGGAAGCAGTCCGACCCGGAGCGCAAGGCCCGTCAGACGGGTCTGGCCAGCCAGCTCGAGGACGCGATCGCCAAACTGCAGTCGGAGCTCGCCGACGCGCAGGCGACCGGCGACGCCCGCAAGATCAAGGACGCGCAGGAAGCGCTCGACGCCCGCAAGATCTGGCTCGACGCGCTCGGCGGCTGAGCACGAGCTGCACCGACGAACGCCCCGCGACCAGATCGGTCGCGGGGCGTTCGCGTTGCGCTCGTGTGGATCGGACCGAGCAGACCAGGCGCTGACGATCAGGCGCGGACGATCACGCGCGGACGATCAGGCGGAGACGGGCATCCCGAGGAGCAGTCGGATGTCCAGGTCGTCCTGTCGCATCTGGGCGGCGAGTTCGTCCATGCCGCGGAAGGCGACCATGCCCCGGACGTAGGCGACGAACAGCACCGAGATCGTCTCGTCGTACAGGTCGAGGTCGACGTCGAGCAGGTGGGCTTCGATCTGCTTCGCCGGGACTCCCTCGAACGTCGGGTTGTTGCCGACCGAGACCGCGGCCGGGTACGTCACACCGTCGTGCAGCACCCGGGCGGCGTAGACGCCGTCAGCGGGCACGAAGCCCTCGCAGGCCGGCGCGAGGTTCGCCGTCGGGTACCCCATCGCGCGGCCGCGCTGGTTGCCGTGCACGACGACGCTCCGGACGGCGTGCTCACGACCGAGCAGACGAGCGGCCTCGGCGACCCGACCGACGGACAGGAGTTCGCGGATCCAGGTCGACGACACGCGTCGCTCCCCCACCGACCGGACGTCGTCGGCCAGGTCCACGTCGTCGATGAGCTCGACCTGGAAGCCGTGCCGTTCGCCGAGCTGTCGGAGCAGGGTGACGTCCCCGGCACCGCGGGCACCGAACCGGAAGTCGCTGCCGACGAAGACGAGCTTCGCGTGCAGGGTGTCGACGAGGATCTCGGACACGAACGCCTCGGCCGGCTTCGCCTGGAGCGCCGAGTCGAACCGGAGCAGCAGCGTCGTGTCGACACCGACCGCGTCGAGGAGTTCGCGCCGCTGGGCCGTGCTGGTCAGTGCCGGCGGCACACGCAGCGGGTCGATGACGTTGAGGGGGTGCTGGTCGAACGTGACCACCGTCGAGACGAGACCGCGGGCCCGTGCGGCGTCCTCGAGATGGGCGATGACGGCGCGGTGGCCGACGTGGACACCGTCGAACTTGCCGATGGTGACCGCGCTCGGACCGAAGTCGTCGGGGACGTCGGCGACGTCGTCGTAGAAGTGCATGCGCAGGTCCTCCGTCCTCACTCTGCAGACGCCACGGACGCGGCGGCCCGGTGGTGCTTGCGGAGCCACCAGAGTCCGGCGATCGGCAGCACGAGCGGGGCGAATGCGTAGCCGAGGCCGTAGTACGACCAGATCGTGTCGTCCGGGAACAGCTGCCGATCGAGCAGTGAGAGCGTCCCGATCACGAGCACACCGGTCATCTCGAAGACGATCGTCACGCAGGCGACCCGGTACCAGGCGCGGCCCGGCACGATGAGGGCGACCATGGCGACGATGTACACGACGGCGGCGATGGCGCTGAGCGTGTACGAGAACGGCGCGAACGAGAACTTCTCCGCGATCTGCACGATGCTCCGGCCGGTCGCGGCCAGGGCGAGGATGCCGTAGACGGCGATCAGGACCCGTCCGACACCGCTCGCCAGGGTCGACGTGCGACGGCCCCGGGCCGGGCGGTCGGTTCCTGCGGAGGACTTGATCACCATTGCACCGATCCTACCGACCGTCGCAGCGTCCCGAGCACGGGGAGCGGGCCGCGGACGACGTCGCCGGGGACGTCCGGACAGGAGGGCCGGCGTCAGTTCAGCGCGAACCAGATCTGGTACATCCGGTACACCATCACCGCTGCGGTGAAGGCCCCGGCGCCGAGCACGACGGTGCTCCAGCGCGTCCGGTCGACGAGCGCCCAGACGATCGTCGCCGGCGGGACCAGGACCACCGACACCGCGTAGACCCAGAACTCGAGCACGTTGCCCTGCGGCGGGTTCCCGACCGCCGGGGCGACGAGCGAGACCACCAGCTGCGCGAGGAGCAGGAGTTCGACGAGCGCGAGCCCGCCGACGGTGTAGTCGTTCGGCTTCCGTCCGATCAGGCCGAGCACGACCGCGGCCAGCCCGATGACGCACGCGATGCCGAACTGCACCCACATGAACCACTCGATCACGTGTTCGCTCCTGTCGCGGTCGGGAAGTTCGTGATGACCCGGAGCTGTCCACGCCGGACGGCGACGAGGCCGACGAGCCGGTCGGCACCCGTGGCGATCGCCGCGACCGGGCCGTCGGTGTCGGGGTGGTCCGCAGTGATCCGCTTGCCGTCCCCGAGGTCCTTCGCCTGGGCGCCGTCGAGCTGCACGACCGGGAACAGGCGACGGGCGACGTCGGTCGGTCGGGCGAGGGCGGCGCGGACGTCGACGGCGTCGTCTTCGAGGTCGACGGCGTCCTCGACCGCGAACGGGCCGACGACGGTCCGACGGAGTGCGGTGAGGTGGGCGCCGGTGCCGAGGGCGGCGCCGACGTCGCGGGCGAGCGCACGGATGTACGTACCGGACGAGCACGAGACGACGACGTCGAGGTCGATCACGGCGACGTCGGCCCCGTCCACCGAGACGACCCGGTCGGCTCGGCCCCGCACGTCGAACCGGTCGACGGTCACACGTCGGGCCTTGAGCGTGACCGCCTCCCCCTTGCGGGCCAGGTCGTAGGCACGTCGACCGTCGACCTTGATCGCGCTGACCGTCGACGGCACCTGGTCGATCGGACCGCGGAGCGCCGCCACGGCAGCTTCGATCGCGTCGTCACTCACCGTGCCCGCGGGGGCACCGTGGGCCGTGATCGGGTCACCGTCGGCGTCGTCCGAATCGGTGCCGACACCGAGCCGGATGGTGGCCGTGTAGGTCTTGCCGAGGCCGACGAGATGCGTCAGGAGGCGTGTCGACGGACCGACGCCGAGGATCAGGAGCCCGGTCGCCATCGGGTCCAGGGTCCCGGCATGTCCGATCTTCTTGAGGTCCAGGCGTCGTCGGGCGATCGAGACCACGCGGTGGCTCGAGATGCCCTGCGGCTTGTCGACGAGGAGGATGCCGTCGGGCGGGGTCACGAGCACCGGACGAGACTAGCAGCGGCATCGCGGCACGGCGCCAGTCAGCAGGCGTCGTTCCACTCGCGTCGGGGGTGCTCCGGGTCCGTGACGTCGAGCACCGCGGAGGCGGCGATCTTCACGTCGGCCCGCCGCTCGAGCCGGCCGGTCTCCTGCTCGACCCACAGGGACCACCGCCACAGGGTGCGGGTGCTCGGCGCGAGGAGCCCGTGGCCGTGCACGACGAGCACGCCCTCACCGGCCCCGGTCGTGCGGAACGGGGTCACCAGGTCGTTCCGCAGCGTGTCCACGTCGGTGGACGGGGCAGCCGCAGCCATGGCCTGGACGCCGTGCTGCTCGAAGCCCGCGACGAGCGCCGCCGCGACGTGTTCGAGGTCGGTCCCGTCCTGGCCGTCGACGGCGATGACCGTCCGGTTCGTCCCGACCTGCGCGACCACCTCGCTCGCGATCGCGGCCATGGTGTCGATCTCCTGCGGTGCCCAGCGTGCCATGCCACCACCGTAGGCTGTCGTGGTGAACGTGGGCAGAGCCTCCAGTCCGTCCGTGGACGACGCGACGATCCACAGGGCTGCGGCGATCTCGTCCCCCTTGCTGGCCTGGTACCGCCGGGAGGCTCGTGACCTGCCCTGGCGTCGTGTCGGCTTCCCGGCCTGGGGCACCCTGGTCAGCGAGATCATGCTCCAGCAGACGCAGGTCGCGCGGGTCGTCCCCCGACTGGAGGCGTGGCTCACCCGGTGGCCGACCCCCGCGGACCTCGCGGCGTCGCCCCCGGCGGACGCGGTGCGTGCCTGGGACCGGCTCGGCTACCCGAGACGGGCCCTCGCCCTGCACGCGGCCGCGACGGTCATCGCCGAACGGCACGGCAACGTCGTCCCCCGTGACGTCGACGACCTCCTGGCCCTCCCCGGGATCGGGGACTACACCGCCCGGGCCGTCGCGGTCTTCGCGTACGGCGACCGGCACCCCGTCGTCGACGTCAACGTCCGGCGTGTCCTGGCACGTGCCGTCCTCGGCCAGGGCGAGCCCGGGCCGGCGAAGGCCAAGCAGGACCTGCCGCTGATGGAGGCGACCCTGCCGGCCGACCGCGACGACGCCGCGGCGACGAACGCGGCGGTGATGGAGCTCGGAGCACTCGTGTGCGTCGCGCGGTCCCCCGCCTGCGACGCCTGCCCGATCGCGGACCGCTGCGCCTGGCGAGCGGCCGGGTACCCGGAGCACGACGGACCGCGCGCGCCGAAGCAGTCCCGGTTCGCCGGGAGCGACCGACAGGTCCGCGGGATGATCATGGCCGAACTGCGGGCGAGCGACGTCCCCGTCACGCCGACGGAGATCGCGATGGTGTGGCCGGATGCCGGTCAGCGGGACCGGGCGCTCGCGTCCTTGCTGCGTGACGGACTCGCCGAGGGCGACGACCTCGAGGGCTACCGACTGCCGCGCGGCTGACCCCCTGGCGCCTCCGGCCTCGCACACGTGCGAGCACCTGCCACACCAGAGCGCCCGCCGCGCGCCAGTGCGCCTGCCACGCCAGAGCGCCTGCCACACGAGAACGCCCGCCACCGGGGTGGTGGCGGGCGCTCTCGTGGTCGATCGGGTGTCAGACGCGAGCGTCGGGCCCGGACGGCGCTGTGCCGTCCACGTCCTCGTCCCCGTCCTCGTCGTCGTGCTTGTACGGGTCGGCATCGCCGGCGTAGGTCGCACCGACCGCCGCCTGCTGGACCTGCAGGTCACGCATCTGGGCCTGCGCGAGCAGATCCTCGAGGTGCGCCGACGTGTCCGGCAGGGCGTCGGCGATGAACTCCAGCGACGGGGTGAGCCGCGCCGTGATGTTCTTGCCGACCTCGGTCCGGAGCATGCCGGTCGCGGCCTTCAGCGCCGCGGCGGAGTCCGCCCGCTCCTCGTCGGAGCCGTACACGGTGTAGAAGATCGACGCGTGCTGCAGGTCCCCCGTGACTCGAACGTCGGTGATCGTGACGAAGCCGAGCCGCGGGTCACGCAAGCCCTTGTCGAGTCGGCGGGCGACGACTTCCTTGATGCGGTCCGCCATCTTGCGGGCACGCTGCGGGTCAGCCATGGGTTCCTCCTTGCGGAACGGGGTGAGGCCCCGCCTCTCCCGTTCGGGAGAGGCGGGGCCCAGGGTACTCAGTGCGATCAGTCGCGCGGCTTCTCGACCAGTTCAGTGGTCTCGATCTCATCGCCGGGCTGGATGTCGTTGAACTTACCCAGACCGATACCGGCCTCGTAGTCCGTGCGGACCTCGGTGACGTCGTCCTTGAAGCGACGGAGCGACTCGATCGCCAGTCCGTCGGCCACGACCACACCGTCACGGATGACGCGCGCCTTGGCGTTGCGCGTGATCGTGCCGGAGCGGACGATGACACCCGCGATGTTGCCGAACTTGGAGGAACGGAACACCTCGCGGATCTCCGCCACACCCGACTGGACCTCTTCGTACTCGGGCTTGAGCATGCCCTTGAGCGAGTTCTCGATGTCCTCGAGTGCGTTGTAGATGACCGAGTAGAAGCGGACGTCGATGCCTTCACGGGCAGCACGCTCGCGGGCCTTGACGTCCGGACGGACGTTGAAGCCGACGACGATCGCGTTGTCGATCGTGGCGAGGTCGATGTCCGACTCCGTGATCGCACCCACACCGCGGTGCAGGATGCGCAGCTGGACACTGTCGTCCACCTCGATGTCGAGGAGCGACTGCTCGAGTGCCTCGACGGCACCGGAGACGTCACCCTTGATGATGAGGTTGAGCGAGTCGACCTTGCCCTCTTCGAGCGCGCGGGTGAAGTCCTCGAGCGAGATGCGCTTGCGGGCCTTGGCCAGCTGGGCGTTGCGCTGCGCGGCTTCACGCTTCTCGGCGATCTGACGGGCAGTGCGGTCGTCCTCGGTGACGAGGAACGTGTCACCGGCGCGGGGCACCGACGACAGACCCTGCACCTGGACCGGACGGGCAGGCGTCGCGGCCTCGACCAGGTTGCCGTTCTCGTCGGCCATCGCACGGACACGGCCGTACGCCGTGCCGGCGACGATCGCGTCACCGACGTGCAGCGTGCCGGACTGGATGAGGACGGTGGCGACTGCACCACGGCCCTTGTCGAGCCGTGCTTCGATCGCGACGCCTCGGGCGTCCTTGTCGGGGTTCGCACGCAGGTCGAGACCGGCGTCCGCGGTCAGCAGCACCGCGTCCAGGAGGTCCTGGATGCCGATGTTCTGACGGGCGGACACGTCGACGAACATGACGTCGCCGCCGTACTCCTCGGCCACAAGGTTGTACTCGGTGAGCTGCTGACGGACCTTGGCCGGGTTCGCCCCGTCCTTGTCGATCTTGTTCACCGCGACCACGATCGGCACACCGGCCGACTGGGCGTGGTTCAGCGCCTCGATCGTCTGCGGCATGATGCCGTCGTCCGCCGCGACCACCAGGATCGCGATGTCCGTCACCTGTGCACCACGAGCACGCATGGCCGTGAAGGCCTCGTGACCCGGGGTGTCGATGAAGGTGATCGGGCGTTCGATGCCCTCGTGCTCGGTGACGATCTGGTACGCGCCGATGTGCTGCGTGATGCCGCCGGCTTCACCCTCGACGACCTTGGAGTTCCGGATCGCGTCGAGCAGTCGGGTCTTACCGTGGTCGACGTGACCCATGACGGTGACGACCGGGGGACGCTGCTGCAGGACGGAGTCGTCCTCGTCGGCGTACTCGGCGTCGATGTCGATGTCGAAGCCCTCGAGGAGCTCCTTGTCCTCGTCCTCGGGCGAGACGACCTGGATCTTGTAGCCCAGCTCCTCGCCGAGGACCTCGAAGGTCGCCTCGTCGAGGGACTCGGTCGCGGTCGCCATCTCACCGAGGTGGAACAGCACCGTCACCAGGTTGCCGGGGCTCGCGTCGATCTTGTCCGCGAAGTCCGAGATGCTCGCACCGCGACGGAGTCGCACGACCGTGTTGCCGTCACCACGCGGGACCTGCACGCCGCCGAGCGACGGTGCCTGCCGCATCTCGTACTCGGCGCGCTTCGTCCGCTTCGACTTGCGGGCACGGCTCTTGCCGCCACCACGACCGAACGCACCAGCGGTACCCCCACCGGGGCCACGGCCACGGCCGCCACCACCTGCGGGGCGCGGGCCGGTGAACGCGGGACGGGCGAAGCCGCCACCTGCGCCGGCACCGGCACCACCGGGACGGTTGAAGCCGCCGCCGGGGCCACCACGGCCGCCGCCACCCTGGCCCGGGCGCTGCCCGAAGCCGTTCGGACGGTTGTTCTGGCCGGGACCACCGGGGCGCGGAGCACCCGGACGGGGCGCACCGGGACGCGGCGGCTGAGGACGCGGGATGCCGTTGCCGGCACCGGCGGCCGGGCGCTGGCCCATGCCCTGGTTGGAGGCGAACGGGTTGTTGCCGGGGCGCGGCGGACGTGCGCCCATGCCCTGGCTCGACGCGTAGGGGTTGTTGCCGGGACGGGCTCCGGGCTTCGGCCCACCGGGCTTCGGGGCGGAACCGGAACCGGACGGCTTGGTGCCGCCGGGCTTCACGGCGTCGCTGGGACCGGAGTCCTGCTGGTCGCCGTCGGTCTGCTGCGCAGCTGCCTGCTGCTCAGCGGCCTTCTGCTCGGCCGCGGCCTTGCGTGCTGCCTCGGCCTCGGCCTGCCGCTGCGCGACGGACTTCGGGGCGGCGGGAGTCGGCGCACCGTCGACCGGCTGGGCCGCGGGTGCTTCCTCGACGACGGGCTCGGGCGCCGGGGTGGGGCGCTTCGGGCCGGGCTTGGGGCCACCGGGCTTCGGCGCACCGGAACGCGGTGCCGCGGGAGCCTTGGCGGCGGGGGTCGCCGGAGCGGACGACGCGGACGCGCCCTCTGCCTGCAGCGCTGCACGGAGCTTCCGTGCG
This sequence comes from Curtobacterium sp. MCPF17_001, assembly GCF_003234615.1. Taxonomy (NCBI): domain Bacteria; kingdom Bacillati; phylum Actinomycetota; class Actinomycetes; order Micrococcales; family Microbacteriaceae; genus Curtobacterium; species Curtobacterium sp. MCPF17_001. Next base: position 235,550 of record NZ_QKSL01000002.1, read on the forward strand.
ACGGGGGGTTCGATGCTCGAGCTCGGGCCCTTGACGAATTCGCCGAGTTCCTTGAGCTTCTCCATTGCGGTCTTGCTGTCGACGCCGAGCTCGCTTGCGATCTCGTGTACGCGTGGTTTCGCCACTGTTCTCCTTCACGGGTCCCACCCCGTCAAGGGGCAGGACTCAATGGTTGACGGGTCTCATTTCGAGCCGCTCATCAGTTGTCCATAAGCCGTTCAGCCTGTTCTGTCATGTCCTGGCGCTCGGGAGCTGTGCTGTTCGGGCCATCGGGCCCCAGCCCAGCGAGGTACTCGCGCACCGCGGACGTGTCGGGATCACGCTCCAGCCGGAGCGCACGGCGGAATGCCCTGCGCTTGACGGCCAGTTCGTACGCTTCGACGGTCGGTGTGAGCCATGCACCCCGGCCCGGCATGACTGCCTTCGGATCCGCTACCACGGAACCATCGCTGCGAGCGACGACACGGAGGAGGGAGGATCGGGTTGCGCGACGACGACTGCCGATGCACGTTCTGACGGCGTCCACTCTACTCCTTGACTCCGACGACCGCGATCCGGCGCGCCCGAGGCCTCTCGCCACGAGCGAACCGGACCGCGCCGATGGGGGTGCTGCTCAGTCGTCACCGTCGAGGATCGAGTCCGGCTGGATGTCGATCCGGGCACCGGTCAGCTTCGCGGCGAGACGGGCGTTCTGCCCCTCCTTGCCGATCGCGAGCGACAGCTGGTAGTCCGGCACGAGTGCGCGGACGGCCTTCGTCGAGGCGTCGAGCACGAACGCGCTCGTGACCTTCGCGGGCGACAGGGCGCTGGCGACGAAGGTGGAGAGGTCCGAGGACCAGTCCACGATGTCGATCTTCTCGGCACCGAGCTCGTTCGTCACCGCACGCACGCGGGCGCCGAGTTCGCCGATGCAGGCGCCCTTTGCGTTCACGCCGGGCTCGTTCGCCTTGACCGCCATCTTCGTGCGGTGCCCGGCTTCGCGCGCCAGCGAGGTGATCTCGACGACACCGGAGGCGATCTCCGGGACCTCGAGGGCGAACAGCTTCCGGACCAGGCCCGGGTGCGTCCGCGACACGGTGATCTGCGGCCCCTTGTGGCCACGACCCACGCTCGTCACGTAGACGCGCAGGCGGGTGCCGTGCGCGTAGGTCTCCCCCGGTACCTGCTCTTCGGGCGGCAGGATCGCCTCGACGGTGCCGAGGTCGACCATCACCATCTTCGGGTTCGGTCCCTGCTGCACGATGCCGGCGACGATGTCGCCTTCCTTGCCGCGGAACTCGCCGAGGATCTTGTCGTCGCCGATGTCGCGCAGACGCTGGTTGATGACCTGCTTGGCGGCGAACGCCGCGATCCGGCCGAAGTCGCTCGGCTGATCGACGGACTCGCCGATGACGTTGTCGTCCTCGTCGCGTTCGGGCACGAACACGGACACTTCGCCGGACTTGCGGTCCAGCTCGACCCGGGCCTGGGCGTCGACGGGTTCGTCGTTCTCAGCGCCGTGCTTCTGGTAAGCGGTCAGGATGGCAGATTCGATGATCTGGACGAGCTCGTCGAACGGGATCTCCCGCTCACGCTCCATGAGTCGCAGGACTGCGAGGTCGATCTTCACCGAGGTGCCTCCGTATTCAGATGAGTCACTCCCGCGGATGGAACCGCGCGGAAGCCGTCGTCGATCGTACCGCAGGAATGGCGGAGGCCCGTGGCGGATCCGCCACGGGCCTCGCTTCGGACGCCGGTGTGTCAGATCGCCCGGACCGCCTCGAGCAGTTCCGCGACCGGCAGGTCACGACGCTCACCGGTCGCCCGGTTCCAGAGCTCGACGACGCCGTCGGCAGCGCCGCGCCCCGCGACGACGACGACCGGCATGCCGAGCAGTTCCGCGTCCCGGAGCTTGACGCCCGGCGACACCTTCGGCCGGTCGTCGTAGACCACGTCGAAGCGCTCGCCCTCGAGCTGCGCGACGATCGACTCCGCCAGGTCGTACGCCGTGGCGTCCCGCCCGGTGGCCACCACGTGCACGTCGAACGGGGCGACGTGCTTCGGCCAGGCCAGGCCCTTCTCGTCGTTGTGCGCCTCGGCCAGGATCGCCAAGATGCGGGTCACGCCGATGCCGTACGAGCCCATCGTCACGGTCGCCAGCTTGCCGTTCTCGTCCTGCACCTTCAGCCCGAGCGCCTCGGCGTACTTCCGGCCGAGCTGGAACACGTGACCGATCTCCATGCCCCGAGCGGTCTCGAGCGGACCGGAGCCGTCGGGCGCGGGGTCACCGGCACGGACGTCGGACACCTCGGCGACGCCGTCGGCGACGAAGTCCCGCCCGGCCACCAGGCCGGAGACGTGGACGCCGCGCTCGTTGGCTCCGGTGACCCAGGAGGTGCCGTCCACCACGCGCGGGTCCACGAAGTAGCGCAGGCCGGTCGCACTGTCCGCTCCGAGGACCTGCGGGCCGATGTAGCCCTTGACCAGGCCACGGTGCTTGCGGAAGTCGTCGTCGCCGGCGGCTTCGACCTCGGCCGGGGCGAAGGCGACCTCGGCGCGCTTGAGGTCGACGTCACGGTCGCCGGGCAGGCCGACCACCACGATCTCTCGCGTGCCGTCGAGGTGCGTCAGTGCCAGGACGACGTTCTTCAGCGTGTCCGCCGCGGTCCACGGGGCGCCGTCGCGCGGGGCGACCGCGTTGGCGTGCGCCACGAGCGACTCGATCGTCGGCGTGTCCGACGCCGGCAGCAGCACGGGCTCCGGCAGGCCGTCGACCGGCTTCGCGTCGGGCACCGGGGTGACGTACGCCTCGACGTTGGCCGCGTAGCCGCCGGCACTCCGCACGAAGGTGTCCTCGCCGACCGCGATCGGGTGCAGGAACTCCTCGGACTTCGAGCCGCCCATGGCGCCGGCGTCGGCCTTGACGATGACGTACTCGAGGCCCAGGCGCGCGAAGATCCGCTCGTAGGCGTCGCGCATCACCTGGTAGCTGCGCTCGAGACCAGCGTCGGAGACGTCGAACGAGTAGGCGTCCTTCATCGTGAACTCACGGCCGCGCAGCAGCCCGGCGCGCGGACGGGCTTCGTCGCGGTACTTGTCCTGGATCTGGAAGAGCGTGACGGGGAGGTCCTTGTAGGACGAGTACAGGTCCTTCACGAGGAGCGCGAACATCTCTTCGTGGGTGGGCGCGAGTAGGTAGTCGGAGCCCTTGCGGTCCTGCAGGCGGAACATGCCGTCGCCGTACTCGGTCCAGCGGTTCGTGGCCTCGTAGGGCTCGCGCGGCAGGAGCGCGGGCAGCAGGACCTCCTGCGCACCGGCCGCGACCATCTCGTCGCGGATGATGCCCTCGATCTTCGCGCGGACGCGGAGTCCGAGCGGCAGCCAGGCGAAGATGCCCGGCGACTGGCGGCGGACGTAGCCGGCGCGGACGAGCAGCTTGTGACTCGTCACCTCCGCGTCGGAGGGGTCGTCGCGGAGCGTGCGGAGGAAGAGGTGAGAGAGCCGTGTGACCACGCCGTCAGCCTAGCGGCGCGCGGTCACGACGCGACCCGCCTGTGGACGGCGGGGCCGCGGCGCCGGACCTGTGGCGGAACGGACGGGAGGCCCGTGGCGGTGTCGCCACGGGCCTCCCGTCCAGCAGTCGGCTGCGAACAGCGACCGCGCGGCTGCTAGGGAGTGACGACCAGCGGCTTGCCGGTGCCGGCGGCGGGACCCATCTCGTCGGCGAGACGGTTCGCCTCCTCGATGAGGGTCTGGACGATCTCGGCCTCGGGCACCGTCTTGATGACCTGGCCCTTCACGAAGATCTGGCCCTTGCCGTTGCCCGAGGCGACGCCGAGGTCGGCCTCACGAGCCTCGCCCGGACCGTTCACGACGCAGCCCATGACGGCGACACGCAGCGGCACGGTCATGCCCTCGAGACCCGAGGTGACGTCGTTCGCCAGCTGGTAGACGTCGACCTGCGCGCGGCCACAGCTCGGGCAGGAGACGATCTCGAGCTTGCGCTCGCGGAGGTTCAGCGACTGCAGGATCTGCAGGCCGACCTTCACCTCCTGTGCGGGCGGAGCCGAGAGGGACACACGGATGGTGTCGCCGATGCCCTCGCCGAGCAGGATGCCGAACGCGGTCGCGCTCTTGATCGTGCCCTGGAACTCCGGGCCCGCCTCGGTCACGCCGAGGTGCAGCGGCCAGTCGCCGCGCTCGGCGAGTTGGCGGTACGCCTTGACCATGATGACGGGGTCGTTGTGCTTGACCGAGATCTTGAAGTCGTGGAAGTCGTGCTCCTCGAACAAGGAGGCTTCCCACACGGCCGACTCGACGAGCGCCTCGGGCGTGGCCTTGCCGTACTTCTGCATCAGGCTGGGCTCCAGCGAACCGGCGTTCACGCCGATGCGCAGGGACACGCCCGCAGCCTTCGCGGCGGCGGCGATGGCACCGACCTGGTCGTCGAACTTCCGGATGTTGCCCGGGTTCACGCGCACCGCGGCGCAGCCGGCGTCGATGGCCTGGAAGACGTACTTCGGCTGGAAGTGGATGTCCGCGATCACCGGGATCTGGGACTTCTTGGCGATGATCGGCAGCGCGTCGGCGTCGTCCTGGCTCGGCACGGCGACACGGACGATGTCGCAGCCCGACGCGGTGAGCTCGGCGATCTGCTGCAGGGTCGCGTTGATGTTCGTGGTCGGCGTCGTGGTCATTGACTGCACCGACACGGGGGCGTCGCCACCGACCAGGACCTTGCCGACCCGGATCTGCCGGGACTTGCGACGAGGGGCCAGGGTGTCGGGGGCCTTCGGCATTCCGAGGTTCACTGCGGGCACGTCCCGAACTCTACGCGCTCGTCCGGACAGCACGGTCCGCCGGGACTCAGGCTGGGTCGGCGGCAGCGGCCGTGTGTGCTGCCCGGGTCCGCGTCAGAGCGTGTCGACGACGGTGACGAGCGGGGCGTACAGCCGCATCGCGTCGAGTGCCCGGGCGTGGTCGACGTCGCTCGCGCCGGCACACGCGTCGGCCACCACGGTGACCCGGACGCCCGCATCCGCGGCCGCCAGGGCGGTCGAGAGGACGCAGCAGTCCGTGGAGACCCCGGTGAGCACCAGGTGGCGTCGCTCCGGCCCGGCTCCGGTGTCGGTGTCGGTCTCGGTGTCGGTGACGGTGTCGGTCTCGGTGACGGCCTGGAGGCTCGTCCCCCACTTCCCGAAGGTCGGCTCGGTGACGACGGGGACGGACGACGTCGTGACCCCGCTCGGCGTCCCCGTCGCCGCGAGTGCGGCGAACGGCTCGGTGAGTGCGTACAGCTCGTCGTCGTCCGGGACGAGCGCGAACGGCCAGTCGCGGTAGTACGGCACCCAGGCACCCGTCGGCTCCGCGGGCGCGACGAACCGGGTGACGACGGTGCGACCCGCGAAGCGCGGCAGGAGCCGCTCGATCGCGGCCGAGGCCTCGGCGAACCGCGGTGCCGCCCACGGGCTGTCGCCGGTGAACACCCGCTGCATGTCGATGACGACGAGCCAGGCGTTCGCCGTGTCCACCGCCACGTCCGCTGCCGTCACGGGCGGAGCTCGGCATCCGGCACGCGCGACACCGGCTCGGTGACCGGCAGCGCCTCCTGCCGACGGACGGCGCGGCCGCCGGACAGCAGCGTGCCGAGGAACCCGACGACGAGCGCCACGAGGACCCCGAGGTTGGCGTACGCCCAGGGCCCGGTCACCCCGCCGAGACCGAACGGTCCCAGCAGGAAGCCCTGCCAGTGCACGAGTTCCGCCCCCGGCGTCGAGTTGGTCACGAGCCCCCACCCGAGCACCGAACCGATGACCACCAGCGCGATGGCGGACCACCGGACGCTGCCGTAGCGACCCCGCGGGGTGTCGAGCTCGCCCTCGGCGTAGGCGCGTCGACGGAGCAGGACGTCCGCGACGAACACCCCGCACCATGCGGCGATCGGGACGCCGAGGGTGATGAGGAACGCCTGGAACGGACCGATGAAGTCCGTCGCGAAGAACACCACGAAGACCGCCCCGGCGACCATGAGCACGCCGTCGACACCGGCGGCCACCGGTCGCGGGATCCTGACCCCCGCGCTGAGGAGCGCGAGCCCCGAGGAGTAGATGTCGAGGACTGCTCCGCCCACGAGCCCGAGGATCGCGACCACCGCGAACGGCACGAGGAACCAGGTCGGCATCACCGTCACCAGGGCACCGATCGGGTCCGCCGAGATCGCTGCGTGCAGTTCCTCCGAGGACCCGGCGAGCATCACCCCGATGACGACGAGGACTGCGGGCGCCAGGGCACCGCCGAAGGTCGTCCACCCGACGACCCCGCCGGTGGAGGACGATCGCGGCAGGTAGCGCGAGTAGTCCGCAGCCGCGTTCACCCAGCCGAGACCGAAGCCCGTCATGACGAGGACCAGGGCACCGATGACGTTCTGCGCGCTCCCCGCCGGCAGGGCGGCCAGCGTGCCGAAGTCGATCGAGGGCAGCGCGAGCACCACGTAGACGATCGTCAGCACGCCGGTGACGACGGTGATCCAGGTCTGCATCCGCATGATCACGTCGAAGCCCGCGATGCCGGCCCCGACCACGAGCGCCGCGACGACGACCAGGGCGACGAGCTTCGTCAACACGCCGTCGTCCCAGCCGAGCGCCTGGAACACCGTCGAGGTCGCGAGCACGGCGAGGGCGGCCAGCGCGGTCTCCCACCCGACGGTGAGGACCCAGCTGAGGAAGGACGGCAACCGGTTGCCGTGCACGCCGAACGCGGCACGACTGAGGACCATCGTCGGGGCGGAGCCCCGCTTGCCGGCGATCGCGACCACGCCGCACAGCAGGAACGAGAAGACGACACCGATCACCGAGACCACGGTCGCCTGCGCCAGCGAGATCCCGAAGTCCAGGACGAACGAGCCGTAGGCCAGGCCGAGCACGGAGATGTTGGCGGCGAACCACGGCCAGAACAGCCCGCGCGGACGGCCCTTCCGCTCCGACTCGGTGATCACGTCGATGCCCTGCCGCTCGACGGTGCGGGTCGGGTCGGCGATCGGCCGCTTCGGGGCCGTCGGCTCTGCACTCATGGGGTGAGCGTAGTGGGCGCCGACGGCCTCGTCGTTCCCCCGCTCCCCGGAGCGGTCACGCTGCGCGAGGAGGTCGCCGCTACCCGAAGAGGTCGACCGGTCGGACGATGTCGGCGTAGATGAGGAGCGCGCTCATGCCGGCCAGCAGCACGACGACGACCATCGTCAGCGGCATCGTCTTCGCCAGGTCGATCGGACCGGGGTCGGCCTTGCCGAACAGGCGGAAGGTCCGCCGTTTCACGGCCTCCCAGAGCGCACCCGCGATGTGGCCGCCGTCGAGCGGCAGGAGCGGCACCATGTTGAGCACGAACAGGCCGATGTTCAACGACGCCAGCAGGCCGAGGATCGTGTAGACCTTGTCGACCACGGGGACGCCGCTCATCGACGAGACCGTCCCGATCGCCCGACCGACACCGACGACCGACACCGGGCTGTCCTGCGACCGGGCCTGCGATCCGAAGGCCGCGTTCCACACCGCGACCAGACGCTGCGGCAGGTCGATGATGAGGTGTGCCGATGCGCCGATCTGTGCGCCCGTCGCGGGCAGGACCGCCGCCGGGGACTGGCGCACCAGGGTCTGCCCGATGCTCACTCCCACCACGCCGACACGCTGGGTCTTCGTCGTGCCGTCGCTGTTCTCCGCGACCGTCCCGTCTGCGTCGTAGACGTCCCGGGTGGCCAGGACCGGCGTGACCCGCAGCGTGCGTTCGGTGCCGTCGCGTTCGACGACGACCGGGACGGCCTTGCCGGCGGACCGCTGGAAGGTGTCCGAGACCTGGGTGATCGTGGGGTTCCGCACGCCACCGACGGACAGGACGACGTCGCCGGAGCGGAGGCCGGCCTGCTTCGCGGGCGACACGGCGTCACCGTCCGTGCACGTCGTGCGCGCACTGGTCGGCAGGACGCAGTCGACACTCGACGTGAACGTCGTGGTGGGGGCACCGAAGCCGACGAGCAGGACCCCGAACAGCACGATGCCGATCACCAGGTTCATCGCCGGTCCGGCGACCATCACGATGATCCGCTTCCACGGCGTCAACCGGTAGAACGCGCGGGAGTCGTCACCGCCGGACTCGGCGATCTGCTCGGCGCTGGCCGCCCGGGCGTCCTGCACGAAGGCCGAGTACATGCCGGTGTTCGTGATCTCGCGTCCGGAGGCACGGGGCTTGAGCATCCCGACCATCGAGATGTAGCCGCCGAGCAGGATCGGCCGCAGCCCGTACTCGGTCTCGCCGCGCCGGAAGGACCAGATCGTCTTGCCGAACCCGAGTGAGTACTGGGTCACCTTCACGTTGAAGAGCTTCGCGAAGGCCAGGTGGCCGAGTTCGTGGAGGCCGATCGACACCAGCAGACCGATGACGAAGACGACGACGCCGAGGACGAAGAGCAGGACGGTTCCGACGGTCACCGGCAAAGAGTACGGGACGCTGGCCATGACGGAGCCGTACGCGGGCTGGGTGGCGATGTGAGCCTCCAGAGCGGTGCCGCCCGGGAGGCACGGATCACGCCGTGCGCGACAGGATGCGGTCCGCGGTCTGCCGCGCCCACCGCTCCGCGGCGAGCACACCGTCGAGCGACGGCTCCCCCGCGGTGTGCTCGTCGACGACCCGCACCACCGTGTCGACGATGTCGAGGAACCCGATCGCGCCCGCATGGAACGCGGCGACCGCCTGCTCGTTCGCGGCGTTGAAGACCGCCGGGAACGTCCCGCCGAGGACACCGACGCGCTTGGCGAGGTCGACGGCGCCGAACGCCCGGGTGTCCAGCGGTTCGAAGGTCCAGGTGCTCGCGGTCGTCCAGTCGAGGGGGACGCCGACGTGCGGCACGCGGTCCGGCCACGCCATCCCGAGCGCGATCGGCAGGCGCATGTCCGGCGGCGACGCCTGCGCGATCGTCGAACCGTCGACGAACTCGACCATCGAGTGCACGATCGACTGCGCGTGCACGGTGACGTCGATGCGGTCGTAGGGCACGCCGAACAGCAGGTGCGCCTCGATGACCTCGAGTCCCTTGTTGACGAGCGTCGCGGAGTTCGTCGTGACCACGAGGCCCATGTCCCACGTCGGGTGTGCCAGCGCCTGCGTCGGCGTGACGTCGGCGAGCTCGGCGCGGGTCCGCCCGCGGAAGGGGCCACCGCTGGCGGTCAGGACCAGGCGTCGCACCTCGGCATCGCTGCCCGACCGGAGCGCCTGCGCGATCGCCGAGTGCTCGCTGTCCACTGGGACGATCTGCCCCGGAGCGGCCGCTGCCTGCACGAGTGGACCGCCGACGATCAGACTCTCCTTGTTGGCCAGCGCCAGCGTCGCGCCCGTCTCGAGGACCGCGAGGGTCGGGCCGAGCCCCACCGAACCGGTGATGCCGTTGAGGACGACGTCCGCCTCGACGCTCCGGACCAACCGTTCGGCGTCGGCGGCCCCGAGGGCGGTCTCGCGGACCCCGAACCGGTCGGCCTGCTCCGCGAGGGCGCCGGCGTTGCTGCCCGCCGTCAGGCCGACGACCTCGAAGCGTTCGGGGTTCCGTTCGATGACGTCCAGCGCCTGGGTCCCGATCGATCCGGTGCTGCCGAGGAGGACGACGCGGCGGCGGGCGGGCATCGGGCTCAGCCCTTGGCGAGCAGGTCGACCACGAACACCAGGGTGGCGTTGGCCGGGATGCCCGAGCCCTCGGGCGGGTTCGCGCCGTAGCCGTCTTCCGGGGTGACGACGATCATGACCTGGGAGCCGATCTTCTGGCCGACCAGACCCTTGACGAAGCCGGGGATCAGGCCGCTGTTCGAGATGGTGAACGTGGTCGGGGAGCCCTTCGACCACGAGGAGTCGAACTCCTTGCCGCCCTTGTAGGCGACGCCCTTGTACTGGACGAGCGCGGTGTCGCCGTCCTTGATCGTGTCGCCGTCACCCTGCTTGATGACCTCGGCGGTGGTCTTCGTCGGCGCGGCCGTGTCGGGGATCGTGATCGTCGGCTCGCCCTTCGCGCCGTCCTTGACGGTCGGCAGCTTCGGGTCCTGGTCCTTCGGTGTGCCGGTCGCCTTGGTCGGGGTCTGCTCGACCACGTCCGCCACGACGACGATGGAGCCGCTCGTGTTGAAGCCGAGTGCCGCCGCCTGACCGACCACGGCGACGCGGTCACCGACCTTCGCGCACGACAGGATGGCGCCGAAGCCGGTGCCACCGACGGAGAGGACCTGCGGGTTGCCCTGGTCGAACCCGACCGTGACGAGGTTCTTCGCGTCCTTCGCGTTGTAGGCGCTGTAAGCGACCTGCACGAAGTCGCCCTCGGCGAGGGAAGCGCCTGTGCCCTTCACGACCCGGGTGGCCTGCGGCGGGTCTGCCGTCAGGCCCTTGTCGAACGTGACCTTCGGTGCCGCCGAGCCACCGACCGCTCCGGTGGCCTCCACGGAACCCGAGGCCTTGCCGGGCTTCGGGCACGAGGTGATCGGCGTCGGGGTCGAACTCGGGGCGGAGGTGGCTGATGCCGAGGGGTCCGACGAGCCGGAGCCGGAGCAGGCCGCGAGGCCGAGGATCACGGCGGGCACGAGGGCGAGGGGGAGCAGACGGAGACGCTTCACGCGTCTCATCCTGCCGCACCCACTGATGCGTCGGCTCCGAGTACCAGGATCTCGGCCTCGTGATGGACCGGGAACGCGACGGAGCGGGCGATGAAGCAGAGGCGGTTCGCCTCGGCGTGCGCCGCGCGGGCATCCTCGACGCGGTCGTCCTCGCGGATGGTGACGACGGGGCGGAGGACCGTCCCCGTCAGCTCGCCGGAGCCGTCGCGGTGCACGTCGAGGCTCGCCGTGGCTCGGTCCCGGTAGTCGACCACCGTGATGCCGAGGGTCGAGGCGACGTACAGGTAGCTGAGCATGTGGCACTGGCTCAGTGCCGCCAGGAGCATCTCCTCCGGGTTCCACCGGTCTCGGTCACCACGGAAGGTCGGGTCGGCGCTGCCGAGGACGTCGGGCTTGCCCGCAGCGGTGACCACGTGGTCTCGGCCGTAGTCGCGGTACCCGCTCGTGCCGGTCCCCCGGTCGCCGGTCCAGCGCACGGACACCTCGTAGGAGTGGTCGGTCATCGGCGGTCCCTTCGTCGCGGTGCGCGGTCCGTTGGTCGGTAGGCTCGCGGGATGCGCGCGGCTCCCAGCACCGACCGTCATCCTCTCACCGTCGACGGGTCCGTCGAGCTGGCGGTCCTCGACCGTTCCGGCTTCGACGAGAGTCGGCACATCGGGGCCGGAGTGGTCGTGGCTGCCGACGGCACGGTCATCGACGCGGTCGGTGACGCCGTGGCGAGCATCTACCCCCGCTCGACGATGAAGCCGTTCCAGGCGCTGGCGATCCGCCGTGCCGGAGCGCTCTTCGCGGGGGACGAGCTCGTGATGACGACCGCGAGTCACGCCGGGACCCCGTCCCACCAGTCACTGGCGCTGCGCATGCTCGAACGCTTCGACCACCGCGAGGACGACCTCGGGTGCCCACCGGACCTGCCCTTCGACCGGGAGAGCGCGCGCGGCATGGACGGTCCGCGACGTCTGGCGATGAACTGCTCCGGCAAGCACGCCGGGATGCTCGCTGCCTGCCGCGTGCACGGATGGGACGCGGCGACGTACCTCGACATCGACCACCCCCTCCAGCGTGCGGTGCGCAGCACCGTCGAGGACGTGACCGGAGAGGTCGTCGACGTCGTCGGCACCGACGGGTGCGGCGCGCCGGTGTTCCCGCTCACGCTCACCGGCCTGGCGCGCGGCATCGCGGGCGTGGTGGCCCGCGCGGACGACGACACGGCAGCGCTGACCGACGCGGTGCTGGCGAACGCGTGGGCGATCGACGGCGTGGGCCGGGCGAACACCGTGACGATCGAGCGGCTCGGCGTCCTGGCCAAGCTCGGTGCCGAGGGCGTGATGGTGATGGGCGTGCCCCAGGGGCCTGCCGTCGCGGTCAAGGTGCTCGACGGTTCGCTCCGCGCCGGCACGCTGGCGGCACTGACGCTCCTCGTGCGCAACGGACTCGTCGACGCCGCGGCCGCGGACGAGGTCCTCGCCACGACCGGCGAACGGGTGCTCGGCGGCGGCGTACCCGTCGGCGCGGTCCGCGTCGGCTCGGGCCTGCACTGAACCGGGATCCGCGCTGAGTCCTCCCCCGGGTCCGGGGCGCGGGGGACGTCGTGACGGTTCGGGATGACGAGCAGCGGCAGCGTCGGGGACACCGCGACACCGACGGCTTCCGCCGAACCGTCGGACAGCCGATGCCGGAGACGGCACCCGTACCGCGTGACGTCGACGACGGCGGTCCACCGACGTGGTGACGTCGCCGTGCTCGGGACCAGGACGACCGATGCCCGACGGCGGCCGTCCGGGTCCAGGAGCGCAGCCGCTGCGGTCCCCTCGGGCATGCCGCTGCGGACGACGCGCCGGCCGAGGACAGCGACGTCAGCGCTGACGCGCAGCGACGCCGATCCGGCGAACGGGTCGACGAGGTCCCGGTCGGCGTGCCGACGGCGGAGCTGGTCGAGCTGGTCCACCAGGCCGGTGAAGACGGCCCGAGCGAGCGCGCCGGTGCCGCACACGACGATCCCGTCGGTGGGGTCGAGCCGGACGAGCGCACCGCTGCTCGTGCGACCGACGACGACGAAACCGTCCGTTGCGTCGTCCGGCACTCGACCGTCGTCCAGGTCCGCGTCCCGCGCTGGGCCGGGACTCGCGACGGCCTCTTCGCGGGCATCGACGGACTCGCCGCGCTCGTCACCGGCACCCGCATCGGCACCGGCATCACCATCGGCACCGGGCGGGACGACGACCACCGGAGGCTCACCGTCGTGTCCTCGGGACCGCACCGAGAGCCCGACGAGCGTGCACACCGTCGCCGCGCAGCACAGGGCCGGCACGCTGCCGTTCGGCACGACCAGCGTCCCGGCGAGGATGAGGACCGCCACCGTCACGGCGACGCGACGTGCTGCACGAGGTTCCATGTCCCCCATCACAGCGCTGACACGCACCCGCCGCGGGTCCCCGACCAGGACTGTGGAGAACCGGGGGGCGAACGCGTCACTGTGGACAGGCGGCCGCGGACGTCACTGCAGCAGGAAGAACTGCTCCCCCACGTCCACGCGAGCACCGCGCTCGACCCGGTACCGGCGCCCCGGCTCGCAGCGGCGGATCGACCCGTCGATGTGCCGGACCACCGTGCCGTTGCCCGAGTAGCGGTCGGACACCCAGAGGTCGTCGCCGTCGCGCCCGAGTTCCAGGTGGGTCTTCGACACGGACTTGCCGGGGTCGCGGATGGTCAGCAGGTCGTCGAACCGTTCACCGGCCTCCGGGCGCGGCAGCCGCCCGAGGAGCGCCGACCCGTGGACGCCGAGCCGCTCACCGGTGCTGAAGTGCAGCAGGAACGGGGCGTGTTCGGCGGTACGGGACACGATGCGCGTCTCTTCGACGTCCTCGTCCTCGTCCGCGTCGAACGCCGGGCCGTCCGGCCTTCCGCCGTCCGGCGCTCCGTCGACGGGCGTTCCGCCGTCCGCAGCCTCGTCCAGGAGTCCGACAGGGGGCAGGGGTGCAGCAACCGGCGGCTGCCGGGGTGCGACGGGCGGGAGTGGCGCCGCGGAGGCGACGGGGGCCTCTTGGTCGACCGTGACGTCGCCGCTGTCGCTGTCGCTGTGCGCCGGACCGGGGTCCGGCGCGTCGTCGAGAACACCAGCGTCGTCGACGACGGGCTGGCCAGCCGCGGTCTCGACCGGGTCGTGCTGATCCGCAGCAGGTCCGTCCGCGACGGACTCGTCGGGAACGGGCTCGTCGGCAACTGGCCCGCCGACCACGGGCTCGTCGGCGACGGGCTCATCGGTGACGGCCTCGTCGACGACGGGCTCATCGGCGACGGCCTCGTCGACGACGGGCTCGTGGGTGCCGGGGTCACCCGCACCGTCGCGGTCCTCGGTCAGCTCGTGCGCGTCGGAGACGGCGCTGCGGAGTGCGTCCTCGTCAGCGGCCCAGTCCGGCCGGGTGAGCGGCAGGGGCATCACGGGACCGGTGAACGCCGCGGTGACGGCGGGTCGGACGGATCCGCACTCCTCGCAGAAGATGTCGTCGGGCTCGAGAGCGTGCCCGCACACGTGGCAGGTCGCACTCTGGCTCCCCGGTGCCACGAGCGGAGCGGGGCGGGGCGCGCGCCGCTCGAGGACCGGCTGGAACGCCGCGGTGTCACCGGGCCGGGGAGCGTCGTCGGACTCGCCGGCACCCGATCCGTCGGCGTCGTCCGAGGACGTCGGCGTGGCCGTGACCGCAGCCGAGGGGGCACGACCGATCCACCAGGACGGTCCGGCCGGCGGAGCGGCCGGGGTCGTCTGCGGTTCCCAGACCGGGACGTCAGCGGAGGGACCGGCCGAGTCGGCGGCGTCCGGTTCGAGGGGGGCCCAGGCGGCGGTGCGCTGGACCTCCGGGTCGTCCTGCGGGGCGACGGCCTCGGAGGGGAAGGCGTCGGGATCGAGTGTCGGCTCCGTGGGCGTCTCTGCACCGGCGGGGCGTCCGGTCCAGTCGCCGAGACCGGTGCCGGCGCCGTGCACGTGGCTGGGGGCACCGCGCGGCGTCAGGTCCGGGCGCGGAGTGACCGAGCCGGACGACGACCCCGCGTCGGGGGCGTCACCGGCACCAGCACCAGCACCAGCACCGGCACCGGCACCGGCACCAGCCGAGCCGGTCGCTGCCGGGGCGGGTCGCGCACGATCGGCGCCGGTCAGCCAGGCGCGGGTCGCGGGGTCGAGCGTCGACTCCGGGAGCCAGGTGTCGTCGCTCGTCTCGGGCGGGCGGCCGTGCGCGTCGGGTTGCTGCAGCGGTGGCGGGGTGGCGCGGTCGGCGGCTTCGACGGGTGCAGTGCGGCGAGCTGCCGAGGTCGTGACGGCTCGTCCGCACTCACCGCAGAAGATCGCTCCGTCGGGGAGCGCCGATCCGCAGTGTTCGCATCTGATCACAGGGTGCCTCTGTCCTCGTCCGGCCGTCCGCGAGGTGCCTCCGGCCTCGGGACATCGTAGTCACCGCCGATCGGAGCACTCTCCGACCGCTCCCGACGGCGACGTGGCACGGCCGCTCACCGCCGGAGCGACCGCAGCGACGTCGCCGCGCGGAACCGGGCGCGCCGGTCACGCCCGGCGCGCAGCGCGGCGATCGCCCCGTCCGCCGCCGCCCAGGTCCGGTCGGCGACGGCGTCGTCGACGTCGCTCGGCCCGAAGACGGCCGCATCGGCGTCGGCGGCGATCCCCGCGCCGGCCTCCCCGGGTGCAGCTGCACCGACCTCGCGGCGGGTCGCCGACGGGGCGACGTCGTGTCCGCCGTCGAGCAGGGCGTCCCGGTACTCGTCCCAGGCACCGACCACGCGCGCCCGGGGATCCGGTGCTCGTCTCCGCCGTCGACGACGGAGACGCTTGGCCAGCACGACGGTGGCGATCGGCAGCAGCACGAGTGCGAGGAGCCCGAGGACCCCGAGCGCCCACGGCAGCACGGCGAGCAGGATCTGCAACCACACCGGCTGCGTCGGCGGGGTGTCACGGTCCGCCTGCGGTGGTGTCTGCTCGTCCTGGTCGAGCTGCTGGGCCGGCGGCGGCGGGACGACGGTCTCCGGCCGTGTCACGGGCTGCGGCGTCTGGTCGGACTGGTCCGGGATCTCGCGGACCGCCGGGTTCGGGTCGAGCATGACCCATCCCCACTGCGCCGTGTCCACCTCGATGCGTGCGGTGACGTCCGAACCGCGGAAGGTGGTCCGGCCGGTGGTCGCCTCGCTGGTCGTGTCCCGCGCACCGGAGTCGCCACCGGGCGCGAACCCGAGGACGACCCGCGCGGGGAAACCGATCTCCTGGGCCATCAGAGCAGCGGCGACGGCGTACTGCTCCTGGTCCCCCACCATCGGCACCGCGGTGAGGAGTTCCGTGATCCGGTCGGCGCCGTGTCCGCTCCGGCTCGGACGGTCGTCGCCGACGCCGTGACTGACGTAGCCGTTGCGGTGCAGGGCCTGCAGGGCCGCGAGCAACTGTGCCCCGTCGCTCGTGTCCGCGTCGCTGTCGGCGCCCACGGCGTCCTGCACCGCAGCGGGGACGTCACGCGGAGTCGGGACGACCGCATCACCCGGTCGTGCGTCGCGGAGTTCGTCCTCGGTCGGCTGCTCGGGGAGCACAGCCGACAGCGTGTACCGGGTCCGGTCGCTCACGCCGTCGACGACCGCCGCGGTGCCGGTGGAGCGGTTGTAGAAGAAGGCGGTCCGCTCGCGATCGGCGTCCGGGCCGCGGAACGACACCGACGTCAGTTCTCCGACCGTCGGCAGCCAGACGCCCCGGTACCCGTCCACGGTCACCGCGACCCGGACGGCGGTCCCCCGGACGTCGCGTGTGTCCACCGTGGTCGGGACGCGCTCGAACGAGCCGGATGCCGCGTCGCCGTCCGGCCCGCCGACGCGGTAGACGACGCCGTCGTAGCTGTCGAGGGTGGCGATCCGCACGAACCCGCCGGCGGGCAGTCCGGTGACCGTGAGCTGCGGCTGGTCGGCCCGACCGCGTTCCTCGTAGGCGCGGAACCCGCTCAGCGGGCTGACCTGGTCACGCGGGTCGAAGGGCTTGACGACGCCGCTCCGCGCGACCGTGCGGGTGCCGGCAGGCGGTGCCACGAAGCCGAGTCCGGTCGCGACGACCGCCGCCGCGGCGATCGTGGCCGTGCCGACCAGCGCCGGCCGGACGACGGCACGGGCGATCGGGATGCGGGTACCGGTGGTCGCCGCGACGGTCGCCGCACGGCGGAGGTGCCGGACGGTCAACGCCCACACGAGCGCGATCCCCGTCAGCAGGACCCCGAGCCAGACGGACGTCTCGAGCCGGGTCGGACCGAAGACCGTGCCGGTCACGAAGAGCGCCAGTGCGGGCAGGCTGGCCAGTTCCGGACGGGAGGCACGGGTCGCGATGCTCACGCCGACGACCGTCACGAGGAGCACGGACACGAAGTACGGCACGAGGAGCGCCTCGTAGGACCCGACCGGCAGGCTGATCGTCAGGAGCTGCCGCCACCCGAGGGCGACGCCGCTGAACAGGTCGACCAGCCCGGGCACCGTCGGGAGCGGGCCGTCCGCCCCACCGGGTACGGCCGCGGGCACCCCCGTCGCCGCGAACCCGACGACGGTCGCGATCGACACGACCGCGGCCGGGAGGCGCATCCCGGCCCCCAGGAGCGCCACCACCGAACCGACCACCACCGCGGTGGCCCCCGCGGACACCATGGCGGCGTCACGGTGGATCGGCCACCACGCCGCACTCGCGAGTGCCACGAGGAGCCAGACGGCCAGGGTGCCCGCGACGAGACGCAGCGGTGCCACACGACGACGACGGGCTGCGCGCGCGCCGGAACGAGGACCGGAGCGGGCCACGGGAGGACGCGGGGACCGGCGCTCGTCGGCCGTCACACGGAGACCGATCGCTGCAGTGCGTGGCGGAGGTCCTCGAGGTACCCCACCGTCATGATCGTCAGGCCACCGACGCGCACCGACCGGGGCACGGCCTCCGGCTCGCAGACCACGGCGACGACCTCGACCCCGACCGGGAACCGGGTCGCCGCGAGGCGGAGGGCCGGCACGCCGACGGTCGACCCGACGACCAGGAACGCGACCGAGATCCCGGGGGTGTCGCGCCCGACGATGCGCGCGACCTCGGCGATCGGCAGGCAGGCGTCCGCCAGCCCGACCCGGGCGAACGCGTCGAGCAACCGGGTCGGTGTGACGGTCGGCATCGGGTGCACGGCACGGACGGCGCGCTTGGCGAACTCCGGGGTCCGTTCCGAGACCGCCACCGTGACCTCACGGCCGTCCCGGACGGCTCGGGTGCCGAGCGACGCGGCCACGCTGACCGCGAGCTCGAACTCGTCGTCGTCGGCGAACTCGGCGCGGGCGACGCCGAGCGCGACGACCAGGTGCGAGCGTCGGGTGTCCTCGAACTGTCGCACCATGAACGCGCCGGTCTTCGCCGTCGACTTCCAGTGGATCGTCCGCGGGTCGTCGCCCGGCATGTACTCGCGGATCGCGTGGAACGCGATGTCCGCGGGTGAGAGGTCGGTGGTCGCCTGCCCCTCGAGGTCGCGGACCAGCCCGGTGCTCGTCGACGGGATCGCGATCGTCCGCGGGTGCACGATGACCTGCTCACGCGTGGTCCACACGACCTCCCGGCGGACCAGGCCGACCGGGTCCGCACGGACACCCGTCACCGGTCCCACGTCGAGGACCCCTCGGCGGACGGTCGGGACCGCGACGTGCTGCTCGAAGGTGCCTCGCGGCGGTACCGCGGGGATCGTGACGTCGACGAGTCCGACCCCGACCGGCACCTCGACCGTCGTCGGGACGGTCGGCAGGCGCGTGGGGTTCTCGGCGGTGATCGTCACCCCGGCGTCGGCCCCGACGACCACGCGGTGCTGCGGTGGGGTCATCCGGATGAGCAGCCGGGACCGGCCGAGGAGCGCGATCGCCGCCACCACCACCAGGACCGCCCCCGCCCACCCGACGACCACGACCTCGCGGAGCCCGGAGCGGTACCCCGCGACGAACGCGACGATCGTCAGGACGACCGCGGTCCATCCGAGGCCCGTCACGACGGAGGCGACGTCGTCCCGGACACGGATGACGAGCCTCCCGGCCGTACGCCACGCGCGGACCACACCGACCACGGCGTCAGCGGCGACGTCCTCGCGGTCACCGACGAGACGGGTCCGGACGTTGGTGGGTCCGGCGACCGTCCGGGTGCCCTCCTGGGTGGCCGCCCGACGCGACCGTGTCGCCAGGGGCCGCCGGGACCGCGTCCCGGCGGGACGGTGGTCCGTCATCGCGGGACCCGGTCGGCCGGTGGTGGCGTGTCGACGAGCAGCTGCGCGACGACGCTCGAGGCACTGACGCCGTCGAACTCGGCCTCCGGATCGAGCACCATGCGGTGCGCGAGGACCGGCTCGGCGAGTGCCTTCACGTCGTCGGGCGTGACGTAGTGCCGACCGTTGACGGCGGCGAGGACGCGGCTCGCGCGCATCAGGCCCATCGCTCCGCGCACACTGACGCCGAGTCGGACCTCGGGCGCGGCCCGGGTGCCGTCCACCAGGCGCGCGACGTAGTCGGCGATCACCGGGTCGACGTGCACGGTGCGGGCGAGAGCGGCCATCTCGGTGACGGTCGCCGCGGGCACCACGCTCGCGACGGGGACCGCCGCGGATGGCGCCGCGGACGTCTCGAGGATCCGGACAGTCGCCGCGTGGTCCGGGTAACCGATCGACGTCTTCATGAGGAACCGGTCGAGCTGCGCCTCCGGCAGGCGGTAGGTGCCGGCCTGCTCGATCGGGTTCTGGGTGGCGACGACCATGAACGGCTGCGCCAGCCGGTGGGTGACGCCGTCCACGGTGACAGCGGACTCCTCCATCGCCTCGAGCAACGCCGACTGGGTCTTCGGGCTCGCGCGGTTGATCTCATCGGCCAGGACGATGTTCGCGAACACCGGGCCACGGTGGAACTCGAACGCCTGCGCACGCTGGTCGTACACGCTGATGCCGCTGATGTCGCCGGGCAGCAGGTCCGGGGTGAACTGGACACGGTTCGTCGACCCCTGCACGCTCTGGGCGAGGGCGCGCGCCAGGCTGGTCTTGCCGGTCCCCGGGACGTCCTCGAGGAGCAGGTGCCCCTCGCTGAGCATCGCGGTGACGGCGAGGCGGATCACGAACGTCTTCCCGAGGAGCACCTGCTCGACGTTGGTCACGATGCGGCCGGCGACGTCGGCGAACCAGGTGGCCTGCTCCGGGGTCATGCTCATGCGGGTGTCGTTCCTTCGGTGGTGGGGACGGCGTCGGCGGTGCTGGCGGTCACGATGTCGGCTCGGCGGGGTCGCCGGCACCGGGTGCGGGGTCAGCCGGAGGGTCCACCGGTGGGTCGGCGGGCGGTGGGTCGGCCGCTGCGACGGGTGACGTCGGCGAGGACCTGCCGGTCGTGGCCGAGAGCCTGGGGTCGGCGTCCAGCTGCACCGTGACGAGGATCCGGACGGACCTGGCGCCGGCTGGCGCTGTCGGGGCCGTGTCGCCGGGTTGCCAGGTGTCCGCGTCCTGTGGCGTGATCCCGACCGTGCCGTCGCCGTCGCTGTACCACCGGGCCGTGTACGACGTCACACTCACACCGCTGCCGACGGTCGGACCGCTGACCACGATCTGCTGCCCCTCCTGCGCGCCGTCCACCGAGCTCGACGTGTCGAAGGCGACACCCGGTGCGGACCACGAATCGTCCTTGCCGGTGCAGAAGGCGTCGCCGGGCGCCCCGCACGCCTGGAGCGTGAGGGTGGCCGGGGCGTTCCGCGCGCCGGTCCCGGGCACCCCCGTCCAGGCCTGGCCGGGCTGGAGCGAGAGGACCGATGTGCCCGTCTGGAGGCGGTAGTGGTCGACCTCCGCACCCGGGGCGGTGACCCGGAGGTCGGACTGCGTGGCGGTCGCCCCGGAGACGATCGCGACGGCCGGGGCAGCGGTGCCGCCCGGGGTCTCGTAGGCGACCGCGCTGGCGGAGGCGACGTTGCAGAACAGGCCGTTGTCGGACACCACCGCGTACCGGACGCCACCGCCGCCGACACCCGCGTCGGTCGTCCCGGACTCCGCGCCGAGCGATGTCTGGCCCGACAGGGTGTCGCAGCTCGGGCTGCTCCCCGGTGCGACCCGGTACACCCGGTAGGCCGGACCGGACCCCCCGGCACCGTCCGCGGGCGACCAGGTGATCGTCACCGTCGACCTGCCCTGGTCGTCCGGCTGCTCACCGGTGACGGCCCGGACGTCCTGCGGCGCGCCGGGGGTCCCGACGGCGGTTCCGGACGCCGTCGCGCTGTTCCACTGCACGACCGTGCCGTCCCGAGCCGCGTCGTTGCGGGGCGAGACGGTCACGACGTAGACCGCGCCGCTCGTCGCGCCGCTGAAGGACGTGGTCGTCGCGGTGCCCGTGCGTCTCGTGTCACTGAGGCCAGGGCCGGCGATCGTCACGACGTGGTCGTCGACGGCGCTGCCCGTGGCGGGTCGGGGCACCGGGTCCCACGAGACGTCGAGCTGCCCGGGGTTCGTCCGGTCGGGGACGACCGAGAGCCCGGTCGGCGCCGTCGGGACGAAGTCGGCGCTCATCGTGGCTGACTGCGGCGACGGCTGCGAACTGCCGAGTTCGTTCTCGGCCAGGACGCTGAACCGGTAGGACGCGGTCGGGTCCAGCCCGGTGACCGTGCAGACGGTGGCGGTGCCGCAGTCCTTCGTGACGCCGCCGGTCCCGGTCACGCGGTAGCCGGTGATCGGTGCGTTGTTCGCACGGGGGGTGGACCAGTTCAGCGTGACCTGCCCACCGGCCTCGGTACCGGTCCGGGTCGGGGTACCCGGCGCGTCCGGGACATCCTGCACCGAGACCGTCACGTCGCCCCACACGGATCGGTCGGCGTCCCCCGTCGCATCGACGGCCCGGTACTGCAGGTGTGTGTCGACCGGCTTCGCGTCCGCGGCGACGCTCACCCGGAGGCGCGACCGGTCGGCACTCGGGGTGATCGTCACGCCCGCGGGGATGCCGCCGGCGAGGCCGCGGATGTCGACGACCCGCAACGGCTGCCCCGGGAAGGGGTTCGTCTGTCGGTCGTTCGCGAGCACGTCGACCGTGGTGGACGTGCCTCGTCGTACGACCGCGCTGTCCGGCCCGGGCTGCACCAGCGGTCGGGTCGACGTGACGACCTCGATCGTGATGCGGCCCGACCGCCCCTGGGCCGTCGAGTCGGCGACACCGACGCCGACCGTGGACCGCTCGCCCGGTGACGCCGCGTCGTCGACCGCGACGGTCAGGCGCCGCCCGGAGATCGTCGCCGTCGTGCCGTTGCCCGGTCGCTCGACCACGGACCACCGCAACTCCGGCAGGTCCCCCGGGTACGGGTAGTCGGTCAGCTTGGTGAGGTCGAGCACGCGCCGGTCGCCGGGCTGCATCTCGAGGGTCGTCCCCGTGAGCGCCGGCGGCTGGTTCGAGCGCGGCGTCACGGTGATCGGCAGCACGAGGGTCGCGACACGTCCGGTTCCGCCGTTCGCAGCCGATCCGTCCGTCACCTCGAACGAGATCGACGCCTTGCCGAAGTAGAGCTTCGACGAGGTGAACTGCAGCGTCGAGTCGTCGACCACCAGGGAACCACCGTCGGCGTGCGTCGCCTTCACGGCCCCGGGGTCGGTGACGACCGCGGTCTTGCCGTTCGCGGTCACGACGTAGCGGGACAGCGGGATACGGACCGTCGACTCACTGCGGACGGAGACCGCGGGAGCGGTCCGGTCAAGCTGCGGGAGCGCGTCGTCAGCGCCCGGGACGTGGACGAAACCGTAGGACACCACGTCCGGGTGGTCGCGTCGTGCGACCGAGAACGGGATCACCTGCGACGTGTCCGAGACACGGACGACGAGGCGGTCGTCACCGGTGACGGACGCGGTGCCGCGGTAGCCGTCGACCACGCCGACCCGGAGGTCCGCGTCCGTGCCCTCGGCGAAGAAGACGTTCCGGAGGACGTCGACGGTGACGGTCTGCCGTCCGATCACGTCCTGGAGGTCGAGCACGGTGTCGTCGACCTCGGGGCGCAGTGGGAGTGCGTCCTCGTCGACCGTCACGGTGACGAACGCGGTACTGGTCGCGCCCTGGTCGTCGGCCACCGTGTACGCCACCGCGAAGTCGCCGCGCCGGGCGGACGGCGGCGGGGTCACCTGGACGGTCTGGCCGCCGACGACCCGCGCGCGGACGTCCGGCGCGGTGGGCTCCACCGCGGTGACGGTGAGGCGACCGCCCTCGGGGTCGGAGTCGTTCTGCAGCACCCGGACCGACACGGATCCGCCGGGGCGGATGGTGACGCGGTCGGCCTCGGCGACGGGACGGCCGGCCGCGTCGGCACGCGGGGCGATGCCGACGCGGACCGTGCCCGTGGCGCGGGCCCCGAGGGCATCGACCACGGTGTAGGTGAACTCGTCCGTCCCCGCTGAGTAGTCACCGGCTTCGTAGGTGAGCGAATCGGCGGCGACGTCCGCCACCGAGCCCTTCTCCGGGTTCGATGCCACGCCGACGAGCTGCACGGAGTCGCCGTCCGGGTCGATCCCGCTCAGGGGCACCGAGACGCGCACTGACTGACCGGCGACCACGCGCGCCGTCACCGTCTGCGGGACGGGCGCGCCGTTCGTCGCACGGTCGCGGTCACGGACGGACACCGAGACGGTCGCGTCTGCGGTCTGCCCGTCCGGTCCGGCGACCCGGTACGCCGCCGTGTAGGTGCCCGGGGTGTTCGGTGCGAGGTAGCGCAGGTGGTCACCGGAGGCGAACAGCAGACCGGCACCGCGAGGGACGTCCTGGACGAGGTCGGGCAGCAGCGAGATCGCTCCGCCCTCCGGCTGGGTGTCGTTGGCGAGGACGTCGATGTCGGTGACGGCGCCGACCCGGACGGTCGCTGTGTCCGGCTGGGCGACGGGCGGCTGGATGCGCTCCGGCTCGGGGATCTCGACGACCGTGATCGTGCCCGTGGCCGTCGCGAGTCCGTTCGACACCGTGTAGCCGAAGGACACCGGGCCGTCGAGCGGTGCGGTGAGGCTCACCCGGACGATGTGCTGGTCGACCACGTCGGCCTGGACGCCGGAACCGCTCGGCGGCCCGTCGAGTCCGGTGACGAGGAGGACGCCGCCGGCCGGGTCGAAGTCGGTCGCCGTCACGTCGGTGTCCTTCGACGAGAGCGTGGTGACGAAGACGGTCTTCGGCGTCGTCACCGGCGCGGCCGAGGCGTCGGGCGGCGCGAGCACGGTGATCCGGACCACGCCGCTCGCCGTCTTGGTTCCGTCCGAGACGGTGTACTCGAGCTGCCAGTCCCCCGGCGTCCGCGCTTCGACGCGCACGGTCCCGCTGTCGTAGCTCGGCGTCACCGTCAGGCCTGGCGCTGACGACACGCTCGTGAGGGTGACGGCACCGTTGCCCCCGCGGACGTGATCGAGCGGTTCCACCGTGAACGGCTTGTCGGCGTACCCGCTCACGGGGAAGCCCTCGGCGCGCAGCGGCACGTCGCCCTGCGCCGCCACCGTCACCGTGACCGGACCGCGACCGGTGTCCCGGCCGTCGCTGACGGTGACCTGCTGGACCCGGTCGCCGGTGCGACCGCTGTCGTTCCGGTAGTCGAGCAGGCCGTCCGGCGTGGTCGAGGTGTGGTCGCCCTCGGACGGGTCGGCCGACTCGAGGTACACCGGGTCGCCGTCGGGGTCGATCCAGTCGCCGAGGACGTTCGTCGAGACGTGCCCGCCCCGGACGACGTCGGCCCGTGTCGCGCGGACCTGCCGGGGCGGCTCGTTCTCGGACTCCGGCCGGACGGTCACCCGGACGGTCGCCGTCGCGGACCCCCCGTTGCCGTCGGTGATCGTGTACGGGAACGTCACGACACCGGTGGCCGCGGCGGGCAGGGAGACCTGCAGCTGTTGGCCGTCGGTGACGATCATGACGCGCGCCACCGAGTCGTCGACGTCGCCGACGTCGCTGACGACCAGCGGGTCGCCGTTCGGGTCGTGGTCGTTGAGCAGGACCGGGAGGGTCGTGGTGCGGCCAGGACGAGCACCGAGGTCGTCGTCGACCGCGACGGGCGGGGCCTGCTCCTTCTCGACCTCCGGGTCGTCGTCCGACGCCCGCTCCTGCTGCTGGTCGTCCTGCTCGTCGACGAGCTGCGCCCAGTTGTCGATGAGCTGACCGCTGCGGCCGACGGCCCAGGAGCGCCCGGTCTCCGGGTCGTTGGCCACCACGGTGCGCCCGTTGTGCACCACTTGGAGCGCCGCGCCGCCCGGAACCCGGTCGAGGTCCTGCACGGCACGACCGTCGCAGGTGTCGATCGCCTGCCCGCCACTCCACGCTCCGAACGTGCACCCGTCGTCGGTCCACGGTCGAGCGGCACGTCCGGAGACGGCGAGGGCGGACTGCTGCACGGCGCCGGAAGCGGACACACGGACGAGGCCGGCAGTGCCCGCGACCGTCACGTCGTCACCGGTGCTGGTCGACTGCTGCAACGCGGGTGCGGAGCCGACTCGGTCCCCCAGGTCGACGGTCCGCCCGTCGATCGAGAGCACGCCGTCGGTGCGGTCGAGGACGGCGATGTGGTCGCCGACGGTCGCGACCTGGAAGGCGTGCGTGCGGTCCATCCGGACGGATGAGCGGCGTTCCACGGTCGGGGTCGTACCCAGAGCGACGAGCGACGCGGTGCCGGTCCGCGGCGAGTACACCGCGACGTGGTCGGCAGACGCGTCGAACACGGCATCAGCGCCCAGGGTCAGTTGCGGGTCCGTCGAGGCGTCGAACTCGTCGAGGGAGTCCGCGGGTGTGGACCAGAGGTCGCCAGTGTCCGCGTTGCCGATGACGGCGGTGTCCCCGGCGAAGAGGACGGTCGGCGAACCCGTGGGCAGCGTGACGGCGTCACCCAGGGTGGCGTCCGCGACGTCGACCCGGGCCACCGTGCCCTTCGTCTGGTCGACCGCGTAGACCGTCGATCCGTGCTGCAGCACGGCAGTGGCGTCCGAGGAGGTCTCCACCGCGGTGTTCAGTTCGAGCACCTGTGGATTGACGCGGCCCACCGCTCCGTACTGCGCCGAGGGCACCCAGACCGTGCCGTCGCCGAGGTCGACGCGCTGTGCGTGGTAGCCGTTCGACACGAGCGCCGTCCCGGCGACGACCGCCCCGACGACGACGGCCACCGCGGTCGTCACGGTCGCGGAACGCCGGGCAGCGAGCAGCCGTCGGATCACCGGGCTCCGCCGATCGTGCCGCACCGCTCGACGCTGTCCGCCCCGGTGCGGCCGTCACGGTTCACCGCGACCCGGATGCACTGCTCGACGCCGGGGCGGCCGGTCGCGACGAACGTCGTCCCGGTCTGCTGGCTCGTCGCACCATCGGTCGTCACGACGAAGGTGTCGCCCTGCTGGAGGCCCGGATCGGTCCAGCGGAACGTCACGGCGGACGCACCGGCGGTGGCGCTGACGTCCGACACGACGGGTACGGCGTCGTCACCGCCGCGGGTGAGGACAGCCGCGGTGGTCACGGCAAGCGCCACCACCACGACCGAGGACAGGACGGTCGCCCAGACCAGAGCAGACCGCGATCCGCGGCGGCCGCGCGCGGTGGAGGCGGACCGGTGGACGGTCCCGACACTCTCTGACGCGCTCGCCACCGCGCCGCCGCGCAGGGTGGAGCGGGTCCGACGACGACGGCCCGACCGAGCTCCGGCCCCACCGCCACCCGCACCGACCGCCGCGATGACGGTCTGTTCGCCGGGGCGCGACGGTGTGGCGACCGCCCAGGCCTCGACCGCGACCTCGGCCGGGGTCTGCGGGAGACCGAGCTCGGCCTCGACCTGCTGGAACCCACGCACGAGTTCCATGACCGTCGGAGGTCGGTCCCGTGGGCGCCGCGAGAGCGCTGTACCCAGGACTCGTTCGAGGGTCGGTGGCACGTCGGGACGCCCGGTGGGCAGCGGTCCGCCCTTGTCGATCCGCGCCATGAGGTCGGCGGCGCCGTTCTTGCCGCCGGGCACCTCGAACGGACTCCGCCCGGCCAGGAGCGAGTACACGGTCGCTGCGAGCGAGTAGACCTCGGACTGGATCGTGCCGCGCGACTCGTCGCCGAGCACCTCCGGCGCCGACCACGGGATCGACATGCCGACGGGCTCGTCGGGATCGGCCTCTCCGAGGGTCGCGGCGATCCCGAAGTCCGACAGCACCGGGTTGCCGTAGGCCGTGAGCAGGATGTTCGACGGCTTCACGTCACGGTGCAGCACGCCGTCGCGGTGTGCGGTCTCGAGCGCCGAGCCGATCCGCACGCCGACCGAGAGGACCTGCGACACCGGGACCGGTTCGCGACGGTAGCGCTCGCTGATCGACGCCGAGCAGAGCTCCATGACGAGGTACGGGCGACCGTCCGCGGCGACGCTCGCCTGGAACACGGTGAGGATCGAGGGGTGGGTGCTGAGACGCGCCATCAGGTTCGCCTCGGCCTGGAACATCTGGCGGACGCGGTCGTCCACGACCTCGTCGAGCAGGACCTTGACCGCGACCTGGCGTCGGGGCATGTCCTGCTCGTAGAGGAACACGTCGGCGAAGCCACCGGAGCCGAGCACGTGCACCGGACTGAAGCCCGGAAGCACGGGAGGGCTCGACGGCAGTCTGCGGGCCATGGACGCTCCTTCCCGGCTGAGTGGCGTGGTCACGACGGCGTTGCGGGATTCTACCGGGCCTGGTCGTCCAGACCCGTTCGCAGCACGTCCCGTCGAGGTCAGTGACGCGGGAGGGTGTCCTCGATGTCGTCGGGCACCGCCGGGGCGTCGTCGACCTGCAGCACGACGACCGTGACGTTGTCCCGACCGCCGGCGATGACGGCGTCGCCCACGAGCCGCTCCGCGAGCTCCTGCGGGTCGTCGACCTTCGCAGCGATGCGCGAGATGCCGACGTCGCCGATCTCCTTCGTCAGGCCGTCCGAGCAGACCACGTAGCGGTCGCCGGTCCGGAGCGGGATGGTCCACCAGTCCGGCTCCGGCGGCTCGCCGAACCCGACGGCCCGGGTGATGACGTTGCTGTCCGGGTGGGACTCGGCGTCCTCGGCCCGGAGGACACCGGCGTCCACCATCTCCTGCACCACCGAGTGGTCGATCGTCAGTCGCTTCAAGGGTGCTCCCGCATCGCTGCGGTAGGTGCGCGAGTCACCGACGTTGAACACGAGTGCCGAGGGCTGTCCGTGCGTCGCGACGAGCGCCACGCCGGTGACGGTCGTGCCGGCACCGATGGCGTTGCCGCCCGCTGCCCGCTCGATGTCGGCGGTGGCGAGCAGCAGTGCCCGCTGGATGGTCTGCCGCGAGGCAAACGGTTCGGTGGTGGAGTCGCCGAGGCGGCGCACGACCGCGTCGGACGCCCGGTCACCCGCCAGGTGGCCACCCATGCCGTCCGCCACCACGAAGTAGGGGGCGTCGACGATGTAGCTGTCCTCGTTGTGGTCACGGCGGCGTCCGACGTCGGTCGCGGCCCCCCACGACAAGGTCAGCGTCGCACCGTTGCCGTCGGGCAAGTCGATGGCGTGGGAGGAGGCAGCACGGCCGAGTTCGGTCACGGTTCAGGGTCGCTCTCTGGGGGTTCGGGACGGACCGGTGGTGGACGGTGGAGACAAGAGGGGTCCGGACGACTCGCGACCGCCGGGAGGGACGGACCGCAGGTACGGCGACAGCACCTCGATGGTGGCGCCGTCCCCGATGTCGACAACCGTACCGGTCAGCACGACCATCGAGGCACCCGAGGGCATCCGGTGCGGCGGGGCGCCGGGAGCGCGGACGACCGTGCCGTTCGTGGCGTGCAGGTCGTCGACGACGGCGGTGGACCCGGCGGCGTGGAACAGGACGTGGGAGGAGGACACCACTCCGCCCGGCGAGGGCACGGTCACGAGTTCCGGCACCGGGCCCTGGACGACCCGCGGGGGGCCGGGCCGCCGGCCGACGACGACGGGACGGTCCAGGCGGTACACCCGTACCCCGATCCGGATCGAGGGGACGGCCGCGGGGAGGCCGGCCTCCTGGTCCGGGCGAGACGACGCCGGAGTCCGATGACGCCCGGGACGAACGAAGGTGTCGTCGAGCTGCCCCGGAGCGGTGGTCGCCCGACGCCGGTCCGCCGCACGCAGCACGGTGTCGTCGAGCTGGTCCTCGTCGTCCTGCACGTGCGGCTCCTCCGGTCGGCACCACAACCGTAGACGATGCGGTGCACCCGGTCTCATCCACGCCACGCCGCCCGGATGCCCAGCGTGCAACTGCGGAGCACCAGTTGCGCGAGCGGGTCGTCAGCGCGCAGGTCGAGCGCGTACCGCGCCCGCGTCTCGGCACGGAGCTCCGCGCCCAGAGCCCACGCGCACCACGCACCGAGCCCGAGTGCTCCCCCGACGCCGACCACGGACTGTCCGGAGTCGCGTTCCCCGGACCACTGACGCCAGGCGTCCACACAACGGTCGCCGGCCCGTCGCACCCGGTCGCGGTCGGGCTCCGGACCGGATCCGAGCAGCGCCGAGGGCATCGGGTCGGTGAACGGATCGTGCCCGCTGATGCCGATCGGGTCGTCGGCGTCCGGGTCGGCCAGGAACCCGAGGAGCGCCACGCGGGTCGACAGCGCGCCGCACGCCGTCGTGAGCGCGATGCCGCCCGCCGTGGTCAGGGGGCCCGGTGCGACGAGGGCGCGAGCAGCGCTCGGCAGCGTGACGGCAGCGGCGATCTCGTGACTGTGGCGAGGGGAAGTCGGGGGCGTGGGTCCGGTCGTGGTGTCTGTGGTTCGCATGCAGGCGAGCCTGACGTGGGTCGGGCCTCCAGGACGGCCGCTCCAGCGACCAGTGGACGGCCAACCGTCGCGACCGCCCTGTGGAGGGACGGAGGTCAGACCGCCACGGGCTCGAGACTCTCGGCGACCAGGTCCCAGCCGTTCCCGACCTGCTCGATGACGACTCCGTGCGCCGCAGCCCAGGCGGCGAGTTCCACCATCGAGGAAACCGACGCCTGGGTCCGCCCGAGCAGCGAGACGAGCCACCCCTTCGCCGTCTTGTTCCAGTGGTTCAGTGCCTTGCGTCGACCGTCTCCGGCGACGCTGACCACGCGCAGGGGAACGCTGTCCGGAACCGGCGCGAGCGCGCGGTAGCCCTCCGACCGGAGGTCGAGGACCAGCCCCGGCGGACGGGTCGCCAGCGCCGCTGATGCCGGAACAGACCAGTGCGACGCGAGCCGGATCCCGGGGAGCCGGGAATCGTGCGACAGCCGGTACGCGGGGATCCGGTCCCCCGCGCCCACCGGTCCGAACATCGCGGACTGCACGACGACGTGACGATCCCACCAGGCGCGCGTCCCCGCGTCCGCGGTCAAGGCGTCCAGCGGGTCGTAGAGCACGCCCGTGTACCGCTCGACGGCCGGCATGGTCGGACTGGTCTCGAGGACCATGTTGCGGAGTCGTTCGGCGACCGACTTCGGCCCGAGCTTCAACGCCGTCCGCGCGGAGCTCTCCTCAGAACTGACGGAGCGGGCCGCGGTGATCACCGCGGCCCGCTCTGTGGCCAGTTCCGGGAACGAGAGCTCACCCAGATCGAGCGAGCTCTCTGTGTCCCCGCCCTCCCGCTTCGTCTCGGACGGCGGGAGGAGGACGGTCAGTCCGGTCAGGACGCCAGCGCGGCCTGCCGCGCAACGATCGTGACCGTGTCGTGCTCGACGGAGAGGAAGCCGTCCTCCGCGTCGACCGCGACCGTGGAGCCGTCGGCCCGCGTGATGCGGACCTGACCCTGCGCGAGGATCGCGAGCATCGGCTCGTGTCCCGCGAGGATGCCGATCTGGCCCTCGGTCGTGCGCGCGACGACCATGGTGGTGTCGCCCGACCAGACCTCGCGGTCAGCCGAGACGACGCTCACGGTGAGACCCGCCATCTCAGCGGTTCTCCTTCTGGATCTGAGCCCACTTCTCTTCCACGTCGTTGATGCCACCGACGTTGAAGAACGCCTGCGTCGCGACGTGGTCGAACTCGCCATCGGCGATGGCGCGGAAGGACTCGATGGTGTCCTTGAGGGGCACCGTGGAGCCCTCGACACCGGTGAACTTCTTCGCCATGTAGGTGTTCTGGGACAGGAACTGCTGGATGCGACGGGCGCGCTCCACCGTGATCTTGTCCTCTTCGGAGAGCTCGTCGACACCGAGGATGGCGATGATCTCCTGCAGCTCCTTGTTCTTCTGGAGGATCTGCTTGACGCGCGTGGCGGTCTCGTAGTGGTCGGCGCCCAGGTACCGGGGGTCCATGATCCGTGACGTGGAGGTCAGCGGGTCGATGGCCGGGTAGAGACCCTGCGACGCGATCTCGCGGGAGAGCTCCGTGGTGGCGTCGAGGTGGGCGAACGTGGTCGCCGGCGCCGGGTCGGTGTAGTCGTCAGCCGGCACGTAGATCGCCTGCAGCGAGGTGATCGAGTGGCCACGCGTCGAGGTGATGCGCTCCTGGAGCACACCCATCTCGTCAGCGAGGTTCGGCTGGTAGCCCACCGCGGACGGCATGCGACCGAGCAGCGTGGAGACCTCGGAACCGGCCTGCGTGAAGCGGAAGATGTTGTCGATGAAGAGCAGGACGTCCTGCTTCTGCACGTCGCGGAAGTACTCCGCCATCGTCAGCGCCGACAGGGCGACACGGAGGCGCGTCCCCGGCGGCTCGTCCATCTGGCCGAACACGAGGGCCGTCTTGTCGAAGACCCCTGCCTCTTCCATCTCACCGATGAGGTCGTTGCCCTCACGGGTGCGCTCACCGACACCGGCGAACACCGACACACCGCCGTGGTCCTGCGCGACACGCTGGATCATCTCCTGGATGAGGACGGTCTTGCCGACGCCCGCACCACCGAAGAGACCGATCTTGCCACCCTGCACGTACGGGGTGAGGAGGTCGATGGACTTGATGCCGGTCTCGAACATCGAGGTCTTGGACTCGAGCTGGTCGAAGGCCGGGGCCTTGCGGTGGATCGGCCAGCGCTCGGTGATCTCGATCTTCTCGTCGGAGTTGAGCACGTTGCCGAGGACGTCGAAGACCTTGCCCTTGGTGACGTCGCCGACGGGGACCGAGATCGGAGCGCCCGAGTCACGGACTTCCTGACCACGGACCAGGCCGTCGGTCGGCTTCAGGGAGATGGCACGGACGAGGTCGTCGCCGAGGTGCTGCGCGACCTCGAGGCCGATCTCCTGCGACGACTCACCGATGGTGATGGTCGTGAACAGGAGGTTGTACATCTCCGGGATCGCGTCATGCGGGAACTCGATGTCGACGACGGGACCCGTGACACGGGCGATCCGGCCGACACCGGGCGCCGACGACGTCTCGACCGCGGTGGTTGCGGTGTCGGTCATGGCTGGTGCCTTCCTGGGGTGGGTGTCTGTCCGCGCACGCGGCGGACTACTTCTTCTTCGACGAGAGGGCGTCGGCGCCGCCGACGATCTCGGAGATCTGCTGCGTGATCTCGGCCTGTCGCGCGTTGTTCGCGAGACGGGTGAAGTCACGGATCAGGGAGTCGGCGTTGTCGCTCGCCGCCTTCATGGCCTTCTGACGGGCGGCGTGCTCGGAAGCAGCCGACTGCAGCATGGCGTTGAAGATGCGGCTCTCGATGTAGACCGGGAGGAGCGAGTCGAGCACCGCGTCGGCGTCCGGCTCGAACTCGTAGAGCGGGAGCGGCTCGTCGCCCTGGGGCTCGTCCACTCCGTCCACGACCTCGAGCGGCAGCAGGCGGACGACCTGCGGCTCCTGCGTGGCGAGGCTGAGGAACCGGTTGAAGACGATGTGGATCTCGTCCACGCCACCCTCTGCGGTGTCCTGCAGGAACTTCGCCACGACGGCGTCGCCGATCTCCTTGGCGGTCGAGAACTCCGGCTGGTCGGTGTTGCCGACCCACTGCTGCTCCGACGCGCGCTCGCGGAACGTGAAGTACCCGACGGACTTGCGCCCGACCAGGTAGTACACGATGTCCTTGCCCTCGCTGCGGAGCAGGGAGGCGAGCTCCTCGCCCTGCTTGAGGACGTTCGTGCTGAACGCGCCGTTGAGACCGCGGTCCGAGGTGAACAGCACCACGGCCGCGCGGGTCGACGTCGCCGGCTCGGTGGTCAGCACGTGGTCGACGTTCGAGAACGTCGCCACGGCCGACACGGCCCGGGTCACCGCACGGGAGTACGGACCGGACGCGGCCATGCGGGCTTGCGCCTTCTGGATCCGCGACGCCGAGATCAGCTCCATGGCGCGCGTGACCTTCTTCGTGGTCTTCGCGGACTTGATCCGCTGACGGTAGACCCGGACCTGCGCTGCCATCTAGCGACGACCCTTGACGATCTGCTCCTGGTCGACGTCCTCGGAGTCCGCGGCGTCGAACTGCTCCGAGCCGAGCGTCTTGCCGTCGCTCGTTTGGAAGCTCTTCGTGAACTCGTCGATCTGCTTCGACATCTCGGCGACGGTGTCGTCGCTGAGCTGGTTCGTCTCGCGCAGGGTCGTGAGCACGTCGGAGTTGCGACGCAGGTGGTCGAGCAGCTCGGACTCGAAACGCAGCACGTCCGGCACGGGGACCGTGTCGAGCTTGCCGTTGGTGCCGGCCCAGATCGAGACGACCTGCTCCTCCACCGGGTACGGCGAGTACTGCGGCTGCTTGAGCAGCTCGGTCAGGCGGGCACCACGGTCGAGCTGACGACGCGACGCCTGGTCGAGGTCGGACGCGAACATCGCGAACGCCTCGAGCGAGCGGTACTGCGCCAGTTCGAGCTTCAGGGTGCCGGAGACCTTCTTGATCGACTTCACCTGGGCGTCACCACCGACGCGGGACACCGAGATGCCCACGTCGACGGCCGGACGCTGGTTCGCGTTGAAGAGGTCCGACTGCAGGAAGATCTGGCCGTCGGTGATCGAGATCACGTTGGTCGGGATGTACGCCGAGACGTCGTTCGCCTTCGTCTCGATGATCGGGAGACCCGTCATCGATCCGGCGCCGAGCTCGTCGGACAGCTTCGCGCAACGCTCCAGCAGACGGGAGTGCAGGTAGAAGACGTCACCCGGGTATGCCTCGCGTCCCGGCGGACGACGCAGGAGGAGCGACACCGCACGGTAGGCCTCGGCCTGCTTCGACAGGTCGTCGAAGATGATCAGGACGTGCTTGCCCTGGTACATCCAGTGCTGGCCGATGGCCGAGCCGGTGTAGGGGGCCAGGTACTTGAAGCCGGCCGGGTCGGAGGCCGGAGCGGCGACGATGGTCGTGTACTCCATCGCGCCGGCGTCCTCGAGCGCACCCTTGACGGAGGCGATCGTGGAGCCCTTCTGACCGATGGCGACGTAGATGCAGCGGACCTGCTTGTTCTCGTCGCCGGAGTCCCAGTTGGCCTTCTGGTTGATGATCGTGTCGATCGCGATGGCCGTCTTGCCGGTCTGGCGGTCACCGATGATCAGCTGACGCTGGCCGCGGCCGACGGGGATCATCGCGTCGATCGCCTTGATGCCGGTCTGCATCGGCTCGTGGACCGACTTGCGGGACATGACGCCCGGCGCCTGCAGCTCGAGGGCACGACGACCCTCGGCGGCGATCTCGCCGAGACCGTCGATCGGGGCACCGAGCGGGTCGACGACCCGGCCGAGGAATGCGTCGCCGACGGGGGCGGAGAGGACCTCACCCGTGCGGGTGACTTCCTGGCCCTCTTCGACGCCGGAGAACTCGCCGAGCACGATGGCACCGATCGAGTCCTCGTCGAGGTTCTGGGCGAGGCCGAGCGTGCCGTCCTGGAAGCGGATCAGCTCGTTGGCCATGACGCCGGGGAGGCCTTCGACGTGGGCGATGCCGTCACCGGCGTCGGTGACGTGCCCGACCTCGGCCGTGGAGGCCTTCGTCGGCTCGTAGTTCGAGACGAAGTCCTTCAGGGCATCACGGATCTCATCGGGGCTGATGGTGATGTCTGCCATGGGATTTTCCTTGTTGGTTTCCGGGGCCCTTCGGCTCCGAGAGGGTGATGCTGCCGGGCGGGGCAGTTCCCGTTGTGGACTTGGAGGGACGAGTCCGACCGTACGCTCAGCCGGCGAGCTGCAGACGGAGGTCTGCGAGCCGCGTCGCGACGGTGCCGTCGATGACGTCGCCGCCGACCTGCACGCGCACCCCGCCGACGACCGAGGGGTCGACGACGCGGTTCACGGTGATGTCCCGTCCGTAGCGCTGCGCGATCCCCCGGGCGACACGAGCCGCCTGGTCGTCGGACAGCGGCGTCGCCGTGATGACCGTGGCGACGAGCTTGTCCGCCTGGTCTGCGACGATCCGGGAGGCGTCACGCACGATCTCGCCGATGCGGCGGCCGCGGGGCTGCTGCACGAGGTTCGACACGATGGTGATCGTCTGCTGCGACACCTTGCCGGCCAGCAGACGCTCCGCGAGGGAGCCCTTCTGGTCGGCGCTGCCGAGCTTGGTCCCGAGCGCGAGCTCGAGTCCGGCGTCCGAACGGACCGCGGTCTCGAAGGCGAACAGCTCGGCCTCGATCGAGGTCGACTGGTCCGCCGTGGCGGCCACGGCGCGTACCGCTGCGTCCTCGATGCCGGCAAGCAGGTCACCCTGCGACGACCAGCGCGAACCGGCCACGGCGGCCAGGACGGCGCGCGTGGCGTCGCTCTGTCCGGCGAAGACGCGGTCGATGAGGACCTTCTTGCCTGCGGTGTCGGCTGTCGGGTCGGCGAGCAGGTTGAGCAGCTGCGGCGCCCGGGCGATCGCTCGCCCGGAGGCGAAGATCTGTGCTCCGACGCCCAGGTCGACGGCACCGCCGAGGTCGGCGAGCACCGCCCTGGTGGACGTCATCGCTTCGCGGGTGGCGCTGCGCATGCTCAGTGCTCCGTTCCGGCCGCCGTCTGGGCACCCTGCGACGACTCGAGGTCGGCGAGGAAGCGGTCGACGACGGCGGTCGCCTTGGCGTCGTCCTGGAGGGACTCGCCGATGACACCCGACGCGAGGCCGAGTGCGAGCGTGCCGACCTCGGAGCGGAGCGACTGGAGCGCGCTCTGGCGCTCTGCCTCGATCTGCGCCTGGGCGTTCGCGGTGATGCGTGCGGCGTCGGCGCTGGCCTGCTCGCGGACCTCGTTGCCGATCGCGGTGGCGTCGGCACGAGCCTGCTCACGGATGCGCGATGCCTCGGCACGCGCATCAGCCAGCTGCTTGTTGTACTCGTCGAGCGCAGCAGCGGCCTGTTCCTGGGCGGCTTCGGCCTTCTTGATGCCGCCTTCGATGGCCTCGGTGCGCTCATCGAGCATCTTCGTGATCCGCGGCGTGACGACACGCCACATCACGATGAAGATGATGACGAAGGCCACCGCCGACCACAGGATGTCGTACCACTCGGGGATCAGCGGATTGTGGGCCGCTTCCTCCGCCGCGATGATGAGTGCAGTCTGCATCGAGAAGCCTTACGCGGTGAAGATGAAGTACGTCGCGATGCCGATGAAGGCAAGGGCCTCGGTGAAGGCGATACCGATGTACATGAGGGTGGTGAGGCGACCCTGGAGCTCGGGCTGGCGGGCCACGGACTCGATGGTCTTGCCGACGACGATGCCGACGCCGATGGCCGGGCCGATCGCAGCGAGGCCGTAGCCAACCGTCGCGATGTTGCCGTTGATCTCCGCGAGAACGGTCGTTGCGTCCACGTGTTTTCCTTTCGAGGTGCGGGTCCGACGAGTGTCGGTCCCGTAGGGGGTCAGAAGGGTGTCAGTGCTCGTCAGCCAGCGCGAGCTGGATGTAGACGGCCGTCAGCAGCATGAAGACGTACGCCTGGAGCAACCCGACGAGGACTTCGAAGAAGCTGAAGGCGATGCCGAACGCGAGCGTCCCGACACCGAACAACTTGAAGAGGCTCTCCGCGTCGAAGAAGAAGAACCAGGTCGCCGAGAAGAACAGGACGAGGAGCAGGTGCCCCACGACCATGTTCATCAGGAGTCGCAGCGTCAGCGTGATCGGACGGAGCACGAAGGTGGAGACGAGCTCGATCGGCGTCACGATGATGTACAGCGGCCACGGCACCCCGGGCGGGAAGAGCGAGTTCCGGAGGAACGTGCCCGGGTGCTTGCGGAGCCCGGCGTAGATGAACGCGACG
The DNA here is from genome assembly GCF_003234615.1 of Curtobacterium sp. MCPF17_001. Classification (NCBI taxonomy): domain Bacteria; kingdom Bacillati; phylum Actinomycetota; class Actinomycetes; order Micrococcales; family Microbacteriaceae; genus Curtobacterium; species Curtobacterium sp. MCPF17_001. The sequence continues at coordinate 272,252 of NZ_QKSL01000002.1, forward strand.
TAGGCGACGATCGCGAGGATCATCGGCATCGCGATGCGGCTGGTACCGGCGATGTTCATGAACGGGACGAGTCCCGTGAGGTTCATGAACAGGACGCCGAAGAAGATCGTCGCGAGGAGCGGCAGGAAACGCTTGCCGTCCTTCTCACCCAGGTTGTCGAAGGTGTTCCGACGGACGACGTCGAAGGCGTACTCGATGAATGCCTGTCCACGGTTGGGGACCAGCTTGAGCGCGCGGGTTCCGGCGAACGCGAAGACGAGGAGCACGGCCACCGCGAAGAAGCGGATGAGGACGATGCGGTCCATCTCGAACGCAGTACCGGCGAAGAAGATCGGGTCCGGGAAGAACTCGTTGATCGACGGACCATGGAACTCGGCGGCCTTGCTGCTCCCCGCCGCGACGGGGTTACCCGCAGCGATGAGGGACAGGGGAAGAGCGTGGGATAGCAGCGCTGTCTCCTGTGTCGGGGCGCGCACGCATGGCACGCGGAGGTGGACTGGTGTGGAGGCTTGCCCGTCCGAGCTCATGCTCCGGCAGCGGGCTCCCGAAGCCTATCAGGTGTGTGCGGCTTCTCGGGCTCTCAGGCAGCGGGGCCGTGATCCTCAGCGTCCGTTCGGTCTCCCGGCAGCTCGACGCCGATCGGGACGCGCGCACGTGCGATGACGGTGACGTCGATGACGAGCGAACCGATCACACCGATGATGATCGCGATCGCGAGGACGGGCGTGTTGACCCAGTCACGGTCCTTGAGTGCCACGAGCACGACGATGAACAGGACGAACTTCACCAGGAAGGTGCCCATGATCGTGCCGAAGAAGGCGCCGGAGATCATCTGACCGCCGGAGAACCGGATCGCCAGGAGCACGCTGACCGCGGTGAGCCCGCAGAACACGACGCTCAACACCGCACCGATCAGCCCGCCGGTCAGCCCGGGGCCGCCCGCGACGAACCAGCCGACGACACCCCCGACGATGGCGAGGGCACCGGCGAGGACCGCGCCCTGCAGGAGGATGCGGCGGAACACCGGCCGGACGTGGTCGAGGCCGTTCGGGGTGGTCACGAGGGGTCTCCAGAGATCGGGTGGGACGAGGGGCGGGTGGGTGCGTCACGGATGGAGGCGGCGCGGTCCAACGGGTCGAGACTGGCGTCCACGGCTCCCCCGTTCCGGGCGGTCGTCTGCGCGGCGATCTCCACGCGCTTGCGTCCGAGCGGCGCGAACGTGGCGATGGCGCACGCCGTGAAGCCGACGGCGACGAAGGCCGTGACCCACCACCAGTTGACGAAGAGGAACAGCAGGCAACCGAACGCGACGGTCGCCGTCCACGCGTAGAAGACCAGCACCGCGTGGAAGTGCGAGTGCCCCATGTCCAGCAGGCGGTGGTGCAGGTGCTTCCGGTCGGCGGAGAAGGGTGACTTGCCGGCACTGACGCGACGGACCACGGCGAGGGCGAAGTCCAGGATCGGCACGACGAGGATCGCGAAGGGCAGCAGGATCGGGATGAACGCCGGCAGCAGGTCGGTGCGGGTGCGCACGGCGGCTGGGTCGATGTTGCCCGTGATCGACACCGCACTGGTGGCCATCAGGAACCCGACCAGAAGTGCGCCGGCGTCACCCATGAACAGCTTCGCGGGGTGCCAGTTGAGCACGAGGAACCCGGCACAGGCACCGACCAGCACCGCGGTCAGCAGCGACGGCAGGTTGAAGAAGAACTCCGTCTCGACCACCACGCGGTTGATGAAGAACGTGTAGAGGAAGAACACCCCACCGGCGATGATCGCGACGCCGGCGACCAGACCGTCCAGGCCGTCGATGAAGTTGACTGCGTTCATCACCAGGACGACGGCGAGCACCGTGAAGATCAGGCTCATGTAGGACGAGCCGACGCCGAGCGTGTTGCCGATCGGCAGTGAGACGATCGCGACGCCCTGCCACGCGAGGATGCCTGCGGCGATGATCTGGCCCGCGAGCTTCGTCATCCAGTCGAGGTCCCAGATGTCGTCCGCGACACCGAGCACCACGATGATCGTCGCCCCGGCAAGGACGGCCAGCACCCGCCCCGGCTCCGCGAAGACGAGCCGGAAGTAGTCCTGGCCGGCGATCGCCGGGAAGAGGAACCACGCGCAGAGCAGCGACACGATCACGCCGAGGAACATCGCGATGCCGCCGAGTCTCGGCGTCGGGGTGCGGTGCACGTCCCGTTCGCGGACCTTCGGGTACCACCTGTACCTGACGCCGAGCTTCCAGACGAGCCAGCTCACCAGGAAGCTCACGACCGCCGAGATGACCCCCGCGAGCAGGTAGAACTTCACCGCAGGAGGTCGTCCCCGACGACCCGCCTGATCTCGTCGTCGGAGATCACGCCGTGGCGCACGATCCGCAGGCCGTCGCCCGCGGCCAGGCCGGTGGCGTCGACGATCGTGGAGCCGGTCGAGGAGGCGGTGCCCTCGTGCACGGGGATCGCGCCTCCGTCGAGGTACACCGCGATGCTGTCGCCGAGCATCCGTTCGGCCTCGTCGATGTCCATCGCGGCGGGCTCACCGGTCGCGTTCGCGGACGACACTGCGAGCGGCCCCACTTCCTGGAGGAGCTCGAGGGCGATGCGCGAGTCCGGCATCCGGAGCGCCACGGTGCCGCGTGTCTCGCCGAGGTCCCAGTCGAGGGACGGCTGCGCGCGGAGGATGACGGTGAGACCGCCGGGCCAGAACTCGTCGACGAGTCGTCGCACCGCTTCGGGGACCTCGCTGGCGAGGGCGTCCATCGTCGCCACGCCCGGGATGAGCACGGGCGGTGGGGACTGCCGCGTCCGGCCCTTCGCGTCCAGGAGGCGCTGCACGGCCTGCGCGCTGAACGCGTCCGCGGCGACGCCGTACACGGTGTCGGTGGGGACGACGACGAGTTCACCGCGACCGAGGGCGGCTCGGGCGAGCCGCATCCCGGTGAGGAGCCCGTCGGGGTCGGAGCAGTCGTATCGGGAAGCCATGACCTGCACGATGATAGTGCGCGAGGATGGGGGGCATCGTGAACGAGACGCCAGCGCCCCCACTCCTGTTCCTCTTCGACATGGACGACGTTCTCGTCCGCTACGACTGGAAGACCCGCATGGCCGGACTCTCCGAGCTGACGGGACACGACTTCGTCGAGCTCCGGCGCCGCTGGTGGGACACCGGCAGCGAGCAGCGCGCCGAGGCGGGGCACTTCGCGGACGGCGACGAGTACCTGGCCGCCTTCCAGGAGGCCATGGGCTGCGACGTCGACGAGGCCGAGTGGGCCCGGGTCCGCGGCGCCGCGATGACCGAGCTGCCCGACCGGCTCGAAGCGGTCCGGATCGCCAAGGAGCACGGCCGGGTGGCGCTCCTCACGAACAACGGTCCGTTGGCCCGACGCTGGCTGCACGAGTGGGTGCCGTCCCTGCCTCCGCTGTTCGGCGAACACCTGGACACGTCGAGCAGGTTCGGTGCGCGCAAGCCCGAGCAGGACGTCTTCCGGCGGGTGCTCGAGCACCACGGCGTCCCCGCCGAGCGGACGTTCTTCGCCGACGACATGCCGGAGAACGTCGCCGGCGCTCGGAGTGTCGGCATCACAGCCGTCCTGGTCGAGCACGACACCGACCTGCGGCACGCGGTCCGGACCTTCGTCGCGGCGCACGAGACCACGCCCGTCCCGACGAACGCCCAGCCGGCCCCCGCCTGACCGCCGACCGGGAGGCTCGACCCAGGTCCGCCTAGCGCGTGGCGGTGGTCGTGCGGTCGCGTCCGGTGAGGTCGACGTGCGTCTCCGGTGATCGGAAGCCGCGCGCGGCGAGGACCGCTCGGACCCCGGCACCCTGCTGTTCGGCGTGCTCGACCACGACGAGACCACCGGGCACGAGCAACCGCCACGCGGTCTCGGTCAGGGCGCGCACGGCGTCGAGGCCGTCGGGTCCGCCGTAGAGCGCGAGTGCCGGGTCGTGGTCGCGGACCTCGGGGTCGATCGGCACCGCGTCGTCCGGGACGTACGGCGGGTTCGACACGACGACCGAGACCTGTCCGTCGAGCTCCGGGAACGCGTCGGCGAGGTCGCCCTCAACGAGTCGCACGGTGCCGCCGTGGGCGTCGACGTTGCACCGGGTCCACGGGAGGGCCTCGGCCGACCGCTCGACGGCGTACACGACGGCGTTCGGAACCTCGGTGTCCATGGCGATGGCGATCGCACCGCTCCCGGCACCGAGATCGACCGCGATCGGCTCGGGGACCGCGGTGGCGCGGAGCGCGTCGATGCCGAACTGCACGACCGACTCGGTCTCGGGTCGTGGCACGAACACCCCCGGTCCGACGGACAGGGTGAGCGCACGGAAGTGGGCTTCGCCGGTGACGTGCTGCAGTGGCTCGCGGGTGACACGTCGCGCCACCGCGTGCCGGAAGCGTTCGACGTGCTCGGCTGCGATCGCTCCCCCGGTCAGCGCCCGGGCCTGCACCGCGCCACGAGAGGTGTCGGTCGCCCACGCCAGCAGCAGCTCGGCGTCGACCTGCGGCGTGGGCACACCCGCTGCCGACAGCGCCGCGACCGCCTCACGCAGGAGGCGGTCCGCGGCGAACGTCGGCTGCGGGAGGTCCACGCCGCTCAGGCGTCCTGGTCGCCGATGGCGGCCAGTCGAGCCTCTTCGTCCGCTGAGATGGCGGACTGGATGACCGGCTCGAGCGCACCGTTCATGACACGGTCGAGGTCGTACGCCTTGTAGCCGGTGCGGTGGTCCGCGATCCGGTTCTCCGGGAAGTTGTACGTCCGGATGCGCTCCGAACGGTCCATCCCGCGGATCTGCGACTTGCGCGCGTCCGACGCCAGGGCGTCGAGCTCCTCCTGCTGACGAGCGAGGATCCGGGCACGCAGGACGCGCATCCCCGCCTCTCGGTTCTGCAGCTGCGACTTCTCGTTCTGCATCGCGACCGTGATGCCCGTCGGGAGGTGCGTGATGCGCACCGCGGAGTCCGTCGTGTTGACGGACTGCCCACCCGGACCCGACGACCGGTACACGTCGATCTTCAGGTCGTTCTGGTTGATCTCGACCTCTTCGGGCTCGTCGACCTCGGGGAAGACGAGCACCCCGGTGGTCGAGGTGTGGATACGACCCTGCGACTCGGTCTGCGGCACCCGCTGCACACGGTGCACCCCGCCCTCGTACTTCAGGTGCGCCCACACGCCCTGGGACGGGTCCGTCGTGTTCGACTTGATCGCGACCTGGACGTCCTTGTACCCGCCGAGGTCGGACTCGGTGCGCTCGAGGAGCTCGACCTTCCAGCCCTTGCCCTCGGCGTAGTGCGAGTACATCCGGAGCAGGTCGGCCGCGAACAGCGCCGATTCCTCGCCGCCCTCGCCGCCCTTGATCTCCATGATCACGTCGCGGCCGTCGTCCGGGTCGCGCGGGATGAGGAGTCGGCGGAGGCGCTCCTGGCGTTCGGCCAGCTGCCCCTCGAGCCCGGGGACCTCTTCCGCGAACGCCTCGTCCTCACGCGCGAGTTCCCGGGCGGCGGCGAGGTCGTCCCCCGCCGCCTGCCAGGCTTCGTACGCGGCCTTGATCTGGCTGAGTTCGGCGTACCGCCGGTTGACCTTCTTCGCACGGGCCGGGTCGGCGTGGAGCGCGGGGTCCGACAGCTGCTGCGTCAGTTCCTCGTGTTCCGCCAGCAGCCCTGCCACCGACTCGAACACGCGTTACTCCTGGTGGCCGTTGCCGTGGTGACCGCTGGTCGCCGGCACCGACTTCTGGATCTGGACCAGGAACTCGACGTTCGACTGCGTCTCCCGGAGGTTCCGCAGCACCACGTCGAGCGCCTGCTGCGGGTCGAGCCCGGCGAGGGCACGACGCAGGCGCCAGGTGATCGCGACCTCGTCGGCGGAGAGCAGCTGCTCCTCCCGACGGGTCCCGGAGGCGTTGATGTCGACGGCGGGGAAGATCCGCTTGTCGGCCAGGTGACGGTTGAGGCGGAGCTCCATGTTGCCGGTGCCCTTGAACTCCTCGAAGATCACCTCGTCCATCTTCGACCCGGTCTCGACGAGAGCGGTGGCGAGGATGGTCAGCGAGCCGCCGTTCTCGATGTTGCGGGCGGCGCCGAAGAAGCGCTTGACCGGGTAGAGCGCAGCCGAGTCCACGCCACCGGAGAGCACGCGGCCCGACGGCGGGGTGGCGAGGTTGTACGCGCGGCCCAGACGGGTGATGGAGTCGAGCAGCACCACGACGTCGTGGCCGAGCTCCACCAGGCGCTTGGCACGCTCGATGGCGAGCTCGGCGACCGTGGTGTGGTCCTCGGCGGGGCGGTCGAAGGTCGAGGCGATGACCTCGCCCTTCACCGTGCGCTGCATGTCGGTGACCTCTTCGGGACGCTCGTCCACCAGGACGACCATCAGGTGCGCCTCCGGGTTGTTCTTCGAGACGGCGTTCGCGATCGCCTGCAGGACGACGGTCTTGCCGGCCTTCGGCGGGGAGACGATCAGGCCGCGCTGGCCCTTGCCGATCGGCGACACGAGGTCGATGATCCGCGTCGACAGCTTCGCCGGCTCGGTCTCGAGGCGCAGACGCTCGTTCGGGTACAGCGGGGTGAGGTCCTGGAAGTCGACTCGGGCGGCGGCCTCGTCGGCGGTCTGACCGTTGATCGTGTCGATCTTGACCAGTGCGTTGTACTTCTGACGGCTCTGCTGCTCGTTGTCACGCGGCTGCTTGATCGCGCCGACGACGGCGTCGCCCTTGCGCAGGTGGTACTTCTTCACCTGGCCGAGGGAGACGTAGACGTCCTCCGGCCCCGGCAGGTAGCCCGTGGTGCGGACGAAGGCGTAGTTGTCGAGCACGTCGAGGATGCCGGCGATCGGGATGAGGACGTCGTCCTCGGTGACCTCGGGCTCGAACTCGTCGTTCTGGCCGCCGCGACCGCGCTTGCGGTCACGCTGCCGGCGGGTGCGCCCGTTCTCGGCTTCCTGCTCGGCGGCGCGCTGCTGCTCGCCACGCTGCTGGTCGCCACGCTGCTGCTCGCCGCGCTGCTGTTCCGGCTGCTTCTGGTCCTGCTGCTTCTGGTCGCGCTGCGCGTCGCGCTGGTCCTGCTGCTTCTGCTGGCCGTTCTGCTGCTTGCCGTTCTGCTGCTGGGCCGGCTTCTGCTCGGGCTCGGCCTGCTGCTGAGCGGGCTTCTGCTCGCCCTGGTCGGCCTGGTCGGCGTTCTGCCCGCGGCCACGACCGCGGCCACGGCTGCGTCGGCCACGACGGGCGCCGCCCTCGGTCTGGTCGCCCTGGTCGGACTGGTCGTTCTGCTGGCCCTCGTCCTGGCGGGCGTCGTCCTGGACGGCGTCCTGGTCGCCCTGCTCGACGGCGTCCGCGACCGGGACCTGGGTCTCGGCGGTGGCACCGCGCGACTCCTGAGTGTCGGCCTGCTGCGCCTGACGGTCGCGGCCGCGACCACGACGCTGGCCACTCTGGGCGGCTTCCTGGGCGTCCTTCTCGGCACGGACCTGGTCGAGACCGGCGAGGAGGTCCTCGGTGCCGGTGTGCCCGGCGTTGGTGTGCGAGACCGCAGCGGTCGGCTCGGCGGTGACCGTGCCTCCCGAGGTGACGCGGCGGCTGCGACGGCCGCGCGGTGCGGACTCGGCGGGGGCCTCGGTGGTCTGCGCGGCCGGAGCCTGCGCGATGTCGACCTGCGTGGCGGGCGCCTCGGCCGCTGCCGGTGCGACCTCGGCAGCCGGGGTGCCGGTGCCGGCACCGTCGAGGACCGGCGTCTCCGAGGCGGACGCCTCGGCCGGTCGCTTGTCCTCGATCGATGCGATCAGGTCGCCCTTGCGGAGCTTCGAGAGCCCGGTGATGCCGAGAGACGAGGCGATGCGCTGGAGCTCCGGGAGACGGAGCGTGCGCAGGTCAGTGGGGATCTCCACCGAGGTGGAGGTGGTGACGTCGGTCACGATGCTGTTGTTCCTTCCGACCGCAGAACGCGGAGAGTTTCCACCGGACCCGTGGCAGCGTGCAACGGCCGTCGTTCAGACGACGGACCGGGAACGGTGATCTGGCCAAGAACGGTGATCTGGAGAGAGTGCCCCACGCACCGGATCAGGCTGGCGGTCGACCGTGGATGGTCGAGGCCTGCGCGAGATCGGCTTCGAGCGTCGGGAGCGCCTTCACTGTAGCACCACCCAGATCGACGGCCAGCATGAGCGGGCGCCAGGTGGATTCGGCGTGTCGCTCGACCAGTTCCGCGGCGTCGAGACGCTGTGCCGGATCACTGCCCATGACCAGGAGGCTCGGTCCGGCACCCGAGACGACGGCGGCCAGGCCGTGCTGCCGGAGCAGGCCGATGAGGGCGTCGGTCTCCGGCATCGCACTCGCCCGGTAGGCCTGGTGGAGCCGGTCCTCGGTCGCGGCGAGGAGCAGTTCCGGGCTCTGGATGAGTGCCGCGACGAGCAGCGCCGACCGGGAGACGTTGAAGGCCGCGTCCTCGTGCGGCACCGTCATCGGCTGCAGGGAGCGAGCGAGCTTCGTCGAGAGCGTCGACGTCGGCACGAACACGACCGGCGAGACACCGCGGTGCACGAGCAGCCGTTTGTGTGCCGGGCCGTCCGGGGTCATCCACGCGATCGTCAAGCCGCCGAACAGGGCCGGGGCGACGTTGTCCGGGTGCCCCTCCATCTCGGTCGCGAGGGTGAGCAGGGTCGCGGCGTCCAGGTCGACCATGCCCTCGAGCAAGCCTCGAGCCGCCATCAGCCCGGCGACGATCGCCGCTGCCGAGGACCCCATGCCGCGTCCGTGCGGGATGGCGTTCGTGGCGTGCAGCTCGAGCCCCGGCTGCGCGACCCCGGCGTGCTCGAGGCCTCGGCGGACGGCCCGGACGACCAGGTTCGTGTCGTCCGTCGGGACCTCGCCCGCGCCGACACCGTCGATGGTGACGGTCGCGCCGGGTTCCGAGCGGACGCGGACGACGACCTCGTCGTAGAGGGAGAGCGCGAGCCCGAGGGAGTCGAAGCCGGGTCCGAGGTTCGCCGACGTCGCCGGGACGCGCACACGCACCGCCCGTCCGGCCGGTACAGCATCGTGGGCGGTCATGCCCTCCCCCGGTCCGGACGAGCGGTCGGCGTTCACCGCGCGCTGACCAGTCCGAGCACGTCGGCGATCGCCGCGGTGTCGACGGGGACGCTCGTCGGCGCGACCTCGCCACCGTCCTGGGTGCGGAGTGCCCACTGCGGGTCCTTGAGGCCGTGACCGGTCACCGTGATGACGACCGTGGCCCCCTTCGGGATGACGCCCGCGTCGGAGCGCTCGAGGAGCCCGGCGACGCCGATGGCCGAAGCGGGCTCGACGAAGACGCCGACCTCGGCCGACAGCAGGTGGTGCGCCGCCAGGATCGCCTCGTCCGAGATGGCGCCGAAGTAGCCGTCGGTCTCGTCACGGGCCTCCAGCGCGTACTTCCACGACGCCGGGTTGCCGATGCGGATGGCGGAGGCGATCGTCTCCGGGTGTCGGACGACCTCGCCGTGCACGATCGGGGCCGAGCCCGCCGCCTGGAAGCCGAACATGCGCGGCATCTTGGTGGAGCGGCCCGAGGCCACGTCCTCGCGGTAGCCGCGGGAGTACGCCGTGTAGTTGCCGGCGTTGCCGACGGGCAGGAAGTGGAAGTCCGGCGCGTCGCCGAGGACGTCGACGACCTCGAAGGCGGCGGTCTTCTGCCCCTCGATGCGGTCGTTGTTCACCGAGTTGACCAGGTGCACCGGGTAGTTGGCGGACAGGTCGCGCGCGATGTCCAGGCAGTCGTCGAAGTTGCCCTGCACCTGCAGCAGCTGGGCGTCGTGGGCGACCGCCTGGCTGAGCTTGCCCATCGCGATCTTGCCCTCGGGCACGAGCACGGCGGCGGTGATCCCGGCGTGCGTCGCGTACGCGGCGGCCGAGGCGCTGGTGTTGCCGGTCGAGGCGCAGATGACGGCCTTCGCGCCGTGCTCGACGGCCTTCGAGATCGCCATCGTCATGCCGCGGTCCTTGAAGGAGCCGGTCGGGTTCATGCCCTCGTACTTCACGTACACGGTCGCGCCGGTGCGCTCGGAGAGTCGACGCGCCGGGATCAGCGGGGTCCCGCCCTCACCGAGCGTCACGATCGGGGTCGCGTCGGTCACGTCGAGTCGGTCGGCGTACTCGCGCAGGACTCCCTGCCACTGGTGGGCCATCAGGCTTCTCTCTCTGTCCGGTGGATCGGTGTGGATGGGTCTGTCGGGAGGCGCGTGCCGGCGTCAGGCGCCGACGAACCGCAGGACGCTGGTCACGTCCAGGACGACGTCCTCGCCGCGGAGTGCGGCCACGGTGTCGGCCAGGTCGGCTTCGCGCGCCAGGTGCGTGCCGATGACGAGCGTCGCGGTCCCCTCGGTGGCGCCCGTGGTGGTCTGCTCGACGGTCTCGACGCTGACGCCGTGGGCCGCGAGCACCCCGGCGACGGTCGAGAGCACACCGGGTGCGTCCGACACGTGCAGGGAGATCTGGTAGCGGGTGCGGACGGTCCCGATCGGGAACACCGGCAGCGCCGACCGCGTCGACTCGGCGACGCCCGGACCACCGATGACGTGCCGTCGCGCCGCGGACACCAGGTCGCCGAGGACCGCGGAGGCCGTCTCGACCCCGCCGGCTCCCGCGCCGTAGAACATGAGGTCACCAGCGGCCTCGGCCTCGACGAACACCGCGTTCTTCGCGCCGTGGACGCTGGCCAGCGGGTGCGACTCCGGCACCAGTGCCGGGTAGACACGGGCGCTGACGCCTTCGCGGCCGTCGGCATCGGTGAGGCGCTCGCACGTGGCGAGGATCTTCACGACGTAGCCGGCCTTGCGGGCGGCGCGGACCTGCTCGATCGTGACCGAGGTGATGCCCTCGCGGTGCACGGCGGCGAGCGGGACCGAGGTGTGGAACGCGATCGAGGCCAGGATCGCGGCCTTCTGCGCGGCGTCGTAGCCCTCGATGTCCGCGGTCGGGTCGGCCTCGGCGTACCCGAGCTCCGTCGCGGTGGCCAAGGCGTCCTCGAACGTCGCGCCCTCGCGGTCCATCAGGTCGAGGATGAAGTTCGTCGTGCCGTTGACGATGCCCATGATGCGCTCGATGCGGTCACCCGCGAGCGAGTCGTGCAGCGGTCGGATGATCGGGATCGCCCCGGCGACGGCGGCCTCGTAGTAGAGCTGCGCGCCGACCTGCTCGGCAGCGGCGAAGAGCTCCGGGCCATGGGTGGCGAGCAGCGCCTTGTTGCCGGTGACGACGTCCGCACCGGACTGCAGCGCCTGCAGCACGAGCGTGCGGGCGGGCTCGATCCCGCCGATGAGCTCGACGACGATGTCGGCGCCGAGGATGAGCGAACCGGCGTCCGTCGTGAACAGCTCCCGCGGCAGGTCGACGTCCCGCTGGGCGTCGACGTCGCGCACGGCGATCCCGACGAGTTCGAGGCCGGCGCCGGCACGCGTGGCGAGCTCCGGTCCGTGCTCGAGCAGGAGTCGTGCGACCTGGGAGCCGACCGAGCCGGCTCCGAGCAGTGCGACGCGGACGTTGCGGTATTCGATCATCTGGTGGGGGTCTCTCCGGGTCGGGTTCTCAGGCGTCCGTACCGGCGTCGGGTACCGGCACGACGCCCGTGTCGCGGGCGAGGAGGTCGTCGACGCTCTCGCCCCGCACGAGGATACGGGCTGCCCCGTCGGCGACTGCGACGACCGGCGGACGGCCGACGTGGTTGTAGTTGCTCGCGAGGCTCCAGCAGTAGGCACCGGTCGCGGCCACGGCGAGCAGGTCGTCGCGGTGCACGTCGCCGGGCAGGTACTCGTCGTGGACGACGACGTCACCGCTCTCGCAGTGCTTGCCCACCACCCGGGTGAGCACCGGGTCGGCGTCCGAGGTCCGCGCGAGCCGCGCCGTGTAGTCGGCTCCGTAGAGCGCCGGCCGGACGTTGTCGCTCATCCCGCCGTCCACCGAGACGTAGGTGCGCGTCGCGGCGGATCCGTCCTCGGAGTCGACCGTGACGGGCTTGATCGTGCCGACGCGGTAGAGCGTGACGCCGGGCGGGCCGACGATGTACCGGCCGGGCTCCACCGCGATCTCGGGCACCGGGATACCTCGGGACGAGCACTCGTCCGCGATGATCACGGCCAGGGCGTCGGCGACGTCCTCGGGTTCGAGGGCGGAGTCGGCCTCGGTGTAGTCGATCCCCCAACCACCGCCGAGGTTGAGCTCCGGCACCGGACCCGACTCGACGAGCGTGGCGTGCACGTCCATGAGCCGACGGGCGGCCTCGCGGAACCCGCTGTCGTCGAAGATCTGCGATCCGATGTGCGAGTGCAGCCCGACGAAGGCGAGCGAGGGCTCGGCACGGACGGCGGTCGCCGCCTGCACCGCCTCGGACAGCGGGATGCCGAACTTCTGGTCCTCCCGCGCGGTGGCGAGGAACTCGTGTGTCGAGGCGTGCACGCCGCTGTTGATCCGGATGCGGACCCGCTGCGTCACCCCGGCGTCGGCGGCGATCCGGGCGACCCGGCCGATCTCCTCGTGGCTGTCGAGCACGATCGTGCCGAGGCCGACCGCGACGGCGCGCTCGATCTCGGCGTCCGACTTGTCGTTGCCGTGGAAGCCCATCCGTGCCGGGTCGACGCCCGCGGCCAGTCCGACGGCGAGTTCGCCCATCGTGCAGACGTCGAGCCGGAGGTCCGCGTCGGCCATCCAACGCGCGACGTGCGTCGTCCAGAAGGCCTTCGCCGCGTAGTAGACGTGCGCCCGCGTCCCGATCCGGGTGAACGCGTCGGTGAAGGCGTCCCGCACGCGGACGGCACGCGACTGCACGTCACGCTCGTCGACGACGTAGAGAGGGGAACCGAAGCGCTCGACCAGCGCGTCAGCAGCGACCCCACCGATCGCGAGCATGCCCTCGTCGGTACGGGTCGCGGAAGCGGGCCAGATCCGGTCCACCAGCTCGGAGGCGTCCGCCGGGTACCGCAGTCGCGGCGGCGCAAGGGGGTTCTCGCTCACGGGACCCGATCCTATCCGGCCGGGGCGTCCCTCCCGGCCATGTGACGCCGCCTGTGGACGGCCGTCGGACACGGCACCACGCGCCCGGTCAGCAGCGACCGGTGGTGCGGAGGCCCGCCTCGTTGAGGGGCAGTTCGTCGGCCGTGATCCGGACCGTCGCCGCCGCCGAGGTCACCCGGAGCGAGCGCACCCGGAGCTGCTCCGGCAGGAACTGCGCCGTGCACACCGGCACCGGGACGTCCGAGACGCCGGGGATGTCGTCGACGTCGAGCCCCAGTGAGGAGTTCGTGATCCGCACCGTCTTCGGCGTGATCGTCACCCCGCGCCCGTCGGACTGCGCCGTGACCGAACCGTCCGCCGCGTAGCCGATCCGGAAGCCGAGCACCGAGGCACTCCCCCGCAGCTCGACCCCACCGTCGATCAGGCGGACCCGCTCGAAGAGGGGCGAGTACTTCGCCAGGTCCTTCACCGCACCGGAAGCGAGCCGGACGGTGCCGTCGACGTCGTGCACAGCACCCTTGCCGTCCACCGGCAGGTCGTGCGCCGTGACGTCGGCGGCGAGCGGGATGCCCTCCACCGTGAGTCGGTCCGAGGTGATCCGGACGTCGTCGAGGGTGCCGCGGAGCAGCTGCGGGATGACGACCCCCGGCACGTGTGCGTCGACCGTTCCCGTCGTGCCGTCCGGCAGCGACTGCTCGACCTGCGACGCGACCGTCCGGTCCACCACGCCGCGGAGCACGAACTCCGCCACCACGACGAGCACGGCGAGGACCACGAGGACGACGACCAGCACGATCGCGACCGTCCGGCCGCGGCGCTTCGGACGTCGGCCCGCTGCCGGCGCTGCTGCGGACGACACGACTACATCCGGTCGGGCGCGCTGACGCCGAGCAGCCCGAGACCGTTGCGGACGACCTGCCCGGTGGCGTCGTTCAGCCACAGGCGCGTGCGGTGCAGGTCGGTCACCGGCTCGTCGCCCAGCGGGGTGACGCGGCAGGAGTCGTACCAGCGGTGGTACAGCCCGGCGAGCTGCTCGATGAAGCGCGCGATGCGGTGCGGCTCGCGGAGCTCGGCGGCCTGACGGAGCACCCGCGGGTACTCGGCGAGGGCACCGAGGAGCGAGCTCTCCGACTCGTGCGTGAGCAGCGACGCGTCGAAGACCGACCGGTCGACACCGGACGCCGCGGCGTTCCGCGCGACGGACTGCGTGCGGGCGTGGGCGTACTGCACGTAGAAGACGGGGTTGTCGTTCGTCCGCTTGGTGAGCAGGTCGAGGTCGATGTCGATCGCGGTGTCGCTCGCGAACCGGACGAGGGCGTACCGACCGGCGTCGACACCCACCGCGTCGACGAGGTCCTCCATCGTCACGACGGTGCCGTTGCGCTTCGACATCCGGAGCGGCTGGCCGTCCTTGAGCAGGTTCACCAGCTGACCGATGAGGATCTCGAGGTTCTTGCCCGGCTCGTCCCCGAACGCAGCGCACATCGCCATCATGCGACCGACGTAGCCGTGGTGGTCCGCGCCGAGCATGATCAGGTTGCGCTCGAAGCCGCGCTCGCGCTTGTCGAGGTAGTAGGCCAGGTCACCGGCGATGTACGCGGGCTCGCCGTCCGACTTGATGACCACACGGTCGCGGTCGTCGCCGAAGTCCGTCGTGCGGAGCCACAGTGCGCCGTCGGCCTCGTACATCCGGCCCTGCTCCTGCAGTCGGGCGATGGCGCGGTCGACGGCCTTCGACTCGTGCAGGGAGTTCTCGTGGAAGTAGACGTCGAAGTCCACCCCGAAGTCGTGCAGGGAGCGCTTGATGTCCGTGAACATGAACTCGACGCCCTCGCGCCGGAACAGCTCCTGCGCCTCGTCGCGCGGCAGGTCCGTCACGTCGAGCCCCGGCTCGAGCGTCGCGAGCACCCGGGCAGCGATCTCGCCGATGTAGGCGCCGCCGTAGCCGTCCTCGGGTGTCGGCTCGCCGAGCGCGGACGCCAGCAGCGACCGGGCGAACCGGTCGATCTGGTTGCCGTGGTCGTTGAAGTAGTACTCGCGGGTGACCAGGCCGCCCTGCGCCTGGAACACGCGGGCCAGGCTGTCGCCGACCGCGGCCCAGCGAACCCCGCCCATGTGGATCGGACCGGTGGGGTTCGCTGAGACGAACTCCAGGTCGATCCGCACCCCGTCGTACAGGTCACCGTGGCCGAAGGACTCCCCCTGGTCGACGACGGTGCGCGCGACCTCGCCCGCCGCGGCGGCCTCGAGCGTGATGTTGATGAAGCCCGGACCCGCGACGTCCACCGACGCCACACCGTCGAGCTCGGTCAGCTCGCCGGCGATCTCCGTGGCCAGCTCCCGCGGGTTCGTGCCCAGGCGCTTCGCGAGTTGCATCGCCGCGTTCGACGCCCAGTCGCCGTGCGCCCGGTTCTTCGGACGCTCCAGAGCCACGTGCGAGTCCTCGATCGTCACCGTGTCGGCAGCACCTCGTCGCTCGACGATGCCCGTGAGGATCGACAGGTACGCTTCGGAGAGTTCGGCAGGAGTCACGGCGGACGAGTCTACCGGGACACCCAGGCAGCACCCGGACCACGCCGGGCACCATGCAGCAGGATGGGGCGTCATGACCTCCCGCAGCCTCCGGGCGATCAGCATCGCCGCCCTCGTGCTCCCCGCCGCCCTCGTCCTCGCCGGCTGCTCCGGTGGCGACGGCGACGGCACGACCGCCTCGGCCTCGGCGACCGCCGGCGTCGTGGGACGACCCGTGACGCAGACCTGCGACGAGCTCGTGCCCGCCGACACGTTCAGCGTCTACGGGCAGCGGTTCGACCGCGTCCGGTCCCCGAAGCCGACGAAGGGCTCCCCCGTCGCTCAGATCGTCGCCCAGGACGGTCGGGTCTGCACCTGGCGGTCCACCACCGACGACAGCGTGACCGTGACCGTCGCCGTCGCCCACCTGCCGCAGGAGCAGCTGACGCAACTCGAGGACGCCCTCTTCGAACAGGGTGGTTCCGTCCCCACCTACACGGTCGAGGGCTACTTCAGCCTCGCCGGCAGGACCGGCCGCGCCGACGCCTTCGCCGACCGCTCCTGGATCCACACCTCGTCCTCCCTCTACACCGAACCCGGCACCGCGCAGCCCGTCGTCGACGCGGTCCGGGCAGCGGTCGCGCCCGACACCACGGCCCCGAGTGGGTCCCCGACGCCCTGATCGGACCGCTCGGCGGACCGCCGTCGGACGGGAGGCGCGGGGCGGGGCCGGCACGGGCCTCCCGTCCGGTGGGGCGTCCTGTCCGGAACAGCAGGCCGGAGGCCGGACACGCGTACGAGGGCGCGGTCCGGACCTGCTACGGTTGATGTCACCCCGGGCCCCCATAGCTCAGGGGATAGAGCACTGCCCTCCGGAGGCAGGGGCGGAGGTTCGAATCCTCCTGGGGGCACAGTGACACTCCCGCGCAAGCTGACGTCCTCGCTGCGCTCGGTCGGCAGCGCGCGATGTCGGCTTCGCCGACTGATCCCCCGTGGCGACTCCGGTGGGCCGGCGCACCTCGTCGTGGTGACCCCGGTGGGTCGGCGCACCTCCTCGTGACGACTCCGACAGGGTGACGCACCTCGTCGTGGCGACTCCGGTGGGCCGGCGCACCCCGTCGTGGTGACCCCGGTGGGCCGGCGCACCCCGTCGTGGCGACTCCGACGGGTGAGCGTCACCGCTGTTTCCGAGGAGGACACCTCGGGGCCCTAGGATCACGCGGCGTGACGCACTCCACGCAGCGGGAACTCGACCGGGGCAGCCTCGCGGCACCCGCCCGGACCCTGCTCGACGTCCTCACTGCCACCGCCGCGACGCACCCTGACGCCCTGGCCCTCGAGACGCCCGAGGGGCCGCTCGACTACCGCGCGCTCGTCGCCCTCGTGCACGAGGGCGCCGACGACCTGGCACGGCACGGCGTCCGCCGCGGCGACCGGGTCGGCATCCGCATCCCCTCCGGCGGCCGCGACCTCTCGCTCTCGATCCTCGCCGTCCTCGCCGCCGGTGCCGCCTACGTCCCCGTCGACGCCGACGACCCCGAGGAACGCGCGACCCTCGTCTTCGGTGAGGCCGGTGTCGTCGGCGTCATCGGGGCCGGCGGGGTGCTCCGCGACCGCGCCGGCGCAGCCCTGCCGGTCACCGACCCCACGGCGAGCGCCGAGCCCCCGACCACCGACGACGACGCGTGGGTCATCTTCACCTCCGGGTCCACGGGGGTGCCGAAGGGCGTCGCCGTCACCCACCGCTCCGCTGCCGCGTTCGTCGACGCCGAGGCGCGGATGTTCCTGCAGGCCGCTCCGCTCGGTCCGGCGGACCGGGTGCTCGCCGGGCTCAGTGTCGCGTTCGACGCGTCGTGTGAGGAGATGTGGCTGGCCTGGGGGCACGGCGCCTGCCTGGTCCCGGCGCCCCGGTCGTTGGTGAAGAGCGGTGTGGACCTCGGGCCGTGGCTCATCGCGCACGGGATCACCGTCGTGTCGACGGTCCCGACGCTCGCGGCGCTGTGGCCGGACGACGCGTTGGAGTCCGTGCGTCTGGTGATCTTCGGCGGTGAGGCGTGCCCGCCCGAGCTCGCCGCCCGCATCGCGTCGCGGGACCGGGAGGTCTGGAACACCTACGGACCGACCGAGGCCACGGTCGTCGCGTGCGGGGCCCTGCTCGACGGCAGCACCCCGATCCGGATCGGGCTGCCGCTCGACGGGTGGGACCTGGCCGTCGTGGACGCCGAGGGGCAGCGGGTCGCGCCGGGGCAGGTGGGTGAGCTCGTCATCGGGGGTGTCGGGCTCGGCCGTTACCTCGACCCGGCGAAGGACGCGGAGAAGTACGCGCCGTTCCCGACCCTCGGGTGGCCGCGGGCGTACCGGTCCGGCGACCTGGTCCGCTACGACCCGGAGGGGCTCGTCTTCCAGGGTCGTGCGGACGACCAGGTGAAGCTCGGTGGGCGGCGCATCGAACTCGGCGAGATCGACGCCGCGCTCCAGGCGCTCGACGGAGTCGCGGGTGGTGCTGCCGTGGTGCAGCGGACCCCCGCCGGCAACCAGGTGCTCGTCGGGTACGTGGCCCCGGTCGCCGGCGCGCCCATCGACACGGCCGCGGCGAACGAGCGACTGCGACAGGAGCTGCCCGCCGCGCTCGTGCCGCTCCTGGCCGTGGTCGACGTCCTGCCGACGCGCACGTCGGGCAAGGTCGACCGGGCGGCCCTCCCCTGGCCGCTCGAGGGTGTGACCGGCACCGACCTGCCGCCGACCGTCGCGTGGATCGCCGAACGGTGGTCCGCGATCCTCGGCGTGCCCGTCGCGGACGTCGACGACGACTTCTTCGCGCACGGTGGCGGCTCGTTGACCGCTGCGCAGCTGGTCTCCGCGATCCGCGAGCGGTACCCGACGACGACCGTCGCCGACGTGTACGACCATCCCCGCATCGGTGCACTGGCGGACGCGCTGGACGAGTCCGGTCCGGTCGCCGCGGTCCGCCGTGACGTCGTGCCGGTCCCGCCCGCGACCGGTGCGCTGCTGACCCTCCTCGGGCTGCCGCTCCAGGTGCTCCGCGGACTGCGGCTGCTCAGCTGGACGGCGCTGGTCGCACAGGTCCTGCACGCCACGACCATGCCGTTCCTGCCCGTGCTGCCCTGGCCGGCGCTCGTGGTCGGTCTCCTGCTGTTCGTCAGCCCCGCGGGCAAGATGACGCTCACGGTCGTCGCGGCCCGTCTGCTGCTGGCCGGCGTCCGTCCGGGCGACCATCCCCGTGGTGGGTCGGTGCACGTGCGGGTCTGGCTCGCCGAGCGGATCGCCGAGGCGGTGGACGGTCCCTCCACGGCGGGCGCGCCGTGGATCAGCTACTACGCCCGCGCACTCGGCGCGACCGTCGGTCGCGGCGTCGACCTGCACACGCTGCCGCCCGTGACCGGCATGCTCACGATCGGCAAGCGGGCCTCGGTCGAACCCGAGGTGGACCTCGCCGGGCACTGGGTGGACGGCGACGTCTTCCGGCTCGGCCGGGTGCACGTCGGAGCGGACGCGGTCGTGCACAGCCGCTCGACGCTGATGCCCGGCGCCCACGTCGGTGCCGGCGCCGAGGTCGAGGCCGGTTCCGCTGTCGCCGGCGCCGTCCCCGACGGCGAACGGTGGGCTGGTTCTCCCGCCGGACGCGTCGGCTCGGCACGCCACGGCCGGGAGGCGCGCCCCGCCTCCCCGAGACGCTGGCTGCTCGCGTACGGGGTCGGCTCCGTCGCCGTCGCCGGGCTCCCCGTGGTCGGGGTCGCCGCCGGGCTCGCCGTCGTCGCCGCGGTGGTCGGGCGTCCGGACTCGCTCGGCGCCGTGGTGGGTCCGGCCTTGGTCGCCGTCCCGCTCGGCACGGTCGTCGCCGGCGTCGTGTACGCGGGCCTCGTCGTCGCCGCGGTCCGGCTCCTCGGACTCGGACTGGTCGAGGGACGACACCCGGTGCGCTCACGGACCGGCTGGCAGGTGTGGAGCACCGAGCGGATCCTCGACGCCGCCCGGACGCTGCTGTTCCCGCTGTACGCGAGCCTCGTCACGCCGCTGTGGCTCCGGCTGCTCGGTGCGCAGGTCGGTCGGGACACCGAGATCTCCACCGTGCTGCTCATCCCCGCACTGACGCAGATCGCTTCGGGTGCGTTCCTGGCCGACGACACGATGGTCGCCACGTACGAACTCGGCGGTGGACGGGTGAAGATCGGCCGCTCGAAGGTCGGGCGTCGGGCGTTCCTCGGCAACTCGGGCATGACCGGTGCCGGTCGCTCGGTCCCCCGCGAGGCACTCGTCGCGGTGCTCTCGGCCGTGCCGAAGAAGGCCGAGCGCGGGTCGTCCTGGCTCGGCAGCCCGCCGGTCCGCCTGCGCCGGGCCGCCGCGCAGTTCGACGAGGAGCGCACCTTCCGGCCGCCGACCCGCCTCAAGGTCGCCCGCGGCGCGTGGGAGCTGCTGCGTCTGCTCGCCCCGATGGTGTCCGCCGCCATCGCCCTCGGCGTCGCGTCGACGCTCCTGGCGTCCTGGAGCACCGTCGGCATCGGGTGGACGGTGCTGCTCGCCGGCCCGGTGCTCATCGTCGCCGGAGCGGTGGCCGCGGCCGTGTCGACCCTGGCGAAGTGGGCCTTCGTCGGCCGGATCACCGCGACCGAGCACCCGCTGTGGTCCTCGTTCGTCTGGCGCAACGAGGTGCAGGACACCTTCGTCGAGACCGTCGCCCGTCCCTGGTTCGCCGAGCAGGCCATCGGCACGCCCGCCCTGTCCGTCTGGCTGCGGAGTCTCGGCGCGATGATCGGCCGCGGCGTGTGGTGCGAGACGTACTGGCTGCCCGAGGCGGACCTCGTCACGATCGGCGACGGCGGGACGGTCGCCCGCGGCACCGTCGTCCAGACCCACCTGTTCCACGACCGCGTCATGCAGCTCGACGCCGTCACCCTCGACGCGGGGTCGACGCTCGGCCCCCACGGCGTCGTCCTGCCCGCCGCCCGCATCGGCCCCGGTGCGACCGTCGGACCTGCGAGCCTCGTCATGCGCGGCGAGCAGGTCCCCGCCGGGACGCTCTGGGCCGGTAACCCGATCGCGCCGTGGGGACGCCCGCCGTGGCGTGACGCCCCCGGGGCCGTGACAGACTGACCGGCACCGTGAAGCAGACCGACCCCGCCGCCGACCCGTACACCCCGCACAGCGGCGACCGACGCTGGTCGAGCCGCCACCACGACCTGCACCTCGACTACCGCGTCGCCACGAACCGCCTGGACGCGACCGCGACCGTCACTGCGGTGGCGAACGAAGCGCTCGACCGGGTCGTCCTCGACCTGCACGGGCTGTCCGTCGACCGGGTCGACGTCGACGGTGTCCGCGCGAAGAAGGTCTCCGTCGGCACCCACAAGACGACCGTCACGCCCGCGACGCCGATCGCCGCCGGAGCCGAGTTCACCGTGCACGTCCGCTACCGCGGCGCACCCCGACCGCTCCGGAGCCCCTGGGGCACGCTCGGGTGGGAGGAGCTGACCGACGGCGTGATCGTCGCCAGCCAGCCGATCGGTGCGCCGTCGTGGTTCCCCTGCAACGACCGGCCCGACGACAAGGCGACCTACCGGATCGAGCTCACCTGCGAAGCCGGGTACGACGTCGTCGCGAACGGGGCACTGCTCGGCCGTGACCGCACCGCACGCGGCAGCCGGTGGACCTTCGCCGTCACCGAACCGATGGCGTCGTACCTCGCCACGGTGCAGATCGGCCGCTACCGCACGACGACGATCCGCGGCGGCGACGTCCCGGTCACGCTGCACCACCCGGCCGACCTGACCGCGGCGGTGAAGACCGACTTCGGACGGGTGCCGGACATGATCGCCCTGTTCACCGACCGCTTCGGCCCGTACCCGTTCGCGGAGTACGGCGTCGTGGTCACCGACGACGAGCTCGAGATCCCGCTCGAGGCACACGGCCTGGCCGTCTTCGGCCGGAACCACGTCGACGGCGAACACGGGACCGACCGGCTGATCGCCCACGAACTCGCCCATCAGTGGTTCGGGAACTCGGTCACCCTCGGGCAGTGGCGGGACATCTGGCTGCACGAGGGCTTCGCCTGCTACGCCGAGTGGCTCTGGTCCGAGCACCGCGGCGGTGCCTCGGCGGACGTGCTCGCCGCCGAGCACCGGGCCGGCCTGCTCGACCAGCCGCAGGACCTGGTGGTCGCCGACCCGGGCGCTCGGGACATGTTCGACGACCGCGTCTACAAGCGTGGGGCGATCGCCCTGCACGCCCTCCGTCGGACGATCGGTGACCAGGCCTTCACCGCGGGGCTCCGGACCATCACCGAACGGCACCGCCACGGGACGGTCGCGACGACCGACGTCGTCGAGGCGTTCGCCGCGGCGGACGACAGGACGCCCGTGGACGTGCTGCTCGCCATCGGGCCGTGGATCGACGAGCCCGGGGTGCCGGACCTGCCCTAGTCCCGGGGTCGCGTCTCCCCCGCGAGCATCCGGGCCAGGACCGCGTACAACTCCTCGGGGTCACGGGCGAGCATCTGCTTGACCAACGCCGTCTGCTCGTCCACCACGACCTCGTACACGCCGCGCTCCACCCCGTCGAGGGTCGCGCGCGCCACGTCCGCCGGGTCGGTCTTGGCCAGCGGGACTCCCGCCGCCATGTCCGTGTCGGCGATGCCGAGGTGCACGGACATCACCGATGTCCCCTGTCCGGCCAGCTCGTGGCGCAACGCGTTGCCCATGTTCCACAGGGCAGCCTTCGACACCGCGTACGCGGAGGCGCCCGGCATGGCCAGCCAGGAGGCGCCCGAGGCGATGTTCACGATGCTCCCACCACCGTTCGCGGACAGCACGGGTGCGAACGCCCGGATCACGGACAGGGTGCCCCAGACGTTCGTGTCCATGTCGGCGTGCGCCGCGTCCAGATCACCCAGCAGGGTCGCCGTGGTGGCGATCCCGGCGTTGTTGATCAGGAGGTCGGTGTCGGTCGCGACAGCGGCGGCGGCTGCGACGGACGCCGGGGAGGTGATGTCGAGGGCGAGCGGCTCGACGCCCTCGAGGTCGATCAGTTCAGGCCGGCGGGCGGTGGCGTACACCTTCGCCCCGCGTTCGACCAGCTGGGCGGCGAGGTGGCGTCCGATCCCGCGGTTCGCGCCGGTGACGAGGGCAGTGGCTCCAGAGATGTCCATGCCGCTACGGTAGAACCTGACGTCAGCGTGAGGATCAAGCCCAGGGGGTCGAGGATGCGGATCGGTGCACTCGCCGAACAGGCCGGCGTCAGCGTGCGGTCGCTGCGGTACTACGAGGAACGAGGCCTCCTCGAGTCCGAGCGGACTGCAGGAGGACACCGGGAGTACCGCGAGTCCGACGTCACGCGTGTGCGCTTCATGCAGATGCTCTACGCCGCGGGCATGCCGAGCCGCCGGATCATCGAGCTCCTGCCCTTCCTCGACACCGGGGTCGCCACGTCGACGATGCTCGACCACTTCGACGAGGAGAGCGATCGCATCCGACGCCAGATCGAGGCCCTCACCGCCACCCGTGATCGCCTCGCCCGGCTCCGCGGCATCGCGGCGGAGTCGGTCGCTGGTCGGCCGCCGGAGGAGTGTCGCTCCTCAGCGAACGCCGCCGCCGCCTGATGGCCGGTGTCGTCCCCGGGCGCTGAGCACCACGCCTCTACGGGCGCTCTCCGCTCTCCCGGTCGGAGACCAGCCCGACGCGTCGGTCCTGGACCGTGACCGGGGCGCCCCCTGCCGCGACGGCGAGCACGAGGTCGTCACCGAGCCGGAGGACCGTCACCGGCTGCACGAGGCCGTCGAAGCGGGCGGTGTGCCCGCTGGACTCGGGCGTGACCCGGTCGGCAGCGACGGACTCCGGCGTCATGCACCCGAGCACCACGTCGACCTCGGTCGGGTCGACACGGAGGCCCCGACCGTCCCGTTTCAGGACGGCCTCCTTCACGGCCCAGCACGCGGTGAGGTCGACGGCGGCGGACCCGGACCGTCCGGCTCGCTGACGCTCCCCCGGCGTGAAGGCGTCGAGCTCGGCGGCGGCGACGCGGGAGAGGCGTTCGACGTCGACGCCGATCGCGCTCGGGACGATCGCGCTCGGGTCGGTCGTGGCGGGGCTCGTCGAGCCGGAACTCGTCGTGGCGCGGCTGGTCGTGCTCGGGCCGACGGCCAGTGCGAGGACGCCCGTCGTCCGCGACAGGCTGACACCGATGTCGTGACCGTCCACGACGGCTGCCGGTCGGCCGTGGTCCGCGGCCCCGCAATGCGCGCAGCGACGCTCGACGCGCACCAGCGCCACGGCGGTGTCGGTGACGTCCGCGACGAAGGCGACCAGGGCCTCCCGGTCGGCGGCGCGCGTCCCACGTCCGGTCAGGACGCGGACGACGACACCGTCCGACACGGAGCCCTTCAGGCGTGCGTGAGGGCGATGAGTGCGACGTTCATCGTCGCGTACTTGCCCTCGGACCGGGTGGCCTGGCGGACGCGGCCACGGAGGACCTCGTACCGGCCGTCGCTCTCGCGGACGAACCCGATCACACCGCTCAGCGGTGTCGACACGCGGTGGTACCCGTCCTCCAGTGGGACGACTTCTGCAGTGGTCGCTCGCTCCATTGCTGGACCCCTTCCTCGTTGACGTGGACTCACCATACCCCGCTTCGGGGGACACGCCTCCCGGATTGTCCGCATCCGGCTCGGAGCCACGGAGGCGATACGGGGTACAGGTCGACGCCTCCTGACGGAGTTCTCCACAGCCCGGGCCGGTCCAGCGGGTGCCTGGATAGACTCCGAGCGACGGCCACGGACCAGGTCGACAGGACCACGGAAAGAGGACGGATGCGCGCGGTCGGAAGCAGGACGGACTCCGGGTCGGCGAGGGTGACGCGGCTGTCGTCGGGGATCGTCTCGGCGGTGACCGCGATGGCGCTCGTCGTGCTCCCCGCAGCGGGAGCGCAGGCCACCGCACCGGTCGACATCGGCAGCGCCTACGTCGTCGACGACGCCGACGCACTGACCGACGCGCAGCAGGCCGACGTCGAGCAGGCCGTGCAGGAGCTCTACCAGGACACGCAGACCCAGCTCTACGTGGTCTTCGTCCCGTCGTTCACCGACCCGACCGACCACACCGCATGGGGCGCGGCGACGCTGCAGCGGAACCAGATCGAGACGGACGGCATCCTGCTGTCCGTCGCGGTCGACGAGCGGAACTACGACGTCCAGCAGACGAACGAGACCGCGATCAGCTCCGGCGACGTCGAGAACGCTGTCGACTCGGACCTGCTCCCCCGGCTGAAGCAGGGGCAGTGGGCCGCTGCGGCGACCGCGTTCGCCGCCGGACTGCAGCAGACCCAGCAGCCCGCCGACCTGACCTGGCTGTGGATCCTGCTCGGCCTCGCCGTGCTCGCCGCCGTCGTCGCGGTCCTGTTGATCCGTACCCGCAACAGACGCCGCGCGGCCGCGGCACGCGAGCAGCAGGAGCAGACCCTCGCCGAGCTCGAACGCCGAGCCGGTGGCGCCCTCGTCACGATCGACGACGAGATCCGCACCGCCGAGCAGGAGGTCGGGTTCGCCGCGGCCCAGTTCGGCGACGACGCCGCGAAGCCGTTCGCCGACACCGTCGCGATCGCCAGACGCGAGGTCCGCAAGGCCTTCGCCCTCCAACAGCAGCTCGACGACGAGGTCCCGGACACCGCCCAGCAGCGCGTCGACTGGTCGAACCAGATCATCGCGACGTGCGAGCAGGCCCACGCGGCGATCGAGTCCCAGACCGAGGCGTTCGACCAGCTCCGGGCGCTCGAGGAGACGGTGGACACCGCCTCGGCCGACCTCACGACGTCGCTCACCGCGGCTCCCGCCGCCGTCGACGCAGCCCGCGCCGCTCTCGAGCGCGTCCGGAACGCCTACACCGGCCGGACCCTCGCGACCGTCGCCGACAACGTCGACCAGGCCGTCGAGGTCCTGCGGTACGCCGACGAGCGCGCCGCCGCAGCCCGGACGGCCCTCGCCGCCGGTGACCGTGGCGCAGCGGTCGTCGCCGTCCGCGACGGCCAGCACGCGCTGGCTCAGGTGCAGCAGCTCACCGGTGCCGTGACGGCCGCCGAGACCACCTTCGCCGACGCTGCCAGCCGCGCCGAGGCCATGCGCGCCGACATCGAGGGGGACCTCGCCGCCGCCGGCACCCTCACCACCGGTGGTGCGGACCTGGCCGCCGCCGTGGCGCGAGCGCAGCGGGTCCTCCGCGCCGACGTCGACCCGCGCGACCCGGTCGGCGCCGTCGACGCACTGACCAGGGCGAACACCGACATCGACGCGGCCCTCGCCAGCGCCCGCACCGCCGAAGAGCAGCACCGCCGCGCGACCCAGGCCCTCGACGCCGCGCTGCGGGACGCCCGGAGCCGGATCGCCCAGGCCCGCCAGTACGTGACCGTCCACCGCGGCGGTGTCGGCTCGACCGCCCGCACCCGTCTGTCCGAGGCCGAACGCGCGCTCGACGACGCCCTCGACCTCGCGGTGACCGACCCCCAGCGTGCGCTGCAGGCGGCCCGTGCAGCCGAGCAGTACGCGGCCGCGGCCATCGACGAGGCGGACAACGACATGGGCGGATGGCCCGGTGCCGGTGGGGGCACGGGTGGCGGCCGCGGTGGCGCCCAGCTCGGCGGACTCGTCACCGGCATCGTCCTCGGCGGCCTGCTCGGCGGGCGCGGTGGCAGCTACGGTGGCGGCAGCTTCGGCGGGGGCGGCGGCTTCTCCGGCGGCGGCCGGTTCTGACCAGACCTCTCGAACAACCCAGCAGTCCATCCACGAAAGGGAACCAGCAATGGCAAAGCAGTCCATCTTCGGCCGCATCTCCACACTCGTCCGGGCGAACATCAACCAGCTGATCGACAACGCCGAGGACCCGCAGCTGATGCTCGACCAGCTCGTCCGCGACTACTCGAACAACATCGCGGACGCCAAGAGCGCCATCGCGCAGACGATCGGGAACCTCCGCCTGCTCGAGCAGGACAACGAGGAGGACGTCCGCGCCGCTCAGGAGTGGGGTCAGAAGGCCGCGAACGCCTCCGCCGCTGCCGACCGGTACCGGGCCGAGGGCAAGGCCTCGGACGCCGACAAGTTCGACAACCTCGCGAAGATCGCGATCGGCAAGCAGATCGCCGCCGAACAAGAGGTGCAGGACAACGCCGCACCACTCGCCACGCAGAACGAGCAGGTCGAGAAGCTCAAGCAGGGTCTCGCCGGCATGGAGCAGAAGCTCGAGGAGCTCCGGTCGAAGCGGAACACCCTCGTCGCCCGTGCCAAGACCGCCGAGGCGCAGTCGAAGGTGAACGACGCCCTGGGCAACATCGACATCACCGACCCGACGAGTGACCTGGCCCGCTTCGAGGAGAAGGTCCGCCGCGAAGAGGCGAAGGTCATCGGCCAGCAGGAGCTGCAGGCCTCCAGTCTCGACGCACAGTTCGAGAGCCTCGAGGACGTCGGCCGCGACGCCGAGGTCGAAGCCCGTCTCGCCGCCCTGAAGTCCGGCGGCCCGACGGTCTGACCCCGACCGGTCGGCACACGCTCGACGACTGCTCCGGACGACGTCGGACCCGCCTGACAGACTGACACGATGCGCTTCATCGTGGTCGGTCAGTGGCAGGGTTCGGCGTCGTCGCGCGCCATGCGGCTCGCGGACGGAGCAGCCGCCGTCGCAGCGGACCTCCCCCGCACGGCGACCACCACGATCGACGTGCCGACCGGTGCCGGCGACCGCCTCGACACCGCGGTCGCGCGGTACACCTCGGTGCTCACGGTCTCCGGCTCCGTCGCCGCGGAGGCGGCTGTCGCCACCGAAGCCGTCCTCGTGATCGGTGGTGACGGCTCCAGCGTGCTCGGCGCCTCCGTGCTGGTCGGGGCGGACACGGCGGTGGTGCGCCTCTCCGGGTCGAGTGGGTTCCGGGCGTTGAACCGCGCCCAGCCGGTCGCGGCCGAGACGGCCGCACTGCGCCTCCTGGTCGACCGCCCGTCGGAACTGTTCCCGGACCTGCCGGTCGTCCCGGCGTCGTCGGTGGTGGTCGCGGGCACGCGCGGCACCGAGTTCGCCGAGGCGGCCGCACTCGACCGGGCCGGGATCACCCACCTCGACGTGGACGCGGCGACCCCGGACGCCGTCCGTGCCGCGGTCGAGCGCACCGGTGCCGGCAGCGTGTTCGTGCACGTGGACCTCGACGTCCTCGACCCCTCGCAGGTCGACGGGCTGCTCGAACCGGTCCCCTTCGGCATCGACGGCGCAGCCCTCGTCGCCCTGGTCCAGGCGGCCACGGACGGACGACGGCTCGTCGGAGCAGCCCTGACCGGGTTCGCCCCGGTCGACCCGAGCCGTGCCGTCGAGGACCTGGGCGTGATCCTGCGGGTCGTCGGCGCCCTGTCCACCGCGGCGCGCGCGGCCTGACGCACCCGTCGGGTGCGGTTCTCCACCGGGCGCACCGCTCCCGGCCGATGACCGCCCGGCGAAGGCTACGCTCGGCCACATGACGGACTACGACCTCATCGTGATCGGAGCCGGCGCTGTCGGCGAGAACGTGGCGGACTACGCCCACAAGCGCGGCCTCTCGGTCGCCGTGGTGGAAGCCGAACTCGTGGGCGGTGAGTGCTCCTACTGGGCCTGCATGCCGTCCAAGGCACTGCTCCGCAGCAGCCACGCGATCGCCGCGGCCAAGCGCGTGGGTGGCGCGGCGGAAGCCGTGACCGGTGACGTCGACGCGGCCGCCGTGCTCGCACGCCGCAACTCGTTCACGAGCAACTGGGACGACGCATCGCAGGTGCAGTGGCTCGAGTCCGCCGACATCGCACTGATCCGTGGCCGCGCCGTGATCACCGGTGAGAAGACCGTCGAGGTCGACGGCACCACGTACACCGCACACGCCGTCGCCCTGGTCACCGGTTCCGTGCACACCCTGCCGCCGGTCCCGGGTCTGGCCGAGGCGAAGCCGTGGGGCACGCGGGAGGGCACCAGTGCGCAGGAGGTCCCGGAGAGCCTGCTCGTCATCGGTGGCGGCGTCGCCGGTTCCGAGCTGGCGACCGCCTGGGCAGCACTCGGCGCGAAGGTCACGCTGGCCGCCCGCCACGGTCTGCTCGGCGGCATGGAGCCCTTCGCGGGCGAACTCGTCGCCGACGGCATGCGGGAGCTGGGCATCGACGTCCGCACCGGTGTGAACCCGACCCGCGTCGACCGCGACGAGCACGGGCTGGTCACCACCACCTTCGACGACGGCACGACCCTCGTCACGAGCGAGGTCCTCGCCGCGACCGGCCGCGCACCGGGCACCGAGCACCTCGGGCTCTCCTCCGTCGGGCTGACCGACGGCGAGTGGCTCGACGTCGACGACACCATGCTCGTCACCGGCACCGACTGGCTGTACGCCGTCGGTGACGTCAACCACCGCGCGCTCCTCACCCACCAGGGCAAGTACCAGGCCCGCGCAGCCGGCGAGGTCATCGCGGCACGGGTCCAGGGCCGTCCGGTGCACGCCGAGCCGTGGGGCGCGCACGTCGCCACCGCGGACCACGCCGCGGTCCCGCAGGTCACCTTCACCGACCCCGAGGTCGCGAGCATCGGCCTCACCGAGGAGCAGGCGCGTCAGCAGGGCATCGACGTCCGCGCGGTCGAGTACGACCTGGGCAGCGTCGCCGGCTCGGCACTGCAGGCGGACGGCTACACCGGCCGGGCGAAGATGGTCGTCGACGAGTCCCGCGGGGTCGTCGTCGGGGTCACCTTCGTCGGGCAGGACGTCGCCGAGATGCTGCACGCCGCCACCGTGGCGGTCGTGGGCGAGGTCCCGGTCGACCGGCTCTGGCACGCGGTCCCGGCCTACCCCACCATGAACGAGATCTGGCTGCGCCTGCTCGAGACCTACGGCCGCCCCGAGTAGCCGATGCGGAACCCGCTCGTCGACTCGCCGGTGTCCCGTGCGGGATGGCTCTTCGCGACGGCCGTGGGCCTGGCGATCGGGCTGCCGCTGTCGTCCGGACCCGTGCGGGTCGTCGATGGCGTGATCGTCTGCCGAGGACTGCCGCGCTGGGTCTTCCGGCGCGGTGGGACCTGCGTCGGCTCGGTCTACCTGACGCGGGACAACGACGGCGACCGGGTCCTGCGGCACGAGCGTGTGCACGTCGACCAGTGGCGCCGCTACGGCATGCTCATGCCGCTGCTCTACGGGATCGCCGGGCGGGATCCGCTCCGCAACCGCTTCGAGGTCGAGGCCGGGTTGGAGGACGGCGGCTACCGCTGACCCGCGTTCCCCGCGCTCGGCACCCGGCTCGGCTGGCGCCGCCTGGCGTCCGGCGCCCGGCGCCCGGCGCCGCCCGGCCACGCACAACAGCAACCGGCTCGAACCACGGGATCCCCCGGTTCCAGCCGGTTTCCGCTGTGCGGCGCCGTTCTGCGCCGCCGATCTGCGCCGCCGATCCGATCGAGCGCCCGGCAGAGGACAACCGGGCATCGTCCTCGCGCCGAACGGTCACGACAACGGATCCGCCGTTCGGTCACGTTCGGTCGTTCCGCGGCGCTGAGAACGACGATGTGTGACCACTCGACGGACCCGAGCCGGGCGCGGCAGCCCGGCCCGATGCACGCGGCAGCCCGGCGCAGCGCACGCGTCAGCCCGGCTCAACGCGAGCGGCGCGGGACGACCAGCGGCGTCCCGGTCTCCGGATCCGGCACGACCACGCACGGCAGCCCGAAGACGTCCGCGACGAGTTCCTCGGTGACGACGGACGCCGGCGTCCCCTGCGCGACGATCGCGCCGTCCCGCATCGCGATCATGTGCGTGGCGTAGCGGGCCGCCTGGTTGAGGTCGTGCAGCACCGCGACGACCGTTCGCCCGGCGGCGTGGAGCGTGGACGCCAGTTCGAGCACGTCGTACTGGTGCGCGATGTCGAGGAACGTCGTCGGCTCGTCGAGCAGCACGATGTCGGTCTGCTGCGCGAGCACCATCGCGATCCAGACCCGCTGCCGCTGCCCGCCGGAGAGTTCGTCCACGCCACGGTCGGCGAGCCCCAGGATGTCGGTCTGCGCCAGGGCCGCCTGCACGACCTGTCGATCGGTCCCGCTGGAGGGGTGCAGCAGGTCCTGGTGGGGGAACCGTCCGCGGGCCACGAGGTCCCGCACGGTGATGCCGTCCGGAGCGATCGGCGTCTGCGGCAGCATCGCGACCCGCCGGGCGACGGCCTTCGGGCGGTACGACGTGATCGGCCGGCCGTCCAGGTACACGGTGCCGGCCGAGGGCTTGAGCGTCCGGGCCAGCGCCTTCAGCAGCGTCGACTTGCCACACGCGTTCGGCCCGACGATGACGGTCAGTTCGCCGTCCGGGACGTCCACGTCGAGGTCCTGCACGACGACCCGGTCGTCGTACCCGAGCCGGAGACCCCGGGCTCCGAGCGCGGTGACCGGTGCCTCCGGGGTGAGGACGGTCGCGGGACGACCGGCAGGACTCAACACTCCGCCTTGCCGTGCCGCCAGTACCCCATGAACGCGACCTGCTTCCGGTCCAGCCCGATGCTCCGCACGAGGTGACGACGGAGCTCCTTGACGCAGCCGGCCTCCCCCGCGATCCAGGCGTACACCGGCAGGTCGTCGTCCTCACGCGGGACGTCCCAGAGCACCTGCTCGTCGACGTCCACGTCGACGAGTTCGGCCGCGGCCGCAGCGCGTCGGTCGACGACGAGCGGGTCCGGTGCCACGGTCGAGGCCCAGGCGTGCACGTGGTCCGTCATCCGGGCCCCGTGCGAAGCACCGTTGCGGGCGATCCAGCGGACCTCGACCCCGGCGGGCGCCGACACCGGCAGCCGGTCGGCGTCGGTCGGGACCTCGATGAAGACGTGTCCGACGGCGCTGACGTCGAGGGCTTCGAGGATGGCGCAGATCGCGGGCGCGGCGGTCTCGTCCCCGGCGAGCAGGATCCGGTTCGCGGACCCGGGCGAGAACTCGGCAGCGCCGGACGGCAGGTCGGCGGGCGACTCCGGGACGCTCGGCCCGACGATCCGCAGTTCGTCACCGACGCGGCACGCGGACACCCACCGCGATGCGGGGCCGGCGTCCCCGTGGGCGACGAAGTCGATGTCGAGCTCGTGGGCGTCGGGCCGGAACGAGCGGACGGTGTAGGTGCGGATCGGGTTCCGGGTCGCGTCCGGCAGGGCACGCCACGCGGCGAACCAGTCCTGCCCCTCGGGCAGGTCCGAGAACCCGTGGCCCTCGAGCGGCAGGAGCACCTTGATGCGCTGGTCGAGACCGACGGCCGAGAAGTCCGCGAGCTCGTCGCCCGTCAGCGTCACCCGGACGAAGTGCGGGGTGAGCGACGTGACGGCGGCCACACGGACGGAGAAGACACGGTACCGGGCTGCCACACCTCGAGTATGGCATGCCTAACCTAACGACAGAAGGGCGCGAGGCACTGCGACACTGGTCGGGTGTCCGAGCACGATGACGAATTCGCCGACGTCCCCGCCCTGGCGGCCGCGAGCGGCGTGAGCGAGCCGCTCCGCGCCTCCCGGCAGGACGTGCGCACCGACGGCGGCGGGACGGTCTCGGCGATCCGCTGGTCCCGCACCGGCCCGCCCGCGCCCGGACGGGAGGCACGGATCACCTACCTGCACGGGCTCGGCATCGACGCCCACAGCTTCGACCAGACCGCGGTCGCGATCGACCAGCCGGCCGTCGCGCTCGACCTGCCCGGGCACGGCCGCTCGGCCTGGCGGGAGGACGCGGACTACGCGGCGACCGCGACGGCACCGACCGTCCTCGCCGCCCTGGACGCCCTCGACGTGCCGCCGGGGCTCGTCGTCGGCCACTCACTCGGTGCGATCCTGTCCGCGCGGCTCGCCGCCCTCGCACCCGCGCGGGTCACCGGGCTCGTGCTCGTCGACATGTCCCCGGACTTCGCGCAGCGGGCCGTCGACCGGATCGCCCGTGCCCTGGAGTCCGAGGAGCCGTTCGCGAGCCTGGACGAGGTCGTCGAACGGGCGATCGCCGCGCGAGTCGGTGGGGACGAGGCGACACTCCTCCGGGAGGCGCGCCACTCGACCCGGCTCGGCGCCGACGGACGACTCGTGCGGCGGCACCACTTCCCGCACCTCGGCGGTCGCACGTCGTCCGTCGGGCGGTTCGTGGACGCGTGGCCGGACCTCGAGCAGCTCGACGTCCCGCTGCTGCTCGTCCGCGGTGACCGGGGGTACGTCTCCCCCAAGCTGCACCACGCGTTCGCCGAGCGGCTGCCGGACGCCACGATCGTGACGGTGGAGTCGCGGCACGCCGTGCAGACGCAGGCGCCGCTCGCCCTCGCGGACGCGATCCGGGAATGGGCGACCACTCACGGCTTGTTGGATGGCGTCGAAGAACCCCCCGAGACTTCGTCCGAGACCTGACACCGCCGGTGCCCGGCTGCCCGGTAGCCTCGTCCGAGCGTCGCTGACGACCGTCGTCTCGCCGCCCTCGTCCCGGCCCTCGTGGGTCTGGCTCCGGGAAGGAACCCAGCATGCGTCCGCTCCACCGCACCGCCCTGGCCGCGGCAGCCCTCGCCGTCGCGACCTCGGTCGCCCTGGCCGGCTGCTCCGGCGGCTCCGACGACACCCGGGGCGGCGCCGACGCGACGGTCCGGGTCGGCCTGGTGCTCGAACCGACCAGCCTCGACATCCGCACCCAGTCCGGCAACGCGCTCGACCAGGTGCTCATCGACAACGTCTACCAGGGGCTCGTCGGACGGACCGCGAGCGGGAAGGTCCGCGACGTGCTGGCGTCCTCGCACGAGGTGTCCGACGACGGCCTGACCTACACGTTCACGCTGCGCGACGGTGCGACCTTCCAGGACGGCGAGCCGGTCACCGCGAAGGACGTCGTCTGGTCGTTCGAGGACGTCAAGGCGCACGAGTCCTACGTCGACGCGGACGACCTCGCCGCGGTGGAGACCGTGGCCGCCACCGGAGACGACACCGTCACGCTGACCCTCTCGAAGCCGGACTCGGACCTGCTCTGGAACCTCACCGGCCGCGCGGGCCTGGTCCTCGAGCAGGCGGCGGACAACGACCGGACGAAGACCGCGAACGGCACCGGGCCGTTCGAGGTCGCCAGCTGGAAGCAGGGCGACTCGCTCACCTTCCGCCGGAACCCGGACTACTGGGGCGCGACGGCGAAGGTGGCGAAGGTCGTCTTCCGGTACATCACCGACCCGTCGACGGCCGTCAACGCCATGGCCGGCGGCGATCTCGACGTCGAGACCGCGGTCGACGGCACCCTGAAGAGCCAGCTGCAGAACACCTCCGGCGTCACACTGCACACCGGCAAGACGACCGACAAGTACACGCTCGCGTTCAACGACCAGAAGGCACCCTTCGACGACGTCCGCGTCCGCAGGGCGATCCGGCAGGCCGTCGACCCGAAGGCCGTCATCAAGGCGATCGGCGGCGGCGGGGTGGAGCAGGGCGGTCCGATCCCCGCGCTCGACCCCGGCTACCAGGACCTGACCCACATCGACGCGTACGACCCCGCCTCGGCGAAGAAGCTCCTGCGGCAGGCCGGCGTCACGAAGCCGACGCTCACCCTGACCTACGCCAACGTGTACCCCACGGCGATCGGCGACGTCCTGACCTCCGAGCTCGCCGACGTCGGCATCACGCTCAAGGTGCAGCGCGTGGACTTCGCGACCTGGCTCGACTCGGTGTTCAAGAACAAGGACTTCGACCTCAGCATGGTGAACCACACCGAGGCGCGGGACTTCGGCAACTGGGCGGACCCGGACTACTACTTCGGGTACGACAACGCCGAGGTCCAGCGGCTCTACGCAGCCTCCGTCGCCACGACCGACCAGGCCGAGAAGGTGCGCGCCCTGCAGCAGGCGGCGAAGATCGTCAGCGACGACGCCGCGGCCGAGTGGCTGTACACGGCGACCACCACGACGGCGGTCCGCGACGGGGTCACCGGCTTCCCGTTCGACAGCACCACGACCCGCTTGGACCTGGCGGACCTCGCCGTCTCGTAGCATCGGAGTCGTGACCCGATTCCTCGTCGGGCGGGTGTTCCTGCTCGCCGTCGGACTGCTCGTGGCGAGCCTGATCGTCTTCGCGACGCTCCGCGTGCTCCCCGGCGACGTCGCGCAGGTCGTCGCCGGAGCCGAGGCGACGCCCGCCCAGGTCGCGGCGCTCCGCGAGCAGCTCGGGCTCGACCGGCCCGTCGTGCTGCAGTACCTCGACTGGATCGGCGGCCTGTTCCACGGTGACCTCGGCAACTCGCTCGTCACTCGCGGCCCGGTCGCCCCGGAGATCGCGCAGAAGCTCGCGGTGACGCTGCCGCTCGCCGGCATGTCCCTGGCGGCCGCGCTGGTCATCGGCGTCCCGCTCGGCGTGCTGGCCGCGGTGCTCCGTCGCCGACCGGGTGGCGCGGTCATCTCCGGTGCCGCGCAGGCCGTCGCCGCGATCCCGGTCGTCTGGGCCGGCATGCTGCTCGTCGCCCTGTTCGCCGTGACGCTGCACTGGCTTCCCGTGCAGGGCTTCCCGCTCGACGGCTGGGACACGCCGGGCCGGGCGTTCGCGGCGCTCGTCCTGCCCGCGCTGACCATCGGCGCGGTCGAGGGAGCCGTCATCCTCCGCTTCACCCGGTCCGCGACGCTGTCCGTCCTCGACGCCGACCACGTCCGCACAGCGGCGGCCGTCGGCTTGACGAAGAACCGGGCGCTCCTCCGCCACGGCCTGCCGAGCGTCGCGCTGACCGTGCTCGCCGTTCTCGGTGTGCAGATCGCCGGGCTGCTGGTCGGAGCCGTCGTCGTCGAGCAGCTGTTCTCACTGCCCGGGGTCGGCCGCATGCTCGTCACCGACGTCGGCCGGCGCGACATCACGAAGGTGCAGTCCGAGCTCCTCGTGCTCACCGGTCTCGTGCTGCTGGTCGGGTTCGCCGTCGACGTGCTGCATCGCGTGCTGGACCCGAGGCAGCGCGAGGCTTCGTCGTGAGCGCGCTCGGCCGGCTGCTCCGGACCCCGACCGGACTGTTCGCCGTCGTCGTCCTCGGGCTGCTCGTCGTCCTGGCCGCGGTGTCGCTCGTCTGGACGCCCGAGGACCCGTTCCGCACCGACCCGTTCCACCAGTGGGAGCGCCCGAGCGCCGCGCACTGGTTCGGCACCGACGGGGTCGGCCGCGACATCGCCAGCTACCTGCTCGCCGGCACCCGGACCACGCTCCTCGTCGCGGTCGGCGCCGGGGTCATCGCCAGCGTCGTCGGCATCGTCCTCACCGCGATCGGCTCCCTCACCGCCCGCTGGATGCGCGAGGCCACGGCGGTGCTCCTCGACGTCCTGGTCGCCTTCCCCACCCTCCTCACCGCGATGCTCCTCACCGCCGTGTACGGCGGGTCGCTCGGCGTCGTCGTGGTGTCCGTCGGGCTGGCGTTCGGCGTCACCATCGCCCGGGTCGCCCGCGGTGAGATCCGGCGCATCGCACGGAGCGACTACGTCGTCGCAGCCCGCGCGTCCGGGGTCGGGCCGCTGGGCGTGCTGTTCCGCCACCTGGTCCCGAACGCCGCGCCGTTGTTCACCGTGCAGCTGTCGCTCGCGATGGCGACCGCGGTCCTCGCCGAGGCCGGGCTGTCCTACCTCGGCTACGGCGCCGACGCGGGCACGGCGTCCTGGGGTCGGCTGCTGTCCGACCTGCAGACCTACATCGGCGTGCATCCGTGGAGTGCGACCTGGCCGGGTGCGGCGATCGCGCTCGTCGTGATGGCGCTGTCCCTGCTCGGCGACGCGGTCCGGGACGCCACGGACCCACGGCTGATGACCAGTCGGCGGGGGCCGGACGCGGCTCCCGCACCCGGCACCGCAGTGGGCACGCCCGACACACCCGACACCCGCGGCACGACCGGCACGGTCAGCGGAACGGAGGGCATCGCATGAGCACCGGAACGGCGACGACCGGCCTCGAGGTCCGCGGCCTGACGGTCCGGATCGCGGGGCGGACGGTGCTCGACGACGTGACGTTCACCGTGCCTCCCGGCCGTCGCGTCGGCGTGATCGGCGCGTCCGGGTCGGGCAAGTCGATGACCTCGCTCGCCCTGATGGGCCTGGAACCCGCCGGTGCGACCGTCAGCGGCAGCATCCGCCTGGACGGACGGGAGCTCGTCGGCCTACCCGACCGCGAGCGTGCACGCACCCGCGGCGCGGCCATCGGGATGGTGTTCCAGGAGCCGGGGACCGCCCTCGACCCGCTCCGGCGCGTCGGCAGGCAGATCGTCGAGCCGCTCCGGCTGCACCGGGGTCTCGACCGGCGCGCCGCCGCCGAAGCCGCCGTCGGACTCGCCCGGGACGTCGGTCTGCCGGACCCGGAACTGCTGCTCCGGCAGTACCCGCACCAGCTGTCCGGCGGGCAGCGGCAGCGGATCTGCATCGCGATGGCGATGGCGGGCGAGCCCGCGTTCCTCGTCGCCGACGAGCCGACCACCGCGCTCGACGTGACCACGCAGGCGCGGATCCTCGACCTGTTCGAGTCGCTCACGGCCTCCAGGGGGACGGGGATGCTGTTCGTGACGCACGACCTGGCGGTCCTGTCGCGGATCGCGGACACGGCTGTCGTCCTGGAGGCCGGACGTGTCGTCGAGCAGGGCCGCGTCGCCGACCTGCTCGCCACGCCCGGGCACCCCGCCACGCTCGCGCTCGTCGAGGCAGCCCGGGCCACCGCCAGGAGGACCTCGTGACGGAGCTCGACACCGCTGCTCCGGCCCTCGCCGGCGCGGACCTCAGCCGCACGTACCGGCTCCCCCGGCGTGGCCCCTTCGAGCCCGGCGCGGTCCGCACCGCCGTGGACGGCGTCGACCTCATCGTCCCGTCCGGCGCACGGCTCGGGATCGTCGGTGAGTCCGGGTCCGGCAAGTCGACGCTCGTCCGCCTCCTCGCCGGGCTGGAGGCCCCCACCACCGGCACGGTCCACGCTTCTGGCCGCCCCGTGGACGCGCGGGCATCGGCCGCGTCCTCGCGCTGGTTCCGGCGCGAGACCGGCATCGTGTTCCAGGACCCGGTCGCCTCGCTCGACCCGCGGATGCGCGTCGGTGCGATCGTCGCCGAACCGCTCCGGGCACTCCGTGTCGCCGGCGACCACCGCGCGATGGTTGCGGCGGTCCTGGAACGGGTGGACCTGCCAGCCGACGCTGCTGACCGGTACCCGCACGAGTTCTCCGGCGGGCAGCGCCAGCGGATCGCGATCGCCCGCGCGGTGGTGCACCGACCGCGGATCCTGTTCGGGGACGAGCCGATGAGCGCCCTCGACGTCGTGGTGCGCGCCCGCGTGATCGACCTGTTCCGCTCGTTCGTGGACGACCTCGGGGCGACACTCGTGCTCGTCTCGCACGACATCGGGGTCGTCCAGCGCCTGTGCGACACCGTCGCGGTGATGTCGGCGGGGCGGATCGTCGAGCACGGCCCGGTGTCCCTGCTCGACGCGCCGACGCACGAGGTCACCCGGGCCCTGGTCGCGGCGGCGCCGACGCTGCCGTAGGGCCAGGGGCGCGCGGGCGGCCCGGCGAGGCCGGGGTGGCGGCGCCCGGGTCGCACAAACCGCCGCTCACATCCGCCGAGGTTGCACGGACTGCCGGCCACGCGCCTCCAGGCCTGCAGATTTCGCGACCTCGGCGGACGACGCGCGGCATGTCGTGCGACCTCGGCGGACGGCGACACGCCCGGCGACAGGCCCGCCCGACGAGCGCCCGCGCCGAGCGCCCCGCGCTACCAGCCGGCGGGGTGTCGCCGCTGCCAGCGCAGCCGGCGCTCGAGCTGCGCCCCGATCGCCAGGAGCACCCGCTCACCACCCGGACGTCCGATGAGCTGCACCCCCATCGGCAGCCCCGCGCCGTCCGGGTGCCCCTCGCCCGTGACCCCGACGGGCAACGAGATCGCGGGCAACCCCGACACGTTCGCCATCGACGTCCAGGGCGAGTACGCGCACTGACGACGGAAGTCCTCCTCCGGGTCGTCGCCGTACCAGCCGAGCGGCCTCGGGGTCATGGCGAGCGTCGGCGTGAGGACGGCGTCGAACCGGTCGAACGCCCGGATCAGCGCGATCGAGAACGCGTCCAGTCCGGCCATCGCGTCGAGCACCTGCGTCGCGGACAGCTCCCGCCCTCGCGACACCAGCCAGGCGACGAGGGGCGTCAGGGCGCGCAGGTCGATGCCGGGGATCCGGGCGATGCCGGCGCCCGAGGACTCCCACGCCACCTGGAACGACTCCGCGTACGGCACGCGCGGCATCACGACCTCCTCGACCCCGTGCCCGACCTCGCCGAGCACACGGACGGCGGTGTCCACGGCCTCCCGCGCGGCCGGGTCGACGACCACGTCGACGAAGTCGTCCCACGGCGAACCGTCGAGCAGCCCGACGACGAAGCGCCCCTCGCCCCGGACGGCGGCCGCGGTGAACGGCCCCTCGCCGACCTCGGGTGTCACGAGCGCGTAGGGCTGGCGCTCGGCCAGACCGGTCGGCGCCACGAGTGCGTCGAGCAGCATCCCCGCGTCGGCGACGGTCCGGGTGAGCGGCCCGGCGACAGCGAGTCCGCCCAGCCCGGCACGCCCGGGCATCGACGGCACCCGACCACGACT
Source organism: Curtobacterium sp. MCPF17_001 (assembly GCF_003234615.1). Lineage (NCBI taxonomy): Bacteria > Bacillati > Actinomycetota > Actinomycetes > Micrococcales > Microbacteriaceae > Curtobacterium > Curtobacterium sp. MCPF17_001. The sequence goes on from NZ_QKSL01000002.1 coordinate 311,326, forward strand.
CGGCTTGAGTCCGACCAGGCCGGTGGCCGCGGCCGGGATCCGCACCGAGCCTCCACCGTCCGACCCGACGGCCGCCGGCAGCAGCCCGGCTGCGACGGCGACGGCGGCGCCGCTCGACGACCCGCCCGGGGCACGCGTGGTGTCGTACGGGTTGCGGGTCGTGCCGAAGCGCGTCTCGGAGGACGACGACATGCCGAACTCGGGCGTCGCCGTCTTGCCCAGGCTGATCGCCCCGGCGTCGTCGAGGGCGGTGACGAGCGGGTGGTCGACCGTCGCCGGGTCACCCGGCAGGGCGAGCGTCCCGGACCGGGTCGGGACGCCGCGCCGGTCCGTCAGGTCCTTGTCCGCGGACGGGAGGCCCCACAGCGGCCTCGACGTCGGCACCAGGTCGCCGAGGTGGTCGGCCCGGGCACGCGCGGCCTCGGCAGTGACGGTCACGAACGCGCCGAGCTCCGGGTCGAGCCGCTCGATGCGGGCGAGGTAGTGGTCGGTGACCTCGCGGGCGGTGGTGTCACCGCGGCGGATCCAGTCCCAGAGTTCCTGCGCGGACAGGTGGTGGAGTTCGAACACGGATCGAGCCTAGGCCGACATGTCGTTCCCCGGCCCTTGACCGACCGCCTCGACGGGTCCAGGCTCGGCGCATGGACCACGGCGGAGTGCTCGGTGCGGATGCGCCCGACCCGGAGATCGCGCGCCGGGCCGCGGCCCGCTCGCTGGGGTTCGGCGTCGCCGGGCTCGTCGCACAGCGGCATCTCGAGGACTTCGGTTCCGTCGGCGTGCAGACGGGCGAATCCGACGGCGTCCGCGACAGTGCGACCGTGTCGCGGCAGTACACACTCTGGCGGAACCCGGAGGACCACGACGACCCGGTGAACCTAGCGGCGATGGACGACGAGCGGCGACGGTCCCTGGAGGAGGTCCCGCCCTGGCCACGCCCGGACTGGCTCGTCGCCACGGTCGAGCGGATGCGGTACCCGATGCTGTGGGAGGCGGTCCGGACCCACTGGAGCCGGCTCGGTACCACCCGCCCGTCACCTGCCGAGGCGCTCGTCCAGCACGTGCAGTACGTCCTCGTCAACGGGTACCGCGACGAACTCGCTCTCCCGGAGTCCACCGAGGACCCCTGGCCGACGCTGGTCGACGAACGCAGCGTCCAGTCCGGACACCCCGTCTTGGTCGACGGCGTCGAGCGCCCCGGGCTGCTCCTCGACACGGACCCCTTCGTGCTCGGCCTGGCCACCGAGCTCGACGACGGGCGACTCCTGACGGCGGTGCTCCCCCGCGACGAGCTGCCCCTGCTCACCGTCGCCTTCGACTCCGCGACCCCGCTGGGCTAGTCCGCCTGGACCACGCTGAGGACCCGCCGCTCGTCCGCTGCCGTCAGACCCGACCGCCGACCGCGCGCAACCCCGCGAGCACGCTCGTCCTCGACGACGCGCCGCACGGTCTCGGCGAGCGGCCGAACCGTCCCGCCGGCCGCGAGGAACGCCCGACCGGCCCGCCGCGCGAACCCGACCTCACTCACCGGGATCCACAGCGGCAGCGACGCCGGCCCCGCCCAGTACGTGACCCCCTGCGCAAGGAGGGTCTCGTCGTCGGCCGCCACGAGCCTCCCGTCGAACCCGGTGGCGGTCGCCACGGTGTCCAGGAAGGCCCGCATCGACGTACTCGGCCCGACGGCGTCGACGGTCCCGACCGTGCCCACCCGCCCGGCCCGGACGATCCACTCCGCCAGGTCTGTGACATCGACCACCTGCACCGCACGGTCGTCAAGGACCGGAGTGAGCACGTCGCCGCCGCGGTCGAGCCGAGCAGCCCAGTAGCCGAACCGGTCACTCGGGTCGCCGGGTCCGACGATGAGGCCGGGCCGGACCACGAGCGCGTCTGTCCCGCGCACCCGCCGGGTTGCACGCTCCCCGGCGGCCTTCACGTCGGCGTACTGCGTCAGGTCCACGGGCTCGACGACCGGCGCGTCCTCGTCGTCGCCGGCCCGGTCGGTCCGCGCGTACACGGAGATCGTCGAGACGGAGGTCCAGTGCCGGGCACGCGTCGCGAGCGCCTCGAGCGCACTCGCGACGTGCGCCGGATCGGTCGCGAGCTCGACGACCTCATCCCAATCGTCGCCGAGGTGCGCGTACGCGTCGGCAGCCGAGCGGTCGGCGCGGACGAACCGTGCGCCGGCCGGCGGCTCCCCCGACTCCCCGCGGGCGAGACATGTCACCTCGGCACCGTCCCGTATTGCCGCCTCGGCGACCGCCCACCCCAACCACCCGGTCCCACCCAGCACCAGAACGTGTCGCATGCGGCCAGTCTGGCAGCGCACCGGACGAGAGGCCCGGGGCGGCCCGGCACCGCGCCTCCCGCCCCGGTCCGTGGCCGCCCCGGCGAGGTGGGACGATGGAGGGATGACCGCCACGCTCGTCGCCAAGGGGCTCGCCGGCGGCTACGCCGCCCGCACGCTGTTCGACTCCCTCGACCTCACGGTCGCACCCGGTGACGTGATCGGCGTCGTCGGCGTCAACGGCGCGGGCAAGTCCACGCTGCTCCGCCTGCTGGCCGGGGTCGACGAGCCGCTCGCCGGGGCCGTGTCACTGTCGCCGACGGACGCGTTCGTCGGCTGGCTGCCACAGGAGCACGAGCGGGTGCCCGGGGAGACCGTCGCCGGGTACGTCGCCCGCCGGACCGGGTGCGCCGACGCGGCGGCGGAGATGGACACGACGGCGCTGGCCCTCGGCGAGCCCGACGCCGGGGATGCCGCCGCCGACCGGTACTCGGTCGCCCTCGAGCGCTGGCTGGCCTCGGGTGCCGCGGACCTGGACGAGCGGATGCCGGTGGTGCTCGCCGACCTCGGCCTGACCCTCGACGCACCCGACGGCTCGGTCACGGCGGACTCGCTGATGACCTCGCTGTCCGGCGGACAGGCGGCCCGGGTGGGGTTGGCGGCGCTGCTGCTCTCCCGGTTCGACATCGTGCTGCTCGACGAGCCGACGAACGACCTGGACCTCGACGGGCTGGACCGGCTCGAGGAGTTCGTGCGCGGCCTGCGCGGCGGCGTCGTCCTCGTCAGCCACGACCGCGAGTTCCTCGCCCGCTCGGTGACGGCGGTCCTGGAACTCGACCTGGCGCAGTCGTCGAACCGGCTGTTCGGCGGTGGCTACGACGCCTACCTCGAGGAACGCGAGATCGCCCGCCAGCACAAGCGCGACGCGTACGACGAGTTCGCGTCCACCAAGGCCGACCTGGTCTCGCGTGCCCGGACGCAGCGCGAGTGGTCGAGCCAGGGCGTGCGGAACGCGATGAAGAAGGCCCCCGACAACGACAAGATCCGTCGCAAGGCCGCCAGTGAGTCGAGCGAGAAGCAGGCGCAGAAGGTCCGGCAGATGGAGTCGCGCATCGCCCGGCTGGACGAGGTCGAGGAGCCGCGCAAGGAGTGGCAACTCGAGTTCACGATCGGGCAGGCGCCCCGGTCCTCGGCCGTCGTCGCGACCCTGTCGAACGCCAGCTACGAGCAGGGCGACTTCACCCTCGGGCCGGTGTCGCTGCAGGTGAACGGCGGCGACCGGATCGGCATCACGGGCCCGAACGGCGCCGGCAAGTCGACGCTGCTGCGGGCGCTGCTCGGGCGGCAGGAACCGACGACCGGCACGGCGTCGATCGGGTCGAGCGTGGCGGTCGGCGAGGTCGACCAGGCCCGGTCGCTGTTCACCGGGTCCGAGCCCCTGGCCGCCGTGTTCGAGGACCTGGTCCCCGAGATGAACACCCCGGACGTCCGCACCCTGCTCGCGAAGTTCGGGCTGAAGGCCGACCACGTCGGACGGGCCGCCGGTGAGCTCTCGCCGGGCGAACGGACCCGTGCCGGGTTGGCGCTCCTCCAGGCCCGCGGGGTGAACGTGCTCGTGCTCGACGAGCCGACGAACCACCTGGACCTCGTCGCCATCGAGCAGCTCGAGCAGGCACTCGAGTCCTACGAGGGGACGCTGCTGCTGGTCACCCACGACCGGCGGATGCTCGACACCGTGCAGCTCGACCGGCAGTGGCGGGTCGAGGCCGGCCGGGTCACCGAGGTCTGAGCGTCGGGAGCCCGGTGCTCACCCGCCCGGGACGCCGACGAGCGCCCCGGACACGTACACCTGGACCGCCCGCTCGACGTCGAAGTCCGGGTCGTCCGCCGTCCCGATGCACAGGTTCCCGACACCGCGGAGCAGTTCGTAGCCGGTGACCCCCGCGCTCGTCGCCCGCCCCGGAACGGCAGCGCGCGCGGCGGTCAGCAGATCGCCGCACACCGGCACGAGTCGGTCGACGAAGTACCGGTGCAGGGCGTCGGTCGCGGCGCCGTCGCCGTGCATGGCGACGGGCAGTCCGTGCTTGGTGACCAGGAAGTCGACGAAGAGTCCGATCCATTGCCGCAGTGCCGCATCCGGGTCGGACGCCTCGGACAGGAGGCGCGGGCCGGCCTCCGCGCACGCCTCCACCTGGTGCCGGTAGACGGCGAGCACCAGGTCGGCCCGGGTCGGGAAGTGCCGGTAGACGGTCCCCACGCCGACCCCGGCCTCCGTCGCGACCGCACGCACGGGGGCGTCGACGCCGGACCGGACGAAGACCCGGGCGGCGGCGTCGAGCAGGGTCTCCTGGTTCCGGCGCGCGTCGCTGCGTTGCACGCGGTCGGACGCGGCTGGGCCGGGCTCAGGCATGGGGGCTCCTCGACGGTCGTTGCAAACGGAACTAGGTTCCGGTACTGTCCGGAACACTGCTCCGCTTCATCGTACGGCAGCGGACACCCCCGCGGAAGGAACCCCGTGCCCACCTCGACCACCCCCGCCCTGGACCACCTGCTCGGTGACGGCGCCCCCGTCGTCTCCATCGCGCCCGTCACCCTCGACGCACCGGGCCGCCCGCTCCCCCTGCAGGTCCGCGTGTCCGCACCGGCGACCGGCACCGACCTGCCCGTCGTGCTCTTCTCGCACGGCAACGGCATGCACCTCGACGCCTACGCACCCCTCGTCTCGTTCTGGGCGGCGCACGGGTTCGTCGTGGTGCAGCCGACGCACCTCGACTCCCGCCGCAACGGCATCGGGTTCGACCACCCGATCTTCCCGACGATCTGGTCCGAACGCACCACCGACCTGGTCCGGGTGCTCGACCAGCTCGACACCGTCGAGGCCGCACTGCCCGGTCTGTCCGGCCGCGTCGACCACAGCCGCGTCGCCGCCGCCGGACACTCGTGGGGCGGCCAGAGCGTGCAGAGCCTGCTCGGCGCGCGCATCCTCGACGACGCCGGCCAGCCCGGCGAGGACCGACGGGAGGCCCGGATCACCGCCGGCGTCCTCCTCGCCGCCACCGGGGTGGCCGGCGACGACCTCGTCCCGTTCGCGGCCGAGCACTTCCCGTTCATGCGACCGTCCTTCGCCGAACTGACGACCCCCACGCTCGTCGTGGCCGGTGACCACGACCAGTCACGGATGTCGACCCGCGGCCCGGACTGGTTCACCGATGCCTACACACAGAGCCCCGGTGCAACGGACCTGCTCGTCCTCCGCGGCGGCGAGCACTCCCTCGGCGGGATCTCCGGCTACGAGGCCGCCGAGACCACCGACGAGGACCCGGAGCGCGTCGCTCTGGTGCAGCGTCTGACCACGGCGTACCTGCGCCCTGCACTCGATGCCGGTGACGACGCGTGGGAGCAGGCCCGGGCCTCCATGCCGACGGGTCCGGACGCACCGGCGACGCTCGAGCACCGCGGCCGCTGACCGCCCGGGCGACCGCGTGCCAGCGCGCGCGGGTCAGCGTTCGCCCGACAGCGACCGGCCGTCAGCGCCCGCCACGGTGGAACGGGCAGCCACCGGAGCGGCCGGACCCGACCCGGGACCGCGCCCGGACACGGCCGCCCGAAGCCGGCTTCGTCGGCAGACGTCGACGGTCGACGTCGAGCCCCTCGTCGAGGACGCTGACCCGCGGGTCACTGAGGGTCGCGATCGCCGAAGCGAGTGCGACGATCGCGAGCTTCTCCCCCGGGCACCGATGGCCGCTCGCGACGTCGCCGCCACCGTGCGGCACGAACGTCTCGATCGCCTCGTAGTCGTCGACGCCGAGGAACCGCTCCGGGTCGAACCGGTCGGCCGCGGGCCACGAACGGTCGTCGATGTCGGTGCCGAGCAGGTCGAGCAGGACCCGGCCGCCACTCGCGAGCCGCTGTCCGTCGAGTTCGAGGTCCTCGGTCGCCCACCCGGGCAGCATCGGCACGAACGGCGCCGTCCGGCGGATCTCCTGCGCGAAGGCGGTCGCGAGGGGCCCGCCGGCGAGCGAGCGTCCGGTGACGGACTCCTCGGCGATCCGGGCACGCCACTCCGGCCGGTCGTGCAGCTCCTTCGCGGCGAACGCGACGAACCGGGCGACCGCGATGAGCGGACGGATGCTGTTCTGGAGCTCGACGCCGGCGGTCACCGCGGGCAGCAGCACGCCGGAGCGGTCACGGTGCCACGCCCACTCGTACAGCGCCGTGCCCTCGGCCGGGTCGAGATCGCCGTCCCGGACCGCCCGGACCAGCCGTTCCGCGTGTCGGTTCGACCACCACCGGTTCCGGATGGCGAGCAGGTACTCCGGCGAGTACGGCACACCGAACCCGTCGACGATCTGCGCGAGGCGTGCTGCCCACCGGGTCTTCGCGGCCGGCGTGCCGGGCAGACCCGCCCACCGCATGCCGGCACGGCCGAACACACCGACGGCGGCGTCGTAGGCAGACCGCTGCCCGCCGCCGAGCCACTCGTCGAGTTCCCGGTGCCACTCCTCGGCGATGAGCGGGGTGAGGCGGGCGACCTGCTCGTCCTCGTACGCGACGTCGACGAAGGTCGCCTTGCGGTGCCGGTGCTCGGCGCCGTCGAGGCTGTGCACGGACCCGTCGCCGAACAGCGTCTGCTGCACGATCGCCGGCATCGCACCGTGTCGGGCGATCCGGTCGCTGTAGAACAACTCGACACCCTCGGCACCGCGGACCAGCAGCGCGTCACGGAGCAGGAAGCGCATCGGCACCGCCCTGGCACCGTCGGCCGCCCGGCGCCAGACGTGGGCGCCGAAGCCGTAGCCGCGGGTGAGCAGGGACGGGGAGTCGTCGACAGGCATGCCCCCATGCTGCCGACGTCCGCCCGTCCGCCCTCTCAAGCGGGGCGGTCCCGTCAGGCCGTCCGGAACCCCAGCAGCTCGAGCACCTCGGCGGACTCCTCCTCCGGTGAGCGGTCGGCGGTGACAGTGAGATGCGCCTCGTCCGGCTGCGGCGGCTCGAGGGTCGCCAGCTGCGATGCGAGCAGGGACGCCGGCATGAAGTGCCCGGACCGCGAGGACATCCGCTCCTCGAGCAGGGCCCGGTCCGCGGCGACGTGCACGAAGACCACCCCGGAGGCCCGCAGCACGTCCCGGTACGACCGCTTCAGTGCCGAGCAGGTCACCACCCCGTTCGTCCCGGCGTCGAGGTGGCCGCGGATCCAGCCGGCGACGACGTCGAGCCACGGCCAGCGGTCCTCGTCCGTCAAGGCTGTGCCGGCGTGCATCTTCGCGACGTTCGCCTCGGGGTGCATGCTGTCCCCCTCCGCGAACTCCCACCCGAGCTCGTCGGCGACCATCGCCGCGACGGTGGACTTGCCGGAACCGGAGACGCCCATCACCACGAGCACCTGGGGGTCCAGCGTCCGGGACTCCGAGCGGGGCTGCCGTCCGTCCGACTGTCCGCTCATCGGATGAAGATCCCGGCGACGAGCACGCCGACCAGACCGATGACCGAGATCAGGCACTCGAGCACCGACCACGACTTGAAGGTCTGTCCCACCGAGGTGTTGAGGTACCCCTTCACCAACCAGAACCCGGCGTCGTTGACGTGCGACAGGAACACCGACCCGGCGCCGATCGCGAGCACGAGCAGTGACGTCATCGGGGACGACAGGTCGTGGGCGATCGGGGCCATGATGCCCGCGGCCGTGACGGTCGCGACGGTGGCGGACCCGGTGGCGACGCGGACGAGCGCGGCGACCACCCAGGCGACGAGGAGTACCGAGATGCCGGAGTCCTTGACCGCGTCGGCGATCACGCCGCCGATGCCCGTGTCGATGAGCACCTGCTTGAAGCCACCGCCGGCACCGACGATGAGGAGCACCCCGGCGACCGGCGGCAGCGCGCTCTCGAGCGACTTCGCGACCGCGGACCGGTCCATGCCGCCGCCGATCGCGAAGAAGACCATCGCGTAGACGGTCGCGATGCCGATCGCGATCATCGGCGTCCCGAGGAAGTCGAGCACGCCCACCCAGGCACCATCCGCGTCCGGGGCGGTGGCCTCGCGGATCGCCTGCGCGAGCATGAGCACGACGGGCAGCAGGATGCCGACCAGCGCGACGGCGAACGACGGGCTGCGCGGCTCGCTGATCACCCGCGTGAAGTCGCTCTTGCCGTGGGGCAGGGACGCGGTGTCCTCCGTGGCGGGGGTGCGGCGGGCCTCCCGGCCGGGGTGCGCTGGGTCCTCGCCCCGCGCGCCGAAGATGTCCGGCACCGGGACGTCGACCCAGCGCGCTGCGAAGCGGGCGAAGACCGGGCCGGCCAGGACGATGACGGGGATCGCGAGCACGATGCCGAACGCCAGCGTCGTGCCGAGGTCCGCACCCACCGTCGAGACGGCGACCAGCGGACCGGGGTGCGGCGGGACGAACGCGTGCATCGTGGAGAGCCCGGCGAGGGCCGGGATCGCGATCTTCATGATCGGGACGGAGCTGCGCTTGGCGACCAGGACGATGATCGGGATGAGCAGGACCAGGCCGACCTCGAAGAACATCGGCAGGCCGATCAGCGCACCGATCAGTGCCATCGTCCAGGGCAGCGCGGCGGCGGACGAGCGGCGGACCAGGGTGTCGACGACCCGGTCGGCGGCGCCGGAGTCGACGAGGAGCTTGCCGAACATCGAGCCGAGGCCGACGAGGATGCCGACGCTCGTCATGGTCGCGCCGAAGCCGTCCCCGAAGCTCGTGACCGCCTTCTCCGGTGCGAGTCCGGCACCGAGGCCGACGCCGAGCGCACCGATCGTCAGGGCGACGAAGGGGTGCACCTTGAGCCAGGTGATGAGCGCGATGATCACCACGATGCCGACGAGGGCGGCGATGACGAGTTGCGGGATCGGACCGGACGGGTCGACCGTCTCGGTCCCGGCGGCGAGCACGTGGTCCGGGATCGCCGGGGTGGTCTGGAGGTGAGGCATCTGCGCCCCTTCCTGGAGCAGCTCCTGCGCTGCTGCCGTCCTGCTGCTGGTGCCGGGCCGACCGGGGTGCTGATCCCGGCTGCGGTCGCCGATGCAATAATCTGATTAATCAGACTACATCGTCGTCGTCCGCGCGCCACCCGGGCTCAGGCGCAGTCTGCCGCTGCAATGGTCACCGCGTCACGCATCCGCGTGACCAGGTCCTTCGAGGAGGAACGATGCCGACACCCGGCGGCCTGCACGCCCACGTGCTCGACACGCTCGGGCAGCGCATCGTCGACGGCACCCTCGCCCCCGGCACCGTGCTCCGCCCGGACGACGTCGTCGCCGAGTTCGGCGTCTCGCGGTCCGTCGTCCGCGAGGCACTACGTGTCCTGCAGTCCCTCGGACTGGTGGAACCACGGCAGCGCGTCGGCACGCAGGTGCAGCCGTCGACCCGCTGGGAACTCCTGGCCCCGTCGGTGATCCGCTGGCGGGGCACCTCCGGGGCGTACTTCACCCAGCAGCGCGAGCTCCTGGACCTCCGGCTGGGCATCGAGCCGGTCGCCGCGGGCCTCACCGCGGAACACGGCGGAGCGGCGGCCGACGCCGTGCTCTCCGCCGCGCAGGAGATGGTCGCCGCAGCGTCCGCGGGTGACGGGCGCGCCTACCTCGACGCCGACGTCCGCTTCCACCGCGCGCTGCTCACCGGCTCCGGCAACGCGGTCTTCGCCCACTTCGCGGGCACCGTCGAGGCGCTGCTGCGCACCCGGACGAGCGAGTCACGGGACACGATCACCGGGTGGACGGCGGGGGCGGCGGCCCGGCACGAAGCCGTCGGTCGGGCGGTCGTCGGACGGGAGGCCCGGGTCGCCTCCGCAGCGGCCGCCGACCTGGTGCGCACCACGCGGGACGAGTTCGTCGCCGAAGCGGGTTGAGGACGGATCGGGACGGAGTCCCGTTCGGCGGTCGACGTCAGTCGCGCGGACCGAACAGCGGCTTGCGGGTGCTCCGCAGGCGCAACCGCATCGTGACCGTGCCGAGCCACCGGTCGTACTTGTAGCCGACGCGGCCCATCCGCCCGACCTCCTCGAAGCCGAGCCGCTCGTGCAGCCGGATCGACGCGTCCGCGGACCGGTCGGCGATCACGGCGATCACCTCCCGGACGCCGACGGTCCGACAGGCGTCGAGGAGCGCCTCCATCAGCGCCCGGCCGAGGCCCTTGCCGCCCGCCGCGGCGCCGAGGTAGATCGAGTCCTCGACCACCCGGTTCGACCGGTCGCGGATGTTCCACGGCTCGACGAGCGCGTACCCGAGCACCTGTCCGGACGGGTTCTCCGCGACCAGGAACGGCAGCTTGCGACGCTGGACCTCGTCGAACCGCTTCTTCCAGGCCGCGAAGGTGAACGCGGCCGCGTCGAAGGTCACGGACGAGTTGCGCACGTAGTGCGTGTGGATCTCGCGGACCTCGGGCAGGTCCGCAGCCGTGGCGGGACGGATCGCGTACGCGAACGCCGGCTCGACCGGCGCCGGGGTACGCAGGTGGCGCGGCAGGACGCGCCGCTGCTGGTATTCCTCCTCGAGCACGACACGAGCCTACGGGAGGCCCGTCACGCCTCCGCCGGCAGTGTCCACTCGACGGGGTCGGCCCCCTGGGCGACGAGCAGGTCGTTCACAGCCGAGAACGGACGGCTGCCGAAGAACCCGCGGGCGGCGCTGAGCGGGCTGGGGTGGGCCGACGCCACGACCGGGGTGTCACCGAGCAGCGGTCGGACCGACGCGGCCTGCGCACCCCAGAGCACGGCGACGAGCGGACGGTCGCGGGCGACGAGCGCCTCGACCGCCCGCTCGGTGACCCGTTCCCAGCCCTTGCCGCGGTGGCTGGCGGGTTCGCCGACGCCCACCGTCAGCACGCGGTTGAGCAGCAGCACGCCCTGGTCCGACCAGGCGCGGAGGTCACCGTGCGGCGGCGGCGTGACGCCGAGGTCGTCGTGGAGTTCGCGGTAGACGTTCTGCAGGCTGCGCGGGACCGGCCGCACGTGCGGGTCGACGGCGAAGGACAGCCCGATCGGGTGTCCGGGCGTCGGGTACGGGTCCTGGCCGACGACGAGCACCTTCACCCGGTCGAACGGCTCCTCGAAGGCGCGGAGCACGGCGGGACCGGCGGGCAGGTACGGACGACCGGCCTCGGTCTCGGCACGGAGCCAGGCGCCGATGCGGTGGACGTCGTCCTCGACGGGCGCGAGCGCTGCCGCCCAGCCCGGGTCGACCAGGTCGGCGAGGGGCTTCGGCTGCACGCTCAGGCGCCCATGGTGGCGACCGAGACGGACTCGTCGCCCGCCACCACCCGCCAGACGCTCCCCGTGCCCCGGACCTCGAGGGCGCCTTCGCCGACGACCAGCGTGGTGTCCTCGTCGACGGCCAGGCCCGCGGTGACGAACTCGGCTTCGGCGGCGGCGACCAGGCGGGCGAGGGTGCCGGCCTGGACCGCGTGGACGTCGATGGTCAGGTCGACGAGCCCGAGCCCTTCGCGGAGCTCGACCTCGTCGAGCCCCTCGGACGCGGCCTCGGGACACACCTCGACGCCGCCGATGCGGAAACCGCCGACCAGGGCGCGGTCCGCGGCGATCATCGCGCCGGCGGAGTAGCCGAGGTAGGGCAGCCCGTCGGAGACGAGCAGGCGGATCTGGTCGACGAGCGGAGCGACGGCGTCCAGGTAGTCGGGGGTACGACCGCCGCCCACGACGAGGGCGTCGACGTCGCTGAGGACGGTGGTCTCGAAGACCGCGCCCGCCGAGATCTCGGTCACCAGCACCTCGGCGGCGCGGGACCCTCCGAGGACCTCGGCGATGTCCGCGGTCGACGACGGCGAGGCCCCGTCCGCGGAGGCGACGGAGAGCAGTGCGATGCGCGGGACGGTCCGTCCCACGGCGGCCGAACGGGCGGTGGCCTCGGCGGTGAAGGCCGCGGCGGCGTCCGCGGCGACGAAGGGGCCGCCGCCGACGAGATGGATGCTCACGACTCGGCCGTCACCGGTGCGAGGGCGCTCCACGGGAACGTGATCCAGCCGTCGACACGACGCCACACGTGGTCCGGCTCGAGGACGGTGCCGGGCTTCGAGTACAGGCAGGCGCTCCGGACGTCGGCACCGGCGGTGCGGATGATGTCGACCACGAGCGCAAGGGTGCGACCGGAGTCGGACACGTCGTCCACGACCAGGACCCGCTTGCCGGCGAGGCTCGGCGCGTCGAGGGCCGGAGCGAGCACGACCGGCTCCTCCAGGCGCTGCTCGACGTCGGTGTAGAACTCGACGTTGATGGAGCCGCACTCCTTGGTGCCGAGGGCGTAGGCGACGGCACCGGCGATGATGAGCCCACCACGGGCGACGGCCACGACGACCTCGGGCTCGAAGCCGGCGGACAGGACGTCCTTCGCCAGCAGCCGGGCTGCGTCGCCGAACTCGAGCCAGCCGAGCACCTCCGGTCCGCTCGTCACGGTCACGGTCGACGAGGCGGGAGACTCCGCGGGTTCGCTGCTGATCGGCATCCGCCCACGGTACCGGCAGGGATGCTCCGCCCGCGACCCGTGATCGCCGCCCGGGCGCTGCGGGCCGCCGGCGGCACCCCGGCCGCTACGCCTTCGGGGTCAGCGGCCCGCGGGCGAGCTTGTGCTGCGCCGACTGGGCCACCGGCCGGACGGTCACCAGGTCCAGGTTGACGTGGGCCGGCAGTTCGACGGCGTGCACGATCGCCTCGGCCACGTCGTCGGCGACAAGTGGTGCCTCCACCCCGTCGTAGACCGCCGCGGCCGCGTCGCTGTCGCCACCGAACCGCACCAGTGCGAACTCGTCGGTCTTCACCATGCCCGGCGCGATCTCGACGACCCGGATCGGTTCGCCGTTCAACTCGAGTCGGAGCACGCCGACCAGGGCGTGCTCGGCGTGCTTCGCGGCGACGTACCCGCCGCCGTTCTCGTAGGCGACGAAGCCCGCCGTGCTCGTCACGGTCACGACGTCCGCGCCGCCGGTCTCGCCGGCACGACGACGGAGTGCCGGCAGGAGGGCAGCGGTGACGCGCTTCGTGCCGAGGACGTTCACCTCGAACATCGCCCGCCAGTCGTCGACGTCGCTGTGCTCGACCGAGGCCGACCCGAACGCTCCCCCGGCGTTGTTGACGAGCACGTCCGCGCCGCCGAGCTCGTCCACCCGTGCGGCGAGCGCCGCCACGTCGGCGGAGTCCGTGACGTCGACCACCAGGGTGTCCGCACCGGTCTCCGTGGCGAGCGCCTCGAGCCGGTCGGCTCGGCGGGCGACGGCGAGGACGTCCCACCCGTGTCGGCGGAACAGGCGGACGGTGGCGGCGCCGATGCCCGAGCTGGCTCCGGTGACGACGGCTCGACGTGTGGTCATGATGCTCCTCGCGGGTCGGGGACGGTGGGCGGCCCGGGGCAACGCTACCGACACCGGGGCAGCCGCCGGACGGTAACGTGCGGAGGATGACGACGGACGCCGCCCCTCCCGCGCCCTCTGCCCCGGCGGGCGCGCTCGACCCGGGTCGGATCCGGCGGCGGATCCCGATGTGGGACACGGCACGCTTCCTGGCGGTGACGCTCGTGGTGATCGGGCACGCGATCCAGCGGCAGACGACGGGCAGTGAGCACGCGTTGGCGCTGTACACGTTCATCTACGCGTTCCACATGCCGGCGTTCGGGGTGATCAGCGGGTACTTCTCGTCGGCGGACACCCCGACGGCGAAGCGGATGCGGCGGACGTTCACGGACATCGTGGTGCCGTACATCATCATGCAGACGATCTGGACCGTGGTGCAGGCGGTGGTGGAGGGTGGCAAGGAGTTCAACCCGACGAAGCCGACGTGGACGCTCTGGTTCCTGTTGGCGTTGGGGATCTTCCGGCTGATCCTGCCGTACCTGGCGCAGCTGCGGGCACCGCTGGTGTGGGCGGTGGTGCTGAGCATCGGTGTCGGGTACTTCGACAACGTGGACTCGACGCTGTCCCTCGGCCGGGCGATCAGCCTGCTGCCGTTCTTCCTGCTCGGGTGGCAGGTGAAGCAGTGGGGGCTGTTCGACCGCTGGTACGAGGCGTCCCGGCGGACGGTGGTCCGGGTGCGGGTCCTCGCGGGTGTGGTGTTCCTGGCGTGGGCGGTGTCGTGCGCGCTGTGGATCCCGCAGTTCAAGGAGTTCGACCTGCACCACTGGTTCTTCTACGACGACTCGTACTCAGGACTCGGCGAGGACGCGTGGTGGGCCGGCGGGGTCCGCTTCGGGCTGATGCTGTTGGCGACGCTGTTGACGGCGTCGTTCCTGGTCCTCGTGCCGCGCCGGACGGTCTGGTTGACGCGGTTCGGTGCGGCGACGATGTACGTGTACCTGCTGCACACGTTCCTGCTCTACCCGATCCGCGAGTCGGGGGTGCTGGCGGGTGAGCACTCGGCGTGGCCGTTCGTGCTGCTGATGGTGCTGGTGGCGTGTGCGGTGAGCCTGTTCCTGGCACAGCCGTTCGTGCGGCGCGGGATGCGGTGGTTGCTCGAGCCGAAGGTCGACTGGCTGTTCCGCCGGGACCCGGCCTGAGCGGCGCCGACGCGTGACCGCCGTCGTCAGGCGCGGAGCGTGTCGCTCGGGCGTTCCCCGAACCGTTCGGCGTAGTACCCGGCGAAGCGTCCGAGGTGCACGAACCCGAGCTGACGGGCGATGGCCGCGACGCTGACCTCGCCCGGTCGAGCGTCGGCCAGCAGGGTGCGGGCTCGACGGAGTCGTGCCTCGCGCAGGGCCTCGAGCGGCGTGGGCAGGTCGTTCCGCCCGAAGGCCTGCTGGAGTCCGCGTTGGCTGAGGCCGGCGGCTGCGGCGAGGTCGGCCGTCGTGATCGGCTCGGTCAGGTGGGCTTCGATGTAGTCGAGCGCGCGGATGACGTTCGCCGGGTGGCCGGGGAAGCGTGGGAAGGCCGGGGCGGGCGCGAAGGCGTCGAGGACCCGGCGGCTCACCGCGTCCACCATGCGTGCCCGGGTGAGGCGGTCAGCGGCCGGGTCGAGGAGGACCGGGGTCGACGCGGCGAGCGTGCGCTGCAGTGCGGCGAGTCCCTCGGGGTCCGGCGTCTGGGCGAACCGGAGCGGTTCCGCGTGCTCGCCGCTCCGCGCCAGGTGGAGCGCTTCGAGGGCCGGGCCGTCGATGTCGATCGTGTGCAGCGTGATGCTCGGCGGGGCCTCGATGGTGAAGGGGCGGCCGGTCGGGTAGACGGCGGGGGTGCCGGCGCTGACGACGAGTTCGGTGTCGGCGCCGCCGTCGATGGCCAGTTCACCGTCGTGCGCCCAGGTGACGAGGTAGCGGCCCTGGGGCTCGATCCGGCCCCAGCGGCGAGCGCTGAGCGCTGAACTCCGCAGTCGCAACCGCTCGTCACCCACGGCACGCAGCCGGTACCCGAACGGCCGGTCCTCGTCCTGCGTGAGCCGCACGGCGTGCGCGTCGTGCACACGCTCGTAGAAGTGGGTGGCCTCGTCGATGTCCCGGCCGGCCACGTCGTGCCGTCTGACGTGCGAGCGTCCGGGCTGCTCGGGCGGGTTCGGAGAGGGCATGACGGCGACACTGTAGGTCACGCGCGTTCCCCGTCGCGACACGAGCGGACCCGTCGTCCACTTCCCGTCATCCCGGGAGGCCCGTCCGCCTCGGCACCGCGCGTTACGTCCGACGACTCCCCCGCTGGTGCCCGCCCGGTCAGCTGCGTAGCGTGACGCGCGACGGAAGAGGAGCCCCGATGACCACGAACGACGGAGCCGCCTGGCGGTTCGAGACCACGCAGGTGCACGCGGGTGCCGCACCGGACCCGACCACGGGTGCCCGGGCGACGCCGATCTACAAGACGACCTCGTACGTGTTCGAGAACTCGGACCACGCCCGCGACCTGTTCGCGCTGGCGCAGCCGGGGAACATCTACTCGCGGATCATGAACCCGACGAACGACGTCGTGGAGCAGCGCATCGCCGCGCTCGAGGGCGGGACCGGGGCGTTGCTCGTGTCGAGCGGCCAGGCGGCGGAGACCTACGCGGTGCTCAACATCGCGGGTGCCGGTGACCACATCGTGTCGTCGTCGTCGATCTACGGCGGCACCTACAACCTGTTCAAGTACACGCTGGCGAAGCTCGGCATCGAGACGACGTTCGTCGAGGACCAGGACGACCCGGAGGAGTGGCGTCGCGCGGTCCGTCCGAACACGAAGCTGTTCTTCGCCGAGACCATCGGCAACCCGCGCATCAACGTGCTCGACATCGAGACCGTCGCGGGCGTCGCACACGAGTCCGGTGTGCCCCTGATCGTCGACAACACGATCGCGACGCCGTACCTGATCCGTCCGTTCGAGCACGGCGCGGACATCGTGGTGCACTCGGCGACGAAGTTCCTCGGCGGACACGGCACCGTCATCGGCGGCATCATCGTCGACGGTGGCACGTTCGCGTGGTCCGAGCACGCCGAGCGGTTCCCGGAGTTCAGCACCCCGGACCCTTCGTACCACGGGGCGGTGTTCTCGCAGGCCGTCGGTGACGCGCTGGCGTACATCGTCAAGGCCCGCGTGCAGTTGCTCCGCGACCTCGGTGCGTCGAACTCGGCGGACACGGCGTTCGCGCTCCTGCAGGGCATCGAGACGCTGAGCCTGCGGATCGAACGGCACGTCTCCAACGCGCAGGAGATCGCAGAGTGGCTGGACCGGCACCCGGACGTCGCCACGGTCGCCTACGCGGGGCTGCCGACGAGCCCGTGGTACCCGGCGGCGACGAAGTACGCGCCCCGTGGTGTCGGCGCCGTGCTGTCCTTCGAACTGAAGGGCGGCGTCGACGCAGGGCGAGCACTGGTCGACGAGCTGCAGCTGTTCTCGCACCTGGCGAACATCGGTGACGTCCGCTCGCTCGTGATCCACCCGGCGTCCACCACCCACTCGCAGCTGACCCCCGAGCAGCAGCTCACCACCGGGGTCACGCCGGGCCTGGTGCGCCTGTCGGTCGGGATCGAGAACGTCGAGGACCTCAAGGCCGATCTCGAGGCCGGGCTCGCCGCGGCCCGCGCCGTCGCCCAGGCGGGCCTGCGCGCCTGACCCGTGCCGCGCCTCCCGACTGAGGCACCCGCGGGACGCAACGTGGGCGGCTCCTCGCAGCGGTACTCCGTCGCGGGAACCCGCCCACGTTGCGTCCCGCGGGGCTGCCACGCCGGGCGCGACGTAACACGGCGGCGGCGAGCCGCGCCTCCAGGGAGGATGGACGCACCATGGACTGGCAGACGACTCCCGAGGACTCCGTGCCGTCCACCCTGGTGCCCGGCGCCGAGCTCGGCACCCTCGGCAAGCCGCCGGTCACCGGTGCGTGGCGGCCGGGCGACCCGCCCGGCGCACGGCGCTTCGAGGCGCTCGGCGAGCAGTTCGTCCGCGGCGGCCGGATCCCGTCGGTCCGCGTCGCGTACGAGACCTGGGGGACGCTCTCCCCCGCGAAGGACAACGTCGTCCTGGTGTTCCACGCCCTGACCGGCGACTCGCACGTCGCGGGCCCGCCCGGACCGGGGCACCGCACGGCGGGCTGGTGGGGTGACGTCGTCGGACCCGGACGCGCCATCGACACCGACCGCTGGTTCGTCGTCGCGCCGAACATGCTCGGCGGTTGCCAGGGCACCACCGGGCCGTCCTCGGTCGCACCCGACGGCGTCGAGTGGGGCTCCCGGTTCCCGTTCGTCACGATCCGCGACCAGGTCGCCACGCAGCTCCGGTTGGCCGACCGGCTCGGCATCGAGCGCTTCGCCGCCGTCGTCGGTGGCTCGATGGGCGGCATGCACGCCCTGGAGGCCGCCGTCACCGCCCCGGAACGCGTCGCCCGGCTCGCGGTCCTGGCGAGCACCGCGCAGACCACCGCGGACCAGATCGCCGCGAACTCCCTGCAGCGTGCCGCGATCCAGATGGACCCGGGGTTCGCCGGCGGCGACCACCACGACGCCGAACCCGGCGAGGGCCCGCACCGGGGACTGGCGCTGGCGCGGCGGATGGCGATGATGACCTACCGGGCCTCGGACGAGCTCAACGGCCGGTTCGCCCGCTCGTGGCAGAGCGACGTCTCCCCGCTCGGCGACGACGGACGGTTCTCGGTGGAGAGCTACCTCGACTTCCACGGCAACAAGTTCACCCGACGGTTCGACGCGGCGTCCTACGTCGCCCTCACGCACGCGATGGACTCGCACGACGTCGGTGCCGGCCGCGGCGGAGTGGCTGCGGCGCTCGCCCGGGTGCGCGCTCAGACGCTCGTCGTCGGCATCTCCAGCGACCGGCTCTTCCCCGTCGAGGACCAGCACCGGATCGCCGCCGGGGTGCCCGACACGCTGGACGGCGACCGCGCCGCGGTGATCACGAGCGAGTTCGGTCACGACGGTTTCCTCATCGAACACGAGGCCGTCGGGGCGCACCTGCGGCGACTGCTCGACTGATCGGGGTGCATCGGTGTCCCCGGAAGACGGGACACCCGCAGACCGATCCGTCGACCCCCGCGCGCCGAAGACCCCACTACGGGTGTCGCCCGTGGAATGATGCAGAGTGCACGGTCTCGACCAGTGCTCGGTTTCCCAAGACCAACCAGCTTCCCGAACCAGGAACAGCCAGGACCAACGATGGAACTCCTCGCGCAGGAACGCGACCGCCTCCTCCGGTCGACGACCCGTGTCGTGGGCGTCGTCTGCGCGCTCGTCAGCGTCGTGGGCGTGGCCACGTCCCTCGCCGTCCCCGTGGCACAGCTCGTCCTCGGACTCGGCTGCATCGCCGTGATGGTCGGGGCGCTCCTCGCGTTCGGGGCCAACGGTTCGACCTGGTGGACGGCCACCACCGTCGTCGCCGGTCTCGGCGCCGTGACGATCCTCACCACGGCCGTCGCGGCGGACGACCGCGGCGTGATCGCCAGCGCACTCGTCCCGCTCGCCGGCGGTGGACTCGCCTCCCTGCTCATGGCGCAGCGCGGACACCGGGTCGGACTCGGCCTCGCCGCCGGTGCCGGAGTCGTCTCCGTCGGGCTGATGAGCTGGGCCAGCGGCGCCGTCCTCAGCGCCCCGGTCAGCGGCGTGCTCCTCGGTTGGGTCCTCGTCGCCGTCGTCGCCGTCTGGATCAGCCGCAGCATCCCGCGCGTGGCTCGTCGCATCTACAGCATCGGCACCGCTCACCGCGCCGAACGCCAGGCCAGCGAGACCGAGGCGCAGCGACGACAGGGCGCCCGACTGCTGCACGACACCGTGCTCGCCACCCTGACCCTGCTGGCGCACTCCGGCGTCGGCGTCTCCGAGCACGCGATGCGGGAGCAGGCCGCGGAGGACGCACGACTCCTCCGCCACCTCCGCCTCGGCGCGACCCCGCAGCCACAGCAGTCCGGTGACTACTCCCTCACCCGGACCGAGGAGTCCCCGCTCGGCCAGACCCTGGAGTCCGTCAAGCAGCGCTTCGGCCGCATGGGTCTCGAGGTCGCCTGGCACGGCACCGGGCAGGTCCTGCTGCCGAAGCACGTGCTCGACGCGTTCCTGCTCGCGCTCGGCGAGTGCCTGGAGAACGTCCGACGCCACGCCGGCGTCCCCGAGGCGCACGTCACGATCGTGCACGACGAGGCGATGGTGCGCGCGATGGTCACCGACTCCGGCGTCGGCTTCGAACTCGACACCATCAGCGCCGAACGGCTCGGCTTCAAGGAGAGCGTCGTGAACCGCCTCCGCGAGGTCGGCGGCGACGCCCGCCTGTTCTCGGCACCCGGTGCCGGCACCACCGTCGTCCTGGAGGCACCCCGATGAGCGGCGTCCCGGAGGACACCATCAGCCACGGCCTGCCCGGTGAGCAGACCGCCCCCCGCACCCGCCGGGAGGCCCGCGAACGCTACCGGGGCACAGAACGACGACAGGCGCGCGGCCTGCCCTCCACCTCGACCGGCGCCCGCTCGCTCCGACAGGCAGCCCAGCCCGGTGCCTCGCTCGGTGCCGGCCACCTCGGGCTCGGTGCCGCCGTGCTCACCGGACTCGAGGCGCTCGGTGGGATCGTCTTCTTCCTCGTGCACTGGGACGACTACACCAACCCGTGGATGACCGCGACCGCCTGGGCGCTGTTCGTCGTCGCCGCGAGCTGCGTGCTCGCCACGGTCCTCACGTACGGAGAACGACTGACCGGTGTCGCCTTCGGGCTGATCTGCGTCGTGCTCGCCTGCATCGTCACGCTCGACTTCATCGGCATGTGGGACCAGCACGACGTCGGCCACACCGCCACCGCGTCGATGGCGGCCGGGTTCGCGCTGCTGCCGATCACGACCCTCCGGCCCGCCCGTGAGGTCATCGCCGCGATCGTCGGCCTCGGCCTGGCGTTCGCCGTCTACGCCGTGGTGTCCACCCCGCTGACGACCGAGACCCTGCCCGGCATCGTCACCATGCTCGCGGTCACCGTCGTCCCGCCGTCCGTGGCGCTGTTCGTCGTGCACCGGTTCCGGCAGCTCGTGCAGCGCGAACTCGACCGGGTGCTCGTGCAGAGCAACGTCGGCGCCCCGCAGTTCGCCGTCGGGATGCTCGCCTCGGACGAACTCGCGCGCCTGGACCTCGCCGCCGAGAAGCTGCTCGACGCCGTCGCGAACGGCTCCGACCCGTTGCCGCTCTCCGACGCGTCGGCCTCGGACGCCGCGTCCCTCG
Organism: Curtobacterium sp. MCPF17_001; assembly: GCF_003234615.1. Classification (NCBI taxonomy): domain Bacteria; kingdom Bacillati; phylum Actinomycetota; class Actinomycetes; order Micrococcales; family Microbacteriaceae; genus Curtobacterium; species Curtobacterium sp. MCPF17_001. The sequence continues at coordinate 332,216 of NZ_QKSL01000002.1, forward strand.
CCACCGAGCTCCGCCTGCACCTGATCGAGGGCCGCCGCGAGACCTGGCTCTACCACGCGATCACGGAGTCCGACAACCTCGGCCGTTCCGTCGCCGTCACCGACCCGAGCGCCCTCGCGGGCCACCTCACCCCCGCCCAGCGCGACGGCCTGCTCCAGGCGCTGTGGCAGATGGTCGGCGACGGCCGCGCCCAGCAGCCCGGTGTGCCCGTCGTCTCGGTCACCCTCGGTCCCGTCGGCAGCGACGGCCACCCGGTCACCGACGACACCATGGACGTCCCGGTCGTCATCGAGTCGCGCGGGGTCCCCCGCCGCCGCCTCGGCCCGGCCGCGTGGACCGCCCTGCAGCGCATCGGGCCCTACACCGACAGCGTCCGCGACGGCGTGCTGCACGTCACGGCGCACTGCGTCGTCAACCGGCACCCGCAGATGTGACGCACCACGAGCCTCCCGGCAGCGATGCCGGCACGCAGCGAGTGCCGCTACCGGAAAACATGGCCAGCCTCCCCGAACCGGGCCGCCGATCCTCCTAGGATCAGCAGGCCCGGGACGGACCCACCAGAAAGGACCATCGCGCATGGCGACTCCAGCAGAACCGATCAGACTCGCTCTCGTCGACGACCACCGGATGCTGCTCAGCGCCCTGACCGAGTGGATCCGGAACGCAGCCGACGACATCGCGATGGTCACCGCGGTCACCACGTGGCCGGAGCTGCTCACCAGTCCGGCCTTCCCGGTCGACGTCGTGCTGCTCGACCTGGACCTCAAGGACTCCATCCCGGTGTCCCTGAAGATCTCGACGCTGAAGACCGCTGGCGTGAAGACGGTCGTGATGAGCACCTACTCCGAGCCGAACGTGGTCCGTGAGGCCCTCGGTGCCGGGGCCCTCGGCTACCTCGTCAAGAGCGAGGACGCGGCGATGATCGTCGAGGCGATCCGCGCAGCGCAGCGCGGCGAGCAGTACGTCTCCGCCGAACTCGACCTGGCGATCAACAGCGGCGACGTCGGCGGCGTGCCGAAGCTCAGCGCCCAGGAGCGTCGTGTGATGGCGCTCTACGGCGGTGGTGAGCCCGTGAAGAGCGTCGCCTACCAGCTCGGCATCTCCGAGGAGACCGCGAAGAGCTACCTCAAGCGCATCCGCGAGAAGTACCGCGTCGCCGGGTTCGACGTCGGCACGAAGGTGGCGCTGCGGAAGCGTGCGATCACCGACGGGATCATCGTCCAGGACGGTTCCCCACACGGGCTGTAGGGGCGGCCTGCCGGGCGAGCGGGCGGGCTCCACCGCGAGGTGCCGCGATCGTGGCATCTCGGGGGCCGGGATGCCGCGATCTTCGCATCTCGGCGGAGTGCGCGCGGCGAGTCAGGGCGTCTGGCGACACGACCACGGTCGGGGCCGGGGGTCTGGGTCATCTGCCGGCTGGCCGGGAGGCTCGGGCTGCGTCCCGAAGGCGGGCCTCAGTGTGAGGACACGGACTCGCGGATCGAGCCGGTGCTGGCCCCCGCCGTCCGGACCGCCGCTGCGCGTCGGTTCGTGCGGTTCTCGACCGCGTAGCTGATCACCGCGACGAGGACGCCGAGCAGCGCCAGACCGATGCCGAGCCAGCCCGGGGCGACGAAGCCGAAGCCGGCCGCGATGACCGCGCCGCCGAGCGCAGCGCCGAGCGAGTTGCCCAGGTTGAAGGCGGAGTGGTTGAGTGCTGCCGCGATGGTGCGGGCATCGCCGGCGACGTCCATCAGTCGGGACTGCACCGCCGGCGGGATCGCGGACGAGGTCGCACCGAGCAGGAACGCCCCGATGAACAGGCCGACGACCCACTGTGCGGTGAGGACCGTCACGAGCAGCGCGCCGATCAGGGCGAACAGCCCGACGAAGATGGTGGCCTTGACGCTGCGGTCGGCCAGGAATCCTCCGAGCAGGCCGCCGACGACCATGCCGAGCCCGACGACGACCAGCACGAGCGGCACCGAGGACTCCGACAACCCGGTCACGTTCTGCACCAGCGGCGAGATGTACGAGTAGACGGCGAAGAAACCGCCGAAGCCGACCGCCCCCAGGCTCATCACGATCCAGACCTGCGGCACCCGGAAGGCGCGGAGCTCCCGCCCGATGGTCGCGTGCACGTCCCGACCGCTGCGCGGCACGAACACCGACACGGCGAGGAACGTCAGCGCGAACAGCGCGGCCACGACCCCGTACGCGGTCCGCCAGCTGGCGACCTGACCGATCCAGGTGACCGCGGGGACACCGACGACGTTGGCGACCGACAGGCCGAGGAGCACGAGGGCGATGCCCTTGCCGCGCTTGCCCGGTCCCATGATGTCGCCGGCGACGATCGAGGCGATGCCGAAGTACGCACCGTGCGGGAGTCCGGCGACGAACCGGGCCACGAGGACCAGGCCGAACGAGGGCAGCACCGCGCTCGCGACCGTCGCGACGACGAAGCCGACCAGCAGCGCCATGAGCAGACCCTTGCGCGGGAACCTGGCGGACATCGCCGCGATCGTCGGTGCACCGACCACGACCCCCAGGGCGTACGCGCTGACGATCCAACCGGCGTGGGCGACCCCGCCCTCGGGGTCGGCGGAGTACTGACCGGGCAGCAGCGCCTCGGCGATGTTCGGCAGCAGGCCCATCGCGACGAACTCGGTGGTCCCGATGGCAAAGCCACCCAGCGCGAGAGCGAGGATGGCGAGCGTGCGACGTGCCGGCGTGAGCTGGGACATGGGACCTGTTCTCGTGCGCGAGCACGGTGGGTACGAGCACGTGGGATCGGGTGCCGGATCAGTGTAGACCGCTCCAACACGGCGGCGGAAGACGAGTGGCCGAATCGATTCGACCGACATGTCGACAGTGTCGCTGACTGGACGATCCAACGCATTCGCGCCGACCGGGATTCCCGATCGGCGCGACGGTCCCGTCACGACGAGCTGTCCGTGCTGGTGCTGGTGCTGGTGCTGGTGCTGGTACTGGTACCGAGCGTCACCGCGGCCAGAGATTGGCGAGCAGTCGGGCGAGTTCGTCCAGGTCGCGGGTTGGCCACTCCGCCAGGTTGGTGCGGAACTCGTCTCGCGCTCCGGTGCGGATCCGTTCCATCCGGGCGACGGCGTCATCGGTGGGGCTGATCACGACCGCGCGGCGGTCCGCCGGGTCCTGACCCCTCGACACCAGACCGAGCGACTCGAGTTGCCGGAGCTGCCTGCTGAGCACGCTCTTGTCGAAGCCCAGCGACTCCGCCAGCTCCCCCGCGCCGACCGGCCCGCGGTCGACGAGCTCCTGCAGCGTCCGGAAGCCGGACGGTTGCAGTGCCGGGTCGACGTCCGTCGCCTGCTGCCGGAGGCGCGTGCGGTACGCGCTGAACAGCGCCGCGAACTGGCGCTCCAGCACTCCGACGCGGGCTTCCAGGCCGTCCGGGAACCCGTCGTCACCTGCGGTGGGCGGAGTCCCGGACGACGTCATCTCACGAGTTTCGAGCACGTGTCCCGGCGGAACCCTGGGAACCACCGGCCTCGATGACCGGGTTCGATCCGGTGACCGTACCGATGCCGGCGAAGTCCTCCGCGGACCCGGCCAGCGGCCCCTGGTCCGTGGATCGCTCGGCGACGGTCTTCGTGGTCAGCGGCACGTTCGGCATGAAGACGATCGCCAGGACGAGCAGGACCGCGATCGGCGCCGCGATGAGGAACACGTCGGCGACGCCCTGCCCGTACGCCGACTCGATGATCTGGCGGACGCCCGACGGCAGCTTGCTCACGGCCGGGATGCTGCCAGAGGACAGCTCCTTCGCCACGGCCGCGCCCTTGGCGCCGAGCGCCGCGATCGCCTTGCCGAGTTCGGCCTGCTTGTCACCGAGCAGGTCGGTGACGCGGTTGCCGAGAACGGTCCCGAGCACCGACACCCCGAGCGCACCGCCGAGCGAGCGGAAGAACGCGACGCCGGCGGAGGCCGCACCGATGTTCCGCGGCTCCGTCGTGTTCTGCACCACCAGGACGAGGTTCTGCATCACGAGACCGACGCCGGAACCCATCACGAACATGTACACGGCCACGACGAGGTAGGGAGTGTCGTACTCGATCGTCCCCATGAGGGCGAGACCGACCACGAGCGCGATCGACCCGATCAGCATGATCGGCTTCCACTTGCCGGTCTTCGTCACGAGGCTGCCGCCGACGGTGGAGGCGATGAGCAGTCCGCCGATCATCGGGATCGTCAGCAGGCCGGACTGCGTCGGAGTGGCCCCGCGAGCCAGCTGCATGTACTGCGCCAGGTAGACCGTGGCGCCGAACATCGCGATGCCCACGGCGATCGATCCGATCACGGACATCGAGAAGGTCCGGCTCCGGAAGAGCGTCATCGGGAGGATCGGCTCCGTCGCACGGAGCTCGATGAACACCGTCGCGACGAGCAGGACGACTGCGCCGATCACCATGACGGCCGACGTCGGCGACACCCAGTCGAAGTTCTTCCCCGCCAGGGTGATCCAGATCAGCAGGAGCGAGACACCACCGGCGATCGTCGCGATGCCCAGGTAGTCGATCGACACCTTCCGCTTCGGCATCGCGCGGAGCTTCAGGGTGAGCTGCAGCAGGATGATCGCCGCGACCGCGAACGGGACTCCGACGAAGAAGTTCCACCGCCACCCGAGGCTGTCGGTCAGCAAGCCGCCGAAGAGCGGTCCGCCGACGGTGCCGACGGCCATGACCGCACCGAAGTACCCGCCGTAGCGGCCGCGCTCGCGGGGACTGATGATGTCGGCCAGGATGATCTGGCTCAGCGCGGTCAGGCCACCGGCGCCGAGACCCTGCAGGACGCGGAACGTGATGAGCGTCCCGGGGTTCTGTGAGAAGCCAGCCAGGGCCGACCCGAGGACGAAGACCACCAGCGACAGCTGGATGAGCAGCTTCCGGTTGAAGAGGTCGGCGAGCTTGCCCCACACCGGGGTCGACACGGTCGTCGCCAGGAGGGTCGAGGTGACGACCCACGTGTAGGCACTCTCACCGCCGCCGAGGTCGCCGATGATCCGCGGCAGCGACGTGCTGACGACGGTCGAGGCGAGGATCGCGACGAACATGCCGAGCAGCAGACCGGACAGCGCTTCGAGCACCTGCCGCTGCGTCATCGCGGGTGCGTCGGACGAGGACCGGTGGGCAGCCTCGGGTTCGGCTTGTGACATCTGGACTCCTCAGAACTCTCCGGCATGCCACGCTGCACCCGTTACTTGACCAGCGTCAATCATTGCACATGGTTGACCGAAGTCAATGATCTGCGTGGGAGGCACGACTCCGCCGGGGCACACTGAACGCTCCCTCGTCGGAGTGCCGCTCCAGCATCCGCGCTCGCGTCGAGGACATGCAGAAACCCCGACGGTGGATCAACGTCGGGGTCGAGGCGTACTGCGTTCCTGTGTCAGGTGACGAGACCGCTCATGACTCAGGCCGCGCGCCGCTCCGAAGCGTGGGCGGCGACCCGCGCCTCGGGCAGTTCGTCGCGGTGCACCCACCCGGTCCCGCACTCGGCGCAGCTCGCCCAGGCGTGCTGCTCGTCATCGGAGACGTCGATCACGACCGAGGGGAGGTCGCAATCCGGGCACCAACCGTCGTGCATCATGAGCGGGCTCCTTCCGTCGCGGGTGCCGGTGCTCGTGCGCCGGCTGATGGACCCAGCACACACCCGACCGCCGACATCGCCGGAACGTCGGCGGCGTGTCTGCCGACCCACACCGGGCGGTACACGGCGCTGGCGATCACCTGTGGGGTTCCGTCCGTCCGAGCGGCGCCGACACGGCTGCGTTAGGTTCTGGGTGGACACGCCGCTTTCCATGGGGGGAAAACAACGGTGACAGCACCAACAGACCTGTCGGCATTCGCATTGCCCGACCTCACGTACGACTTCCCAGCAGCCGACGCGGTCGCACGGGCCTGCGACGCCGCGAAGACGTCCATCAGCCTCCAGACGCCCTCCCGAGGTGCGCTGGTGCTGCTGGGCAGCACGGACTTCGCGGGGAGATTCGCCGAGACCTTCCGCGCGAACGCCGCGATCGCCGTCGAGGACTCGCGCGAACTGAGCACCAAGCTCGGCGAGATCGCGCAGGGCATCCGCCGGTTGAGCGACGCCGCGCGCGAGGAGAACATGCGTCGGCGCGCAGCCCGAGCCTGGCGCGACCGCGTGGTCGCCCGGAGAGCGGACGCCGTCGACAGCATGTGGGACCACGTCTTCGGCGAAGAACCACCACCGAGCAGCGGGAAGCTCGACGCTCCGACCTTCCCGGACACCAGCTACGCCCCGCGGGCCAGGAGCACGCCGTCCCCCGGAGCCGGTCCGGGGAGCGGGGGCGGAGTCTCGTCCGCACGACCGGAGAGCCTCCGGTCGTTCGCGTCGGGGTCCGCATCGCTCGACGGTGACCTCAGCGCCCTGCCCGGGCGCATCGAGAGCGCGATGGCCTCCTTCGCGCGGACCTGCGACTTCGGGACGGTCGACGTAGCACCGGTGGTACGGGGCTTCCGCGCCTGGTTGGACGCGAACGGCGGCGACGTGCGCTGGGCGAACACGGTCGCTGCTGCCTTCGAGTCCGCCGGTGCGGGCGGCGCGGTCGTCAGCGTCGCCGACAGTTCGCTGGCGGCAGCACTGCAGGCGGCGGGGGTGAACCGGACGAGGACGGACCTCGACTTCGGTGAGCCCACGCTGTTCGGCGCCGTGCCCACCAGCGGCTTCGCGGCCGATCCGGTGAACACCGCGACGGGCAACTTCATCGAGGTGGAGCACGACCTCGCGTTCGCCGGGGGCGCGACGGCGCTCGACCTGAGCCGGACCTACAACTCCTTCGACACCGTCGGCGGGGCGTTCGGCCCCGGGTGGTCATCCGTGCTCGACATGCGCCTCGAACTCCTCGACGACCACATCGCGATGGTGACCGACGACGGTCGGCGGATCACGTTCCCGACCCGGGGCTCCTCGGGTGTCCGGGCCGTCGGTGAGAACCTGTGGTTGGCCACCGAACCCGCAGCCGTGTCCGGGGCTGCGTCGAGTACGCCCCCGGACGGGACGGTGCTCGTCGTCCGTGACAACGCCGGAGCCTGGTGGTCGTTCGCGATGACCGGCGCATGGCTCGCCTCCGGGACGGGGGACCGAGCTGCGGTCACCGCCGGTCGCGACCGGGACGGCAGACTGGTCCGGCTCGAGCACCGCCGCGGACGAGCCGTCGCCTTCGCCCACGCCGACGGTCTGGTCCGCTCGGCCCGGTCGTCGGACGGCCGCACGGTGACGTACGAGTACGACGCCGACGGGATGCTCGCCACGGCGACGAGTCCGAGTGGCACCCGGTCGTACACGTGGGACCAGGACCGCCGGATCGAGCGGGTCACGGCAGCGGACGGCGTCGTCGAGTGCGTCAACACCTACGACGAGCACGGCCGGGTGCTCCGCCAGGCAACCCCGCACGGCCGGACACTGCGCTTCGCCTACCTGCCCGGACGCGTCACCTCCGTCTCCGACGAGGACGGCGCGAACGCGAACACGTGGATGTCGGACCGGCACGGACGGGTGGTCGGGATCGTCGACGCCGACGGTCACCGGCAGTCCCTGAGCCACGACGAACACGGGAACCTCGTAGCGTCGACCGCTCGTGACGGTTCGGTCACCGTCCACGCCTACGACGACCAGGGTCGGCTCGTCAAGACCGTGGCCGCGGACGGCACCGACACGACGGTGTCCTACGACGAGCAGGACCGCGTGCGGCGGATCGAGCGCGACGGCCGGCTCGTCACGTTCGAGCACGCCGGGCCGTCCGCCCGGTTCCCCTCGGTCGTCGCCGACGAGCGCGGAGCCGCATTCGCCCTGACGTGGGACGACGACCTGCTCGTCCGGATGGAGGACCCTGCGGGCGTCGTCGTCGCCTACGAGTACGACCGCGCCGGTGACCTGGTCGCCGTTCGTGACGCACTCGGCGGCACGATCCAGATCGACCGTGACCCGGCCGGTCGGGTCGCGGCGACCACCACCCCGCTGGGGCACCGCACCCGCTTCACCTACGACGACGCCGGCCGAGTGACGTCCCGCGAGGATCCCGCCGGCGCCGTGTGGACGTTCGAGCGGGACGCCGGTGGCCGCATCGGTGCCGTCGTCGATCCGCTCGGTGGCAGGACGACCCACGAACACGGTCCGAGCGGCGACGTGACGAGCACGACCGATCCACTCGGACGGACGACCGAGCTACGCTACGACCGTCTCGGCAACCTCAGCGCGGTCGTCCTGCCGGACGGCGCGCGCTGGGACCTGCTGCACGACGCACTCTCGCGACTGCAGGAGGTCTCGGACCCGGCAGGAGGCCGATGGCTCCGGGAACAAGACGTCGTCGGGCGGCCGACTGCTCGGGTCGACCCCAGCGGCGTCCGGTCCGTGGTCGAGCTGGTCGACGGTGGCCCGTCGGTCGACGGGTCACCGTCTGCTCCGTCCTTCGAGTTCGACCTCGCGAACCGTGTCGTTGCTGGGACGTCTCCGCTCGGGGACCGGACAGCGATCGAGTACGACGCCTGCGGTCGGCTGGCCGCGTGGACCGATGTGGACGGCGGCCGGACCACGCTCCGGTACGACGCCGACTCACGCCTCGTCGAGCGCGTGGAGCCGTCCGGTGCCGTCACCGTGTTCGAGTACGACGCATGTGGTCGGCTCGTCCGGGAGCACGTCCCCGGTGTGGGTACGACCCGATACGGCCACGACCTGGCCGGGCGACTGACCTGGATCGACGACCCCCGGAACGGACGGCGCACGATCGCTCGCGACGCCGCCGGTCAGATGGTCGCCGTCGACGACGGACTCGGTCGGACCACCGCGTTCGATCACGACGCCGTCGGACAGGTGACGCAGACGACGGCCCCTTCCGGCGAGCGCACCCGCACCGACCACACGCCCCTCGGTCAGGTGTCGAGCACGACCGACCCGTTGGACCGGACGGTCGTCTCCACTCGGGACCCGGCCGGACGGTTGTCGACCCGAACGGACCCCGACGGACGCACGACGACCTGGGTGCGCGATGCGGCCGGTCGGCTGTCGGAGGTGCGTCACGACGACCGACTCGTCGCGAGCATCGCACGGGACGCCGACGAACGGTCGGTGACGATCAACGACCTGACGCATCCCGACGGCACGCCCACCGTCCACCGTCTGGAGTACGGAGCACGGGGCGAGCTCCTCCGACGCACCACGACGCGTGCCGGTCGGAGCACGACGACCCGGTGGGAGTACGACGCCGCGGGCAACCAGCGCGCAGTGATCTCCCCGGACGGGGTGCGGACCGAGTTCGACCGTGGTCGCGGTGGCGTCCTGACCGCCATCCGTCGGTCGGACTTCCCGGAGGCGACGTTCCGGCATGACGAAGACGGTCGCCTGACCGGCGCTCTCGCCGGAGCGCTCGCCCAGGCGTGGGAGTACGAGGACGGGTTCCTCGTCAGCCACTCCTCCGACGGCAGCGAGACCGTCCTCGAGCGCGACGACCGCGGGCGTCTGACAGCCGTCCGTGCTCCGGACGGCGAGGCCGTGCGTTACGAGTACGACACGGCCTCGCAGCTCCTCGCCGCCCGTGAAGGGTCCTCGGTGTCGACCTGGAGCTACGACGGATCCGGTCGGCTCGTCGACGAGCAGCGGGCCGCTGAGCGGTACTCGTACTCGCACGACGGAGCCGGAGCGCTCCTGCAGGCCGAACGCCACGGCGACGCTCCTTCAGTCGTCCAGTTCGCGTACGACGGCCTCGGACGGCGAGTCCGAGCCGAGTCGGACGAGTTCACGATGTCGTACGCCTGGGACGAGCTGGGTCATCTCCGCACCGTCGTGCGCGAGGACGGCACCGACAGCGACCGCACCGACCTCTGGGTGAACGCCCTCGGGGAACTCGCCGAGGTCAACGGCACCGCGCTCAGCTGGGACCTGACGACACCGGTGGCGACTCTTCTGTCGGTCGGCGACGTGCCAGTCATCACGGCACCCGGCCTCCTGGGTGTCGACGGGACGTGGAAGCCGTCCGGGTGGCGTCGTGCGCGCTCGACACAGCGCGCGGACCCGTGGACGGCGACGGACGCAGTCACGACTGCGGGCCTCCCGGACGGCATCGGGGTCAGCCCGACCGGGACGGTCGTGGTCGGCGGGCTCGAAGTCACGGGCGCGCGCATGTACGACCCATCGGTGCGCTCGTTCCTCTCGCCCGACCCGCTGCCGGCGGTGGTGGGTGCGGCGTGGTCTGACAACCCGTACTCGTACGCCGGCAACGACCCGGTGAACCAGATCGACCCTTCTGGCCTCCGCCCGATCACGGACGCGGAGCTGGCCGCTTACGGTGCCGGGCGCCAAGGGCTCCTCGGCATCGCGCATCGGTTCTCGAACAACGGCGCGTTCGCGATGGACGGGGACGTCCATGCTTCGCACGCGCTGTCTTGGCTGCTCGGGATGTCCCTCCTCGACCCCTCGCCAGGTCCCGGGTTCTTGCTCGGGCTCTTGAGCCCCATGCCCCTGATCGGGATCCCCATCGGTATGGCGGCGGACTTCTACGCCGGGACGGTTCTGACGAGCGGGCAGGGTGAGATGCTCTTCGGATGGGCAACGGGGACGTCGCCGAGGACCCTGTTGTACGGGTCGGACAGCAAGATGACACAGGCCGTGCGAGAGCAGTTGCCAGCAGACCAACGTAAGAACATCATCCGTGACTTGAAGGCTGGCGAGCCGGTGGCATCCGGATACGGCTACAACGCTGAGTCCCCCGGACTCGACAATCCGAACTTCGTACGAGACCTCGTGACGGTCGCCACGTGGCCCATCGCTCCGGAGGAGAATCGAACGCTTCTCGCGCTCGGCTCGTACGAAGTCGAGGCGCGTGTTGTGAGTCGCGATGCGGATGGACCTGCCGTTGTCGAGTACACCGCAACCAATGAGACAACTTTGGGCTCCTTCCTCCGGGGGCTTCCCGGTTTCAGCTACGAAGATCTCAATCGAATGGCAGGAGACCACGGCCCGATGTCGCGAGTGACCGAGCGGTTCACTTGGAAAGAGGAAGTGCAATAGTGGATTGGCGTCGAGCGGTGCGGCTGGTGCTGTTCCCATCACTCATCGTGTCCCTGACCGGGTGCACGATTCAGTCGCAGCCCGCCCCAAAGGACTATGTGGGCTCTTGGCAGCTCCAAGCCGAGAACGGGGCGTCGCCAGCGCGCTTCACTCTGGCAGCGGACCACACGTACACCGCGGAGGATCTGCCACGAGCGCTCGCATGTCGGCTTGAGATCGCCGCGGGAAGCCCTCCCGGCTGCCGAGACGGCAGCCCCTCGGTGAGTTTCTCCGGTTCATGGCGGCTGGCGGACGGGAACCCGCGCGAACTCTGGCTGGAGTACAACGACTTCCTCGTGCGCAGGGCGGTCCGCGATGGCGACGACCTCGGCTTCTTCGTGCGATCAGTCGAGGCACCACGACCCGATTACGTGTTCCACAGGACGTCTTCGACTTGACTGCGAACCTGACCGCCGATCTTCATCAGAAGTGACGATCGACGGCGGCCACGCCGCGCATCGGCGCGGTGGTGATCCGGTCCGTGGTCGCGGCCAAGACCTGAACCGGGGCAGCCGGCGACCACGGCCCGTTCTCGCGACCGCCACGCCCTGGCGTCGAGTCCTGGGCAAAATTTGAACCCCTGGCCTCGGACTGCACCGGACTGACAGCGCGACGCGCTATCGCTGCGCACGAGCCTCGCGAGCACTGACGCCGACCACCGTTAGCGCGACACCTCCGAAGACCCTCATCCGCTCGTTGCGCATGGGGGCCTTTCGTCGTTCCGGCGTCGGCGGTCCCCAGCAGACTCCCCGCCGTGGGAAAGCGACGATCGGACCGGTTCGTCCCGCCCGTGACCGCGACGCCCTTCAGCCTCTCCCCCGAGGCGTACGGCGGCCCCGTCTTCGGCGCGGGACTCCTCCCGGTGCACGCCTACGTGCAGACGCCGGAGGGGCTCTTCCGCGTCGAGGGGGGTCGCGTCTCGCAGACGCCCGCCGCCGTGCTCGTCCGCTGGGACCGGGCCGACGGCCTCCCGCTGGAGGTGTGGGTCTGGCGCACTGCCGCTGTGAGGCACCGCGCATTAGCTACGGATTCCGCATGACTGTTCTTCTCGCCGTTCTGACAATCGCGGGCGCTCTCCTCGCCGTAACAGGGGCGATAGATGCATGCCGCGGACGGAGGCGCGAGGATCCGAAGGGCTCCGGCCTATATTCCGTGCCTTCCGGCGGACCGAGGGGGCTCTTTATAGCCCTCCTGGGCGCGGCTGTCGCCCTTGTCAGCGGCTGCCTCGGCCTGTTCACGTAGGCCGCTGCTCTAGTCTTCGATCGCGGCTTCGAGGCGCTCAACCTTTGCGTCGAGCTCGCCAGAGTACCCGGGTCGAATGTCCGCCTTCAAGACGAGCGACACCCGGCTTCCAAACGGCGCGACGGCCTCCGTCGCACGCTTGACAACGTCCATCACGGAGTCCCAGTCGGGCCCTTCAACCTCTGTGAACATTGACGTCGTGCGATTCGGGAGCCCGCTCTCGCGGACCACTCGGACGGCCGCCGCGACTGCGTCGTGCACGGAGCCGTCCTCTCGGCCGTTGCCACTCGGCGAAACGCTGAACGCGACCAACATCACAGACCACCCTTCCATGTACTCTTCTGAGCTATCGCGCCCTCGAGCTCGGTGAACATCGACGAGGTGCGGTTCGGCAGGCCGGACTCGCGGACGACCCGCACGGCTGCGGCGACGGCGTCGTGGACGGAGCCGTCCTCGGTTGCGGCGGGTCCGCCGGACGGAGCGATGGAGAAGGCGACGATCATGTCCCCATCCTGCCCCGCTGCACGTTGATGCGCGACGGATCCGCGTGCGTCGGGTCGCCGACCGGACGGGAGGCCCGTGGCTCGATCCCCTGCCGCCACAGCCGGACGAGCACCACGACGGCCCAGACCAGAACCGCGACCTCGAGCGCGTTCCGCACCGAGAGCACGACGAGGATCCAGGGCTGCACCATGAGCACCTGGTCGTAGTAGGCGGGGTAGACGAGCTGCGTGAGGAACGCCGTCGGCAGCATCGCTGCGGCGACGGGCAGGAACCGCCAGGCGCTCCCCCGTCCGGCGACGAGCCCCCACACCACGGGGACGGCGAACCACCCGATGTACTGCGGCGATCCGACCTTGTTGGTCGCGATGAGCGCGGCGACGAACAGGAGCGCCAGGACCGGTGCCACCTGGGACTGCCGAGCACCGGTGCGCACAGCGAGCAGGGCGAGGACGACCCCGACGACGACGACGACCGCCATGAGCGGGGTGGACAGCGCCGCGGCGACGGCGGTCCCGGCACCGGACACCTCGAAGGTCAGGATCTCCTGGTCGTAGAAGACCGCCGCTTCCGGAACGTGGGCAGCGGCGGCCCAGAGGAACGGGGTGGCGAGCGGTGACTCGATCTGCAGCCCACGACCGGTCTGTTCGCCGATGAACGAGAGCAGGTGTGCCGCGCCGCCGAACAGCACGTCGACCAGGACGACGAGCCCGGTGACGGTGAACGCACCGGCGACGACCTCGACACGACGCCCGCGGCGGAGGACGAACAGCACCCCGACCAGGGCCGCCGGCCACACCTTGATCCAGGCCGCGACGGTGAACACCGCGGAGGCGATCCCCGGTCGTGCGGCGACGAAGGCCACGCCGACCAGTGCGACCGCGGTGGCGACGGTGTCGATCCGTCCGAGGCCGATCGGTCCGAGGGCCAGCAGGAACACCAGCCACCACCAGACCACCCGGACGCCGAACGCCCGGAAGCGCCAGAGCACCGCGGCCGCGACCGCGTTCAACAGCACCATGAGCAGCAGCCATCCGGTGCCGATCGACGCGGTGCCGCCGAGGGCCGCGGCCGCCATCGGCACGATCGCCAGGATCGGGTACACCCACGCCGAGTCGATGCCGACCCAGAAGTGCGACGACTGCCCCGACTCGATCCACCGTCGGTAGGTGATGGTGACGTCACCGATCGGCTGGTTCGGCACGACCAGCGTCAGGTACCAGAGGACCAGGTGCACCGTGACGAACGCCACCCCGAAGACGACGATCTCGGGCCACGGGTTCCTGCGCACCGGACGAGCGTACCGACCGGGCACAGATCCTCAGCCGATCCCGAGAGTGACGTGTCACCGTCCTCGGGTGACCTCCGCTCCGAACCGCCCGTCCCCCCGCCCCCGGCGCCGCCTCGTGGTCGTGCTCGTCGTGCTCGTCGTCGTCGCCGTGGTCGCGGTGGTCGCCGTCGCGATCGGCACCCGCGCGTACACCTCCGGTGAGAACGCCAAGGCGTCAGCGACACCGACGGTCGCCGCCACCCGCGCTCCGTCCACGCTCGACGCACAGGACCTGTCCGGCACCTGGACGGTCGGCGACGGGTCCGAGGCCGGCTACCGCGTCCACGAGGTCCTCAACGGCTCGGACGTCACCGTCACCGGCCGCACGTCCGACGTCACGGGGACGGCGACCGTCGACGGCACCACGATCAGCGCGGCGACGATCACCGTGCAGGTCGGCACCATCGCGACCGACTCGGCACAGCGCGACTCGTACTTCCGCGACTCAGCCCTCGACACGCAGGCGTTCCCGACCGCGACGTTCACCCTGACCGAGCCGGTGTCCGACGCCGTCCCGACCGGCAGCGGCACGACCGAGGTCCGCGCGACCGGCACGCTCGAGTTGCACGGCGTCACGAAGCCGGTGACGGCGACGCTGCAGGTCGGACTCAGCGGCGACGGCGTCGACGTCTCCGGCACGGTCCCGATCACGTTCTCCGACTACTCGGTGCAGGCGCCGAACCTGGGCTTCGTGAAGGTCGACGACGCGGGGGCGGTCGAGTTCCTCGTGCACGCCTCGCCGTCGTCCTGACCGGCGACCGGGCGGGTCACGGCGCGACCGGCTGACGGACGGGAGGCTCGGCACCGGCCCGTCGGCGCGCCTCCCGTCCGACGGGCCCGTCCCGCCACCCCGTCAGTCGACCTGCGCGTCGCCCGTGACCGCGAGGTCGCGCACCACCCCGGGCAGCTGCTCGATGAGCGAGGTCATCGGGAACGGCCCGCCCCGCGAGGCGCGACGTGCCGCGACCCCGTGCACGACCGCTGCCGCCGCTGCCAGGTGCGCGAGGTCCTCCGGTCCGACCTCGGACGTGCCGGCGCGGGCGGCGACGAGCGCGCCGAGCACCCCGCCGAGGACGTCCCCGGCACCAGCCGCTGCGAGCCAGGGGGTCGCCGACGACGCGACCAGGCGGACCCCGCCGTCGGGCGTGACGACGTGCGTGTCGGCGCCCTTGAGGAGCACGACGCTCCCGGTCCGTTCCGCGGCACGGAGGGCCGAGGACCGCGGATCACCCTCGACCTCGTCCCGCGACATACCGAGGAGGGCCGCGAGCTCGCCCGCGTGCGGGGTGAGCACCGCGAGCGGCCCGAGGTCGACGAGCGGGATCGCCCCAGCGTCGACGACGACCGGGACGCCGTCGTCCGAGGCGTGCGCGAACGCGGAGCGGGTCGTCTCGTCCAGTGCGTCGAGCGACGGCGCCGAGATCCCCGACCCGACGAGCCACGCCTGGACGCGACCGACGCCGGCGACGACCTCGGGCCGGCGGGCGAGCACGAAGTCGGTGGCCCGGTCCGGGCCGACGTACCGGACCATGCCGAGGCCGGTGTGCACGGCGGCGTCGACCCCCATCACGGCCGCACCCGGGTACTGCGCGGACCCGGTGGCGACGCCGAGGACCCCGCGTCGGTACTTCGAGGTGTCGCCGGTGGGGACGGTGATCCAGCGGGCGGCGTCGACGGGTCGGACGGAGACGAAGTCGTTCATCGTGCCCACGGTACGGTGACGGGCATGAGCCTGTCCCTGCCTGGTCGTGTCGTCGTCTTCGACTACGGCGAGGTGATCAGCCGGACCCCGCACGCCGCTCGTGCCGCACTGCTCGAGGCGACCGGGCTCGACGCCGACACGCTGTTCCCGGTCTACCAGGAGCTCCGGCACGACCTGGACCGCGGCGACCTGACGGTGCTGGAGTACTGGCGCGCGATCGCCGAGCGCACCGGCCGGACCTGGTCGGTGACGGAGGTGCACCGGCTGTGGGCGCTCGACTTCACCGGCTGGTTCGAGGTCGACCCCGAGGTCCTGGCCCTCGTCGAGGAGCTCCACGACGGCGGCACCCGGCTGGCGCTGCTCTCGAACGCGGGCTTCGACTTCGGTGACCCGTACCGCCGCTCCCCGATGGGCTCGCTGTTCGAGACGGTCGTGGTGAGCGCGGAGGAACACGTCCTGAAGCCCGACGCCTCGATCTACCGCGAGACCTGCACACGTCTGGGCATCGAGCCGAGTGCCATGGTCTTCGTCGACAACCGTGCGGAGAACGCCGCCGGCGCGGACGCCGTCGGCGCGGTGGGCGTGCACTTCACCTCGGCCGCCGGGCTGCGCCGGTCGCTCGAGGAGCTCGCGGCCGGCGTCTGACGGGAGGCACGGCTCACCTCCTGACGCCTTCTCGCTTCCTCCGAGGAAGCGCCCGGTACCATCGAGGCATTGTGGACGACCCTCCTAGTTCTGACCATCACATGCCCGCCGCTCACACAGTGAGCTGCCTGACTCCGAGGTGTGCCTCGTGAGCCCCGTCGACATCGTCATGCTGATCGGCGGCATCCTGCTGACGCTCGGCACCGGCGTCTTCGTCGCCTCCGAGTTCGCGCTCGTGAACCTCGACCGCGCCGACGTCGAAGCCCGCCGAGACCGCGGTGAGACCGGCCTCGGCACCGTCATCGGTGCGCTGAAGGTCACCTCGACCCACCTGTCCAGCGCGCAGCTCGGCATCACGCTGACGACGCTGCTCACCGGCTACCTGCTCGAGCCGTCGATCGCCACGCTGCTCGAAGCGCCGTTCCTCGCGATGAACCTCGCCGAGGGCGTCGTCGAGACCGTGGGCTCGATTGTGGCGCTCGTCATCGCGACCCTGCTGTCGATGATCCTCGGCGAACTCGTGCCGAAGAACTTCGCGCTCGCCCTGCCGCTGCAGACCGCACGCCTGGTCGTGCCGCTGCAGGTCGGCTTCACGACGGTGTTCAAGCCCGCCGTCGCCCTGCTCAACGGCACCGCGAACGCCGTCCTCCGCGCGATCGGCATCGAACCGCAGGAGGAGCTCTCCGGTGCCCGCAGTGCCGAGGAGCTCACGTCACTGCTCCGCCGGTCCGCGTCCGAGGGCTCGCTCGAACAGGACACCGCGACGCTGCTCGAGCGCACGCTGTCCTTCTCCGAGCTCAACGCCAGCGACGTGATGACGCCGCGTCCGCGCCTGTCGACGATCCGCGTGTCCGACAGCGCCGAGGCGGTCATCGCCCTGGCCCGCAGGACCGGTTTCAGCCGCTTCCCCGTCATCGAGGAGGACGCGGACGACGTCGTCGGGCTCGTGCACGTCAAGCAGGCCGTCTCGGTCCCGCGTGAGAAGCGCGCCGAGGTGCCGGTCGGTGCCCTGATGACCGACGCCGAGCGCGTGCCGGAGACCATGCCCGGCGACACCCTGCTCACCGAGGTCCGCGGTCGCGGCTACCAGATGGTCATCGTCGTCGACGAGTACGGCGGGACCGCGGGCGTCGTCACGCTCGAGGACCTGGTCGAGGAGATCGTCGGCGAGGTGTCCGACGAGCACGACCGGGCGCGCATCGACGTCGTCCGGAGCCGCGGCTGGCTGACCTTCCCGGGGCTGCTTCGCCCCGACGAGCTGGAGGACCGCGCGAGCGTCACCGTCCCCGAGGACGGCCCGTACGAGACCGTCGGCGGGTTCCTCATGCAGGAGCTCGGACGCCTGCCTGTGGTGGGTGACGAGGTCGCCATCGACTCCGGCGTCTTCCGCATCGAGCGGTTGGACGGCCGGCGCATCGACCGGATCCGGTACACGCCGAACCCGGTCGGCGAGGACACCCTGGGCAGCAACGCCGGCAACGGCAAGCGCACCACCACGACGGACCAGGAGGCCACCCGATGAGTTCCGACTGGTGGGGCATCTTCTGGCTGTTCGTGCTGCTCGGCGGCAACGCCTTCTTCGTCGCAGCCGAGTTCGCCGTCATCTCGGCCCGTCGCTCGCAGATCGAGCCGCGCGCGGAGCAGGGGTCGCGAGCCGCGCAGATGACGCTGTGGGCGATGGAGCACGCCACCCGGATGCTCGCGACCACACAGCTCGGCATCACGGTCTGTTCGCTGCTGATCCTCAACGTCTCCGAGCCGGCGATCCACCACCTGCTCGAGGTCCCGCTGCACCTGACCGGGTGGAGCGGCGAGGTCATCGGCGTGATCGCGTTCGTCTTCACGCTGCTGCTCGTGTCGTTCCTGCACGTGGTCTTCGGCGAGATGGTCCCGAAGAACATCTCGTTCTCGATGCCGGACCGGGCGGCACTGCTGCTCGTCCCGACGCTCTGGTACATCGGCCACGGCCTGCACTGGGTCGTCGTCGGGCTCAACGAGGTCGCGAACGCGGTGCTGCGCCTGTTCAAGGTGGAGCCCAAGGACGAGGCCGTCAGCGCGTACACGGTGGAAGAGGTCCAGACGATCGTCGAGCAGTCCCGACGCGAGGGCACCCTCGCCGACGACTCGGGCACGCTCCGGATGGCGTTCGAGTTCACCGAGAAGAAGGTCAAGGACGTCGCCGTGCCGATGTCCGGGCTCGTCACCCTCCACGAGGACGCGACGCCCGCCGAGGTCGAACGGGCCGTCGCCCAGCGGGGCTTCTCGCGGTACGTCCTGGTCGACGACGCGGGCGACCCGACCGGGTACGTGCACGTCAAGGACGTCATCGACCTGCGGCCGGACGAGTTCGACGACCCGGTGCCGCCGAAGCGCATCCGCCAGCTCATCTCGCTCTACACGGAGATGGACCTGGAGGACGCGCTCGCGACGATGCGCGGGGCCGGACGCCACGTGGCGCGGGCATTCGACGCGGACGGTCGGACGACGGGCGTGCTGTTCCTCGAGGACATCCTCGAGGAACTCATCGGCACCGTCGAGGACGCCACCCGGCGTCGCTGACCCAGCGCATTGAATCCCCTCGCGAAAGCGACAGTCGTGTCCCGCTCATCGGCGCAGGACTGTCGCTTCCGCGGTGAGGACGGCCGAGGCCGCCGCTGAGGTGACGCCCGGACGGACGGGAGGCCCGGTACCAGCTGGTACCGGGCCTCCCGTCCGTCCGTGCTCCGCTACCAGCTGACCGGCAGGGGCTTGCCCTCCTCGTAACCGGCGGCGGACTGGATGCCGACCAGGGCACGGTCGGCGAACTCGGGCAGGCTCGTCGCGCCGGCGTAGGTGGCGGAGCTGCGGAGGCCCGTCGTGATCATGTCCAACAGGTCCTCGACGCTCGGCCGCTCGGGATCGAGGTAGATGGTCGAGGACGAGATGCCCTCCGCGAAGAGCGCCTTGCGCGCCCGCTCGTAGGGGTCGAGGCGCTCGAAGCGCTCCCGCACCGCCTTGGCGGACGCCATCCCCCAGCTCTCCTTGTACGCGCGCCCGGCGTCGTCGCGGCGGAGCACGCCCGGTGCCTCGAGTGTGCCGGCGAACCACGAGCCGATCATCACGGCCGACGCGCCCGCGGCCAGGGCCAGCGCGACGTCGCGGGGGTAGCGGACGCCACCGTCAGCCCAGACGTGCGCGCCGAGCGAACGCGCGGCGGCGGCGGTCTCGAGGACGGCGGAGAACTGCGGACGACCGACCGCCGTCATCATGCGCGTGGTGCACATCGCCCCGGGACCGACCCCGACCTTGATGATGGACGCACCCGCGGCGACGAGGTGGGCCACGGCGTCGGCGGTGACGACGTTGCCGGCGACGAGCGGGATGCCGAGGTCGAGCGCCGACACCGCGCGCAGCGCGCGGATCATGCCCTCCTGGTGACCGTGCGCGGTGTCCAGGACCAGGACGTCGACACCGGCGTCCGCCAGCGCTGCGGCCTTCGCGGCGACGTCGCCGTTGATGCCGACGGCCGCGGCGACACGCAGTCGGCCGGAGGCGTCGACCGCGGGCCGGTAGATGTCGGAGCGGATGGCGCTCGTCGGGCTGACGGTGCCGACGACCTTGCCGTGCCGCATCACCGGCGCGAAGTCGACGCCGGCCGCGGTGAGCACGTCGTACACATGGCGGGAGGACCCGGCGTCCTCGGCGTCGATCGCGGTCGTCGCGCCGTGCAGCAGGTCGCCGAGGACCGCGTCCGCGCCGGCGGTGGCGAGACGGGTCGCGGGCACGCAGCCGAGGTACTCCCCCGCCTCGTCGCGGACCACGACACCACGGCCGGCGACAGGCAGCAGCTGCTCGAGCGCCTCGGCGACGGTGGTGTCGGCGCCCAGGTCGAGCGCGGAGTCGAACGCGACCGGCTGTGCCTTCACCCAGCGGATCGCCGCGTCGAGGTCCTGCAGGTGCATGTCCTGCGGCAGCACGCCGAGGCCGCCCCGCCGAGCGAGGGTCACGGCCAGTCGCGGACCGGTGACGGAGTTCATGTTCGCGCTGACGATCGGGATCGTCGCGCCGGTGCCGTCGTTCGTGGCCAGGTCCACGTCGAAGCGGCTCGTCACGCTCGACCGGCTGGGGACGAGGAAGACGTCGGAGTAGGTCAGGTCGTGGGTCGGCCGCGTCTCGTAGAACCTCATGACGGCCACTGTACGGCGGCCTGCGGAGGGCCGCCGGGGAGCGCCACGCGGACCGGCCTGGAGGCTCGACTCACCCGCCGTCTCCCACCTCACGGCCACGGATGAGCGGCTAGGGTTGACGGCGTGCGGGACAGGGTTGCCCTGCACGACACACACGAGCATCAATCGACGGAGAGTGGGCGATCGGCTGTGTCGAGCCATCTGACCGGAACTGACGAGACCGCGGGCGAATTCGGCGCGAACGAGTGGCTGGTGGACGAGCTCTACGAGCAGTTCGTCGCCGACAAGAGCAGCGTCGACGAGTCCTGGTGGCCGGTCCTCGAGAGCTACCACCGGACCCAGCTCAGCAGCACCGACCCCACGACCTCGACCGCCGCGACCGACTCGACCACCGAAGCCCCCGCGCAGGCCGCTGCCGCCGCGGACGCACCCGCCGATCAGCCCGCCGCCGTCGCCGGGCCGTCCAGCACGCAGCAGCCCGCCACCGGCGAGGCGAAGACCCCGCTCCAGGCCCGGACCACCTCGCGCCAGCCGTCGCCGCAGCCGATCCCGGCCGAGGCGAACGACTCCGCCGACGAGCACGAGGAGACGCACGAGGACGTCGCCACCCCGCTGCGCGGCATGGCGAAGACCCTGGCGTCGAACATGGATGCCTCGCTGACCGTCCCGACCGCGACCAGCGTCCGGACGATCCCGGCGAAGCTGATGATCGACAACCGGATCGTCATCAACAACCACCTGCGCCGGGCCCGTGGCGGCAAGATCTCCTTCACCCACCTGATCGGCTGGGCCATGGTCCAGACGCTCAAGGAGTTCCCGAGCCAGAACGTCTCCTACGAGGAGCGCGACGGCAAGCCGTTCCTCGTCACCCCCGCGCACGTCAACCTCGGCATCGCGATCGACGTCCCGAAGAAGGACGGCACGCGCTCCCTGCTCGTCCCGAGCATCAAGCGGGCCGAGACCCTGACGTTCGGGCAGTTCCTCTCCGTCTACGAGGACGTCGTCAAGCGCGCCCGGGACAACAAGCTGACCCCGTCGGACTTCCAGGGCACGACGATCTCCCTGACGAACCCCGGCGGCATCGGCACCGAACACTCCGTCCCCCGTCTCACCAGGGGCCAGGGCTGCATCGTCGGTGCCGGGGCGCTCGAGTACCCGGCACAGTTCCAGGGCTCGGCACCGAAGACCCTGGTCGAGCTCGGCGTCGGCAAGACCATCACGCTGACCAGCACCTACGACCACCGCGTGATCCAGGGCGCCGGCTCCGGCGAGTTCCTCAAGAAGGTGCACGAGCGGCTGATCGGTCAGCACGGCTTCTACGACGACATCTTCGCCGCGCTCCGCATCCCCTACAAGCCGATCCAGTGGGCGAACGACATCAACGTCGACCTGGCGCACCGGGTGAACAAGACCGCGCGCGTGCAGGAGCTCATCAACAGCTACCGTGTCCGCGGGCACCTGATGGCCGACATCGACCCGCTCGAGTACCGGCAGCGCACGCACCCGGACCTCGAGATCGAGCGCCACGGGCTGACGTTCTGGGACCTCGACCGCGAGTTCGTGACCGGCGGGCTCGCCGGGACGACCACCGCTCCCCTGCGCGACGTGCTTGGCATCCTGCGCGACGCCTACTGCCGGACCGTCGGCATCGAGTACATGCACATCCAGGACCCGGAGCAGCGCCGCTGGGTCCAGGAGCGCATCGAGGTGCCCTACTCGAAGCCGTCGAAGGACGAGCAGCTGCGGGTCCTCGGCAAGCTCAACGAGGCCGAGGCGTTCGAGACCTTCCTGCAGACCAAGTACGTCGGTCAGAAGCGCTTCTCGCTCGAGGGCGGCGAGTCGACCATCGCCTTCCTCGACACCCTGATCCAGAACGCCGCCGGTGCCGGCCTCGACGAGGTCGCCATCGGCATGGCGCACCGAGGTCGCCTCAACGTCCTGACGAACATCGCCGGCAAGACGTACGGTCAGATCTTCCGCGAGTTCGAGGGCACCCAGCTGCCCGGCACCGTCTCCGGACAGGGCTCCGGCGACGTCAAGTACCACGTCGGCACCGAGGGCGTGTTCCGCGCGTCCGACGGCACGGCCATCCCGGTGACCATCGCGGCGAACCCGTCCCACCTGGAGGCCGTCGACGGCGTGCTCGAGGGCATCGTCCGCGCGAAGCAGGACCGGAAGCCGGCGGGGACGTTCGGCACCCTGCCGGTGCTCGTGCACGGCGACGCGGCGATGGCGGGACAGGGCGTGGTCGTCGAGACGCTGCAGATGTCGCAGCTGCGCGGCTACCGCACCGGCGGCACCGTGCACCTGGTCATCAACAACCAGGTCGGCTTCACCACCCCGCCGGAGTCCGCGCGCACATCCGTCTACTCGACGGACGTGGCGAAGACCATCCAGGCGCCGGTCTTCCACGTGAACGGCGACGACCCGGAGGCCGTGTCCCGCGTCGCCGACCTGGCGTTCGCGTACCGCGAGGAGTTCCACCGCGACGTCGTGATCGACCTGGTCTGCTACCGCCGGCGCGGTCACAACGAGGGCGACGACCCCTCGATGACGCAGCCGCTGATGTACAACCTCATCGAGGCGAAGCGCTCCGTCCGCACGCTGTACACCGAGGCCCTCGTCGGCCGCGGCGACATCACGCAGCAGGAGTACGACGACGCGCACCGCGATTTCCAGGACCGCCTGGAGCGTGCGTTCGCCGAGACCCACGAGGCACAGACCGGCACCATGCCGACCGTCTCGGTCGACGACTCCGGTGCCGTGAACGGCCTCGAGCGTCCGACCTCGCAGCGTGACGACTCCGAGCTCGAGGTGCGCGAGACCGCGATCTCGCAGGAGCTCGTCGAACTCATCGGCGACGCGCACGGCAACCCGCCGTCGGGCTTCTCGATCCACCCGAAGCTGCAGCAGCTGCTCACGAAGCGCCGCGAGATGACGCGTGCCGGCGGTGTCGACTGGGCGATGGCCGAACTCATGGCGATCGGTTCGGTCCTGGTCGAGGGCAAGCCCGTGCGGTTCGCCGGACAGGATGCCCGCCGCGGCACGTTCGTGCAGCGTCAGGCGGTCTTCCACGACCGGACGAACGGCCAGGAGTGGCTGCCGCTCGCCAACCTGACCGAGGACCAGGCACGCTTCTTCATCTACGACTCGCTCCTCAGCGAGTACGCGGCGATGGCGTTCGAGTACGGCTACTCGGTCGAGCGTCCCGAGGCCCTGGTGCTCTGGGAGGCGCAGTTCGGCGACTTCGCCAACGGCGCCCAGACCGTGATCGACGAGTTCATCTCCTCCGCCGAGCAGAAGTGGGGCCAGCGCTCCGGCCTGGTGCTGCTGCTCCCGCACGGCTACGAGGGTCAGGGACCGGACCACTCCTCCGGCCGCATCGAGCGGTACCTGCAGCTCTGCGCGCAGGACAACATGGTGGTGGCTCGGCCGTCGACCCCGGCGTCGTACTTCCACCTGCTCCGCCGACAGGCGTGGGCGAAGCCGCAGAAGCCGCTCGTGGTGTTCTCCCCGAAGGCGATGCTCCGCCTGCGCCAGGCGACGAGCGCCGTCGACGACTTCACGTCCGGCTCGTTCCAGGAGGTGCTCGACGACGACCGCCTGCAGTCGCGCGGCGTCGACAAGGGGTCGGTGCGCCGCGTCGTCCTGCACTCGGGCAAGATCCACCACGACCTGCGGACCGAGGCCGAGAAGCGTGGCATCACCGACGTGGCCCTCGTCCGGCTGGAGCAGCTCGCCCCGTTGCCGCTCGACCGGATCCTCGAGGTGCTCGCGAGCTACCCCGAGGCCGAGGTCGTCTTCGCGCAGGAGGAGCCCGAGAACCAGGGCGCCTGGCCCTTCGTCTGCATGAACCTGTCGCCGCACCTCGACGGCCGGCCGCTGTCCGTCTCGTCCCGCTCGGCGAGCGCGGCCCCGGCCACCGGTTCCTCGAAGCGCAGTGCACAGGAGGCGGCCGACGTCATCGACCGCGCGCTGCGGTAGCACTCGCACCCCGCAACGAACAACGCGCCCCGTTCCGACGGGGCGCGTTGTTCGCTGTGGGGCGGGGCCGCAGGCGGCAGTGCCCCACAGCGCGGGCGGGGCGGTCGGCGCGATCGCCCCGGCCGCGAGTCAGAGCATCCGGGTGTACCGCACGCCAGCCTCGTGGTACCCGCGGCGCTGGTAGAAGCGGTGCGCGTTGTCGGTCGCCGCGGCGCTGACGGCAGCCAGGCGCCGCGCGCCCTGCTCGGCTGCCCACGTCTCGAACGTGCCGAGGAGTGCGGAACCGGTGCCGTGCCTCCTGGCCGTCGGATCGACGACCAGCAGCAGGAGCTGTGCGGTCGGCTCGTCGCTGGCGTACGTCCACGTGACCTGCGCGCCGGCGACCGCGATCGGACGACCGTCGTCGCCACGGACCACCCAGGTGCGGTGTCCGGCCTCGGCGGTGAGCCGGTCGAGTCGGGCCTGCATCGCGTCGGGCTCCACCCGGTGGCCGAGCAGGCGCAGCAGGTCGGTCACCGCGGCGACGTCGGGTTCGGTCCAGGTGCTGATCGGCTCGGCGTCGGTCATGTCCGCACCCTACCCGTTCACGACGTCGTCACCGCGGGTGTGACGAGCCCAGCCGCGCGGGACCGGGCGTCAGTGGGTCGACTGCACCGCGCGGAGCCGGGCGAGGACCTCGTCCCGGAGCTGCTCCGGCGCGGATTCGCGGCAGGCGCGCTTTACGGTCTCCATGAGCACCACGCCGACGCGGTGTTCGGTGAGGCAGTCCTCGCAGCCGTCCATGTGCTCGCGGATGTCCGCAGCGTCCTCGTGTCGGAGTTCGTCGTGGAGGAACTCCTCGAGTTCCGCCTTCGCCTTCGAGCAGTCACACCCGCTCATCGTGCGTCCTTCCGGGTCGTGCGGGTGCCGGCCGTCGTGGCCGCCCGCGTGCCTGCACCTCGGCCTCGTCCGCGCATCGTCGCCGTCGACGCTGCGTCCGGGACGACACCGGTCTCACGTGCGTGGTCGGCCAGCAGTCCGCGGAGCAGCCGGCGGCCACGGTGGAGGCGGCTCATGACCGTCCCCACGGGGGTCTTCATGATGTCGGCGATCTCCTGGTAGGAGAACCCTTCGACATCGGCGAAGTAGACGGCCATCCGGAAGTCCTCCGGGATGGCCTGCAGCGCGTCCTTCACGGCGGAGGACGGCAGGTGGTCGATGGCGTCGGCCTCGGCGGATCGCGCCGAGATCGACTGGGTCACGCTCTCCGCGCCGCCCAGCTGCCAGTCCTCGAGCTCGTCGATCGTGCCCTGGTACGGGTTCCGCTGGTTCTTGCGGTACGTGTTGATGAACGTGTTCGTCAGGATCCGGTAGAGCCACGCCTTGAGGTTCGTGCCCTGGCGGAACTGTCGGAAGGCGGCGAACGCCTTCACGAAGGTCTCCTGCACGAGGTCGGAGGCGTCGGCCGGGTTGCGCGTCATCCGCATCGCCGCACCGTAGAGCTGGTCCATGAACGGCAGCGCCTGGTCCTCGAACAGACGACGCAGCTCGTGCTCGGACACGGTCTTCGCGTCGACGGGCTCGGGCGCCGCGTCGGGCCCTGCGTCGGAGTCGAGTCCGGCCAGGTCTTCGTCCTCGACGGCGTCGAGCTGCGCCTCGGTCTCGTCGACCAGGTCGTCCGGTGCGTGCTGCGGTTCGTCGGTCGTCATCGCCCGCCAGTCTAGGCGGACGGTGGTGTCCGGGCCCTGTGGCTCGGCGAGCGTCGTGACGACCCGAGGCAGCAGTGCTGTGTCGGCCGTTCGTGACGGTGCGAGTGCGATCACCGTGCTCCTCCCGATGGGTTCAGTAGTGTGGTGAACCGATGGCAGCCACGACGCATTCCCACCCCTGGACCGCCCCGGTCGCGCGCGGCCCGCTGGCCGGCGACGTCGCGCTGCCGGGCTCGAAGTCGCTGACGAACCGGGAGCTCGTCCTCGCCGCCCTGGCCGACGGCCCGTCGACGATCCACCTGCCGCTGCACTCGCGGGACTCGTCGCTGATGACGACCGCGCTCCGGCAGCTCGGCGTCGGGATCGACGAGGTCCGACCCGCGGCCGGCGACCCGGTGAACCCGTACGGTCCTGACCTGCGGGTCACGCCCGGACCGATGCACGGCGACGTCCGGGTGGACTGCGGTCTCGCGGGGACCGTGATGCGCTTCCTGCCGCCGCTCGCCGCCCTGGCCGAGGGACCGGTCACGATCGACGGCGACCCCTACGCCCGGAAGCGCCCGATGGCCGCGGTGGTCCAGGCCCTGGTCGACCTCGGGGTGCAGGTCACCGACGACGGCGGCGGCGCGATGCCCTTCACCTTCGTCGGCACCGGCGCGGTCCGGGGCGGCGCGCTCGACATCGACGCGTCGGCGTCGTCCCAGTTCGTCTCCGGGCTGCTGCTCTCCGCACCGCGTTTCACCGAGGGGCTGCATCTCCGGCACACCGGCGAGCGACTGCCGAGCCTGCCGCACATCGCCATGACGGTCGCGGTCCTCCGCGCCCGCGGCGTGCAGGTCGACGAGCCGTCGGTCGGGGAGTGGGTCGTGCACCCCGGGCCGATCGCGGCGCGGGACGTCACGATCGAACCGGACCTCTCGAACGCGGCCCCCTTCGCCGTCGCCGCCCTCGTCGCCGGCGGCACGGTCCGGATCCGGACCTGGCCGACCGAGACGACGCAGGTCGGTGCCGACCTCGAGACGCTCCTGCCGCTGTGGGGCGCGACCGTGACGCGGGACGGCGACGACCTGGTGTTCGACGGCGGCGTCGGGATCCGGGGTGGGGCCTCCGTCCCGGGCGTCGATCTGGACCTGACCCGCGGCGGCGAACTGGCCCCCGCGCTGGTCGCGCTCGCGGCCCTGGCCGACGGACCGAGCGAGGTCTCGGGCATCGGTCACCTGCGGGGCCACGAGACGGACCGGCTGGCCGCGCTCGCGGCGGACGTCAACGGTCTCGGAGGCGCGGTGACGGAACGACCGGAGGGCCTGCGGATCGATCCGGCGCAGCTCCACGGCGGCGACTGGGCCGCGTACGAGGACCACCGCATGGCCACCGCCGGAGCCGTCGTCGGCCTGGTGACGGCGGGCGTGGCCGTTGACGACATCGGCTCGACCGCGAAGACGCTGCCGCAGTTCCCCGAGCTGTGGGCCGACCTGCTGGCGACGAGCACCGCGCGGACGAGCGAAGGGGACCCGGCATGAGCTGGTGGGACGAGACCGACGGCGGCACCGACGAGGACGAGCCGTACGGCCAGTACGACGAGTCCAGCGTCCGTGTCCGCCCGAACCCGAAGGGCAACCGGCCGCGCACCAAGACCCGACCCTCGTACGACGACGCCCCGACCGGCTGGGTGACGAACGTCGACCGCGGTCGGTTCGGCGTCCTGGTGACGAGCGAGGAGGGCGAGCACGTCGTCACCGCGACGAAGGCACGCGAGCTGGGTCGGAAGTCCGTCGTGACCGGTGACCACGTCTCGCTCGCGGGCGACGTCTCGGGCGACGAGGGCTCCCTGGCCCGCATCGTCCGGGTGGCCGAGCGCACCTCGCTGCTCCGACGCAGCGCCGACGACTCGGACGAGGTCGAGCGCGTCATCGTCGCGAACGCGGACCAGATGCTCATCGTCGTCGCCGCGGCCGACCCAGAGCCCCGGACCCGGCTCATCGACCGGTACCTGGTGGCGGCGTTCGACGCGGGGCTCGACCCGATCCTCTGCATCACGAAGACCGACCTCGCCGACCCGACGTCGTTCCTGGCGCACTTCGCCTGCCTCGACCTGCGCATCGTGACGAGCCGCGCGGACGACGTGCCGTTCGAGGCGTTGCACGAGCTGCTCGACGGCAAGGTCACCGTCACCGTCGGGCACTCCGGCGTCGGCAAGTCGACGCTCGTGAACGCCCTGACCGGGTCGACGCGGGCGATCGGCGTCGTGAACTCCGTCACCGGTCGTGGGCGGCACACGTCGTCGTCCTCGATCGCACTGCGGGTGCGGGACGGCGGCTGGATCATCGACACCCCGGGCGTCCGGTCGTTCGGCCTGGGCCACGTGCAGCCGGAGAACGTGTTCCGCGCGTTCGCCTCGCACGCGGTCACCGTGCAGGACTCCCCCGACGGCATCCCGCTCGACCAGGCGCACGACTGGGAGATCGTCGACCGGGTACAGAACGGCGAACTCGGGACGACCGGCGTCGAGCGCCTCGACTCGTTCCGGGCCCTGCTGACGGGCATGGGCGCCGAGGACCCCGGCACGGCGTAGGTCCCGCGCCGGCCCCCTCGACTTCGCGCCGAGGTGGGCGTAGTCTCGCTCCTCGTGTCCGAAGTTGCAAAGTACAACTACGCGTCCCCGAACGCGTCGTCCTCCCCCACCGCTCCGACCGTGCACGGCCATGCGGCCCCCCGCCCACCGCACCGCTCCCCCGGTGTGCTGCGCCCGCAGGGCCTCGGGCAGGTGCTGCGCTCGTTCGGCTCGCACATCCTCGTCCCGCTCTTCCTCGCGGTCGGGATGACCCTGGCCTACCTGGGTGCCTTCCACGCCCCCACCCCGCACGACCTCCCGGTCGGGATCGTCGGCACGACCCCGACCACGCAGGTCTTCGCGCAGACGGTGACCGACCGGTCCGACGGCGCCCTCGTCGCGCACGTCGTCGACGACAGCCGGGCCGCCGAGCAGCAGGTCCGGGACCGAGAGCTCGCGGCGGTCTACGCCCCGAGCGACGCCGACGCGACGCTCTACGTCTCGACCGCCGCCAGCGAGACCACGGCCTCGGCTGCGGAGGAGGTGTTCGTGCCGATCGCGTTCGAGCAACACCTGCCGTTCCACGTCGTCGACGTCGTCCCGACCGGTGCCGAGGACACCACCGGTCAGGGCCTGTTCTTCCTGCTGGTCGGCCTGAGCGTCGGCGGGTACTCGTCCGCGATCGCCGTCGCCGCCTTCGCCACGCGCCTGCGCCCGGTGTGGACCGCCGTCGTCGGACTCGTCACCGCGGGAGTCGTCGCAGGCATCGGCATCGTCGTCGCCGGCCCGGTGTACGGCGTGCTGACCACCCACCAGTGGCAGGTGTTCCTGTTCGCCTGGCTGTACGACGCGGTCGTCATCGCGCTCGGAGTCGGCCTGCACCCGCTCATCGGCCGGTGGACCACGCCGGTGCTGACGATGCTGTTCGTGATGCTCAACTTCACGTCCTCGGGCGGGATCTTCCAGCCGGCGTTCCAGCCCGGGTTCTTCGCGGGCCTCAACACCTTCTGGAGCGGCGCGGCCTGGCTGCAGGCCGCACAGGACCTGCAGTACTTCCCCGGCACGTCGCTCGGTCGGAGCGGCCTGGTCCTGGGACTCTGGTTCGTCGCCGCCGTGCTGCTCTGCGTCCTCGTCCACGGGCTCGTCGCCCGTCGGACGCGGATCGCCCGCGAGCGTGCGGTCACCCGGCTGGAGGAGGAAGAGGTCGTCGCGGCCTGACCGCCGCTACGCTCGGGGTCGTGGACCTCAGCGCCGACCTGGACTTCGCCCGTTCCCTCGCCGACACCGCCGACGCGATCAGCCTGGGCCGCTTCCGCGCCGCGGACCTGCACGTCACCGAGAAGGCCGACCACACCGCGGTCACGGACGCCGACCAGGCCGTCGAGCGGGCGCTGCGCGATCGACTCGCCGCGGAGCGACCGGACGACGCGTTCCTCGGCGAGGAGACCACGGCCGACACCGGTGCCGAGGCCGTCAGTGCGGGTCATCGCCAATGGGTGGTCGACCCGATCGACGGCACCGCGAACTACCTCCGGGGTGTGCCGGTGTGGGCGACCCTGATCGCACTGGCGGTGGACGGACGTCCGGTCCTCGGCGTGGTGAGCGCCCCGGCGCTCGGCAGGCGCTGGTGGGCAGCCGAGGGTCTCGGCGCGCACTCGCTCGAGGGGCCGCTGCAGGTGTCGGGTGTCCGAACACTCGAGGACGCCAGCCTCAGCTACAACTCCCTGCAGCAGTGGGACGACGACGACCGGCTCGACTCCCTCGTCGCGCTGTCCCGGAAGGTCTGGCGCACCCGGGCCTACGGCGACATGTGGTCGTACATGATGGTCGCCGAGGGGGTCCTCGACGTTGCGGGCGAGCCGGACCTCAAGCCGTGGGACATGGCGGCCCTCGTGCCCATCGTGGAGGAGGCCGGCGGGCGCTTCACCTCGCTCGACGGCGACCCGGGGCCGTGGCACGGCAGCGCCCTGGCCTCGAACGGCCTGGTCCACGACGCGGTCGTCGAGGTCGTCCGCCGCGACTGACGGACGGGAGGCGCGGCCCGCTCAGTCCTGTCGGCGCGGCTCCGCGACGTGCCCCGCCGACCCCGTCCCGTCGTCCGCCCGCTCGTCGGAGGCGGGGCGGGCCTCCCGGTCGTCCACGCCGTCCCGCCGCGCCGCACGACGGCGGACCAGCAGGTCGGCGACCGCCAGCACGAGGGCCAGCGCGATGAGCGACACCGTGAAGGTCGTGCCACTGCGGAAGGCGTCGTGGTACGCCTCCAGCCGGCCGCCGGACCCCGACCCGGCAGACTCGCTCCGGACGATCCCGTAGAAGATGCTCGTCGCCACCGCGGTGCCGATCGCCGTCCCGACGCGCTGCCCGAGCTGCTGCATCGAGCCGGCGACGCCGGACTGCTCGACCGGGACCTCGGCGAGCGTCAGGGTCTGGTTCGGCGAGACGACGAACCCGCCTCCGAGGCCGCCGACCAGGAACGCCCCGGCCATCGCCCACGGTGTGACCTCCGGCGGGGTGAGGACCGCGGCGAGCATGAGCAGCACGAAGCCGACGACGACGGCCACGAGCCCGGCGACGACCAGAGCCCGACCGATGCGGTTCACGAGCCGGCCGCCGACGTAGGAGCCGACGGCGCTCGTGATCGCGAACGGGATGCTCACCATGCCGGCGAACACCGGGGCGAGCCCGAGACCCTCCTGCAGGTACAGCGTCACCATGAGGAACGACGCGGGCAGGGCCGCGAAGTAGACGGCGACGATCGCCAGGCCGTTCCGGTAGGACGAACGGCGGAACAGCTCGAAGTGGACGACCGGTGACTTCCCCCGGCGCTTGTACCCCTGTTCCCACAGCACGAAGCCGACCAGGAAGACCGCGAACACCACCAGCCAGAGCCACCGGGCGGCCGATCCTCCGCCGCCGGACGTGGTCACGAACGGCAGCATCAACGCGATGATCGCGACTCCGAGCAGCAGGATCCCGACGATGTCGAGCTCCCGGTCCGCGGCCTTCCCCTGCGACCCGCGCGGGAGCAGCCGCCAGGCGAAGACCAGCGCGACGAGGCCGAGCGGGACGTTCATCCAGAACAGCAGGCGCCATCCGTCCTGCTCCCCGCCGAGCGCGATCAGCCCGCCGCCGATCGTCGGGCCGAGCGCCGTGGACACCCCGATGACCGCGCCGAACAGGCCGAAGGCCCGGCCGCGTTCCTCGCCGCGGAACAGCTGCTGCACCAGGCCGATCACCTGCGGCATCTGCGTCCCTGCGGCGAAACCCTGCAGGATCCGGGTGACCGTGAGCACCTCGATCGTCGGCGCGAGCGCACAGAGCAGGCTCGAGACGGTGAAGGCGACGAGCCCGATGACGAACAGTCGGCGTCGGTTGGTCAGGTCACCCAGACGTCCCGCCGGCACCAGGGCGAGCCCGAACGCGAGCGCGTACCCGGCGACGATGAGCTGCAGTGCGGAGCTCGTCGCGTGCAGGGACTCCTCGATGGAGGGCAGACCCACGTTGACCTTCGACAGGTCCAGGATCGTCAGCGCCGCCACCGCGACGCACACCCCGAACGCCCGCCACCGTTGCCGGTCCGATGCCCGATCGCTCGTCTGTTCGCCCGTCCGCTCACTCATCGCCCCGTTCGTACCCGGGACGTGCTCCGGGCAGACCCACGGTTCTGTACCCCGACCCCTACCACGGCGTCCGGACGGGGGTCCGCGGGTCCCCCCGGACTGGGGGCACGCGGAGCGAGACCTTTCCCTGACGGACGACTCAGCACGACCGAAGAGGGGTTACCGTTCTCACGACGGAAGTCCAGGTGGATGCAACGGGATCCCTAGTCCCAGCGTGCACCGGACCGCCGTCATTCGTCCGAAGACCCTAACCCGAGGGGTGATCAAGACGATGACATCATCGTTCCCGAGCGGAACCGAGCCCACCCAGGCTCGTCATCCGCGATCTGTCCACACGTCGACCCTGCCAGCGAACCGGGCCACCCACCCGTCGTCCGCCGGCACCACCCACCGCGGAGCCACCCACTCCGCTGCGGGCTCCCACGTCGTCGGCTTCCCCGCCGGCGCGTCTCGCTCCCCCGTGCCTGTCACTGGCCCTGGCGCCGGAGGCCGGTGAGTCCTGATGGAACTCACCGGTCGACGCACTGAGGTCGACCGGATCACGACCCTCGCCGTACTCCCTCGGGAGTCCGCGCTGGTCGTCGTCGGCGATCCCGGCTCCGGACGCACAAGCGTCCTCGACGCGGCCAGCAGCCGCGTCTCCCTCCCCGTCGTCCGCATCGGCGTGAACGGCAGCGAATCCCGCTGGCCGCTCGGTGGTGTGACGACGCTCTTCAGCGCACTCGACGACCCCCGGGCCGCCGCACACGTCACCCGGATCCTCGGGACCATGCGCGACGCCGACCCCGCGCAGGTCATCGTCGTGGCCCACGAACTCCTCGACACCCTGCGCACGCTCCAGATGGCGCCGACCCTGGTCCTCATCGACGACCTCGACCGGATGGACGAGGCGAGCCAGACGCTCATCGCGTTCCTCGCCGGTCGACTCGTCGGCACGTCCCTGCGTGTCGTCGCCACGGTGACCAGCGTGCCGTCCGACAGCCCGCTCGCGGCCCTGCCGGCGCTGCGCCTGGAGGCCCTGCACCCGGACGAGGCACTGCTGCTCGCCCGTGAGATGGCCGCCGACGACGCGAACGACGGCGTGCTGGCGGTCATCGCGGAGCAGACCGCCGGCAACCCCGGCGTGCTCCGCGAGCAGCTCGGCATGCTGCGCCGTGAGCAGCTGCTCGGCACGGAACCCCTCGTGCTGCCGCTGCGCCCGACGCCGACCACGGACCGGGTCGCAGCGCCCGTGTTCGCGGCGGTCGCAGGACGCGATCTGGACGTCCTGGCCCGCCTCGCCCTGGTGCCCGTCACGAAGGCCGCCGGTCCGGAGTGGGACCGCGACGTCGTCGAGGACCTCGCGTCCGTCGGCCTCGTCACGGTCCGCGGTCAGTCGATCTCGGTCCGCTCCCCGCTCGTGCGTTCCTTCCTGCACTGGCGGATGACGGCCCGCGACCGTCGGGCGGCCCACGCCGAGCTCGCCGTGTCCGCCGCGACCCACGACCCGCGTTCCGCGTCGTGGCACCGGAGCTTCACGGACGACGTCCCGGACGCCGTCGCCCTGCTGCACGCCGCCCTGGCGTACGCGGCGGACGGCGACCCCGCTGCAGCCGTGACACTGACCGAGCGCGCATTGCACGTCGGCACCCGTTCCGAGAGCGAGCACCTTGCGCTCCTCGCGGTCGCCGAGGTCCTGCTCGCACACCGGCTCCTCGGCTACGCGGCACGGTACCTCGCCGCGATCGCGCCGTTCCGGTCCCGCCTCGACGACGTACGCCGCCTGCGGCTGCACTACTCGGTGCAGTACCTCAACGGCGAGGCCGTCGAGGCCGACGAGCTCCTCGTCCCCGCCGACGCGACCGACGCCGACGAGGCGGAGGCCGTCACGGGCCTCCTGGCCATGGTCGCCAGCTTCCGGGCCGAGGCCTGGGAACTGGAGCACGCCCGTGACCTGCTGCACCGCGCGGAACCGTTCGAGTCGGCGCTGCCGGCCGGCACGGCGCAGATCCTGCAGGCCGCTCGGCAGATGGTCGCCGCGGTCGACGGGCACCTCCCGCCGGACCGGGAGCTGCACGACGGACTCGCGACGACCAGCCTGCTGGCCCTCTCCGACCCGGCACTGCTCCTCCTCGCCCACGCGCTCAGCCTGTCCGAGCGGTACCGCAGCGCCCGGCGTGTGTTCGCGCTGGTCATCGCCCGCTCCTCGCACACCGCACCGGTGTGGGTGGAGGCCGCCCGGTACCTGACCGCCGAGAACGAGGTGCGCTCGGGCAACTTCCGGCTCGCCCTCCGTGCGATCGACGCCTGGGAGACCGGGTCGAGCGTCGTCGAGCGACTGCGGGAGCCCTCGCGGGCGATCGCGATCGCCTGGCGGCACTTCCTCGAGGGACGCCCGCTGGTGAGCCTCGAGGTGCTCGACCGGTGCCTGGCGCTCCGGTCCACGAGCGGGCTCTGGGGCGCGACGGCGAAGCTGCACGCGTTCCGCGGTCGGGTCCTGCTGTTCGAGGGCCGCGCGGAAGAGGCCGCCGTGGCACTCGAGACCGCCGACGCGATCGGACGGACGGTCCGGAACCCGACGGTGCTCCGGCACCTCGGGGACCTGATCGAGTCCTACGTCCGGCTCGGACGGACCGACGACGCGCGGACCATGACGGCCCGGCTCGCCGCCGACCACCGGGCGCACCCGTCGCGCTGGGGTGCCCTCGTCCTGGCCCGGAGCCTGGCGCTCGTCAGCGACGACACCTCCCGGGACGCCGCACGCCACCGTGCGCTCGAGCTGTTCGAGCCCACGGATTCGCAGTTCGAACGGGCCAGGACCCTCGCGGCACTCGCCTCGACGGGCACCGGTCCGGACCGTGCACGACTCGGCGCCGCATCGGCTGCGGCGTACGAGGCAGCGGGGCTCCGTCGTCCGCTCGTCACCCCGCAGGGCGTCGCCGCGATGCCGCCGGCGGTCGGCTCGTCCGCGCTCCGGCAGTCGCAGTACGACTCGACGCCCTCGCCGACGACGCCGCGGAGCGCGCCGGACGGCACGCCGGTGCTGACCCTGCTCACCGCCGAGGAGCAGGCCGTGGTCCAGAAGGTCACGGAGGGCTACCGGAACCGCGAGATCGCCTCGTCCCTGTACATGTCGCAGCGGACGGTCGAGCTCCGGCTCACGCAGATCTACCGGAAGGTGGGGGCGCGCTCGCGCTCGCACCTGGTGGCGCTGCTGGGGTAGCCGCGACGGCGCACAGGACGGGAGGCCCGGTACCAGCTGGTACCGGGCCTCCCGTCCGTCATGGTGCCGACTCGAGGCCGGGTCGGTGGACGCGCGGTCAGACGGTCGCCGCGCGGCGCGTCGGGCTGTGCCAGACCCCGCTGGAGCCACCACGGAACGCCAGGACGAGCGCCCGGAGGCACAGGTACGAGTCGAGGACCCGGAGGAGCGGGAACGTCAACCCGTACAGGACGTACACGCCCCGACGTGACACCACCGCGACGACGATCGTGAGCAGGTAGTCGGGCAGCAGCACGCCGATCACGATCCCGGTGACCGGGTCGACGGCGAGCACGGCGTCCGGGAAGCCGGCACCCATCCCGAGGGCCACCAGGACCGCGGCGGTCCCGGCGAGCGCCACCGCGGGCAGCAGCAGGAGCATCATCAGGCTCGACGTCAGGAGCTCGAGGACGAACAGTCCGGTGGCGAGCCCGAAACGGCGGAGGCCGAACCGGTGGCGCCGGAGGGTCTGCCAGAAGCCGAGGTTCCAGCGACGGACCTGCTTGGCGTAGTCACGGAGAGTGTCGGGGTCCTGCGTGTAGGCGACGGCGGCGCCGGGGCGGAAGGCGACACGACCGAGGTCCTTCGCGTGCACCTCGAACGTCATGTTGAAGTCCTCGATGGCCAGCCCCTCGGCGGTGATGTCGATGTCGCGGAGGATCCGGGTGCGGTACATCGAGGCGAAGCCGGGGACGATGGCGACGACGTTCGCGGCGGGGGCGGCCTGGCCGAACTTCTGCAGGTACTGGACGGCGACGTAGACGCGTTCGCGGTAGGCGACGAGCAGGCGACCGAAGACGGTGGGGGCTCGGGGCTCCAGGATGGTGGTGGCACGTCCGGCGACGGCGACGACGTCGGGTGCGGAGAACTCGGGGAGCCCGGTGCTGAAGTAGTCGGTGGACAGGTGTGTGTCCGCGTCGAGCAGCATCATCACCTCGAAGCGTTCGGGGATGGCGAAGTGCTCGATGGCGGCGGCGATCGCGCCGGCCTTGCCGCGGTTCGGCTGCAGGTCGTACACCTGCGCGCCGGCGGCACGGGCGATCTCGACGGTGCGGTCCGAGGAGCCGTCGGAGACGACGAGGATCTGCTCGGGCGGCAGGTGTTCGGCGGCGGAGCGGATGGTCCGTTCGATGACGAGTTCCTCGTTGTGCGCGGCGACGAGGACGGCGACGTCCGCGGTCGTCGGCGGGCGGTAGCCGCGCGGGACGGGTGCCGGCATGCCGCGGCGGCGGGCGCGGCGACCGCGGCCGTCGGCGCCGATGCGGTGGAGGCGGGCGGTGACCACGCGGGTCGCGCCGACCGTGGTCCAGAGGATCGTGTTGACGCCGAGGACGAGCACGAGGGCGACGACGAACGTGAGCATGGGGCGACGCTAAGCCGCGCGGAGTGGGCCGCGCACCGCATTCCCGCAGCCGTGGCCGCATGCGGTTGCGGGAGTCCGCATGCGGTCCCGCAGTCGCCGCCACGGTGCTGCGGAGCACCGCAAGACCGGTCCGGGGGCGTTGCCGGAGGGGCACTCGACCCGTGATGGTGGCAACGCACCGACCGCCGGCCCCGTCATCGGGGCAGGACCGCGTACCCGAGATCGGTACCCGACCGGCCGCACCCGGACCGCCGTCGTCCGTCCCCGCCTGATCCGGGGACGGACGACGGCCCGGACGAGGCCCACCTGATCCCGCGGTCCACCCGACGGCGGTCGGTGCCTGCCGGGACGACCCTCCCGGTTGTGTCCCGACCCGAGGGGAACCCGCATGTCCATCGCACCATCGCCGTCCGACGCGCTGTCGGTCCGCACGTCGCCGGTCGCTCCGTCGACGTCGGCCGTCCCGACGTCCCCGGACGTCCCCGCTTCCCTGCACCGCAGCGTGCCGGGCACCGACGGCACCACCGCGGCTGGCGGTACCCGTGGTTTCGAGTTCGACGTGGCGATCGTGGGCCTCGGCTACGTCGGGCTGCCGACCGCCCTGGCGTACCACCACTCGGGCACCTCGGTGATCGGCCTGGACGTGTCGCAGCGTCGCCTGGAGACGATCCGGTCCCGCGGCGCCGACCTGCTCGAGGACGACCGGGTGCGTCTGGAGTCGGCGTTCCTGGCGGACGACTTCGTCCTCACCGACGACCCCTCGATGCTGGCACGTGCCGCGGCCGTGATCGTGTGCGTGCCGACGCCCGTCGACGAGTACCTGGTCCCGGACCTCGCGATCCTCCGCGGCGCCGCGGCGACGGTCGTCGAGCACGCCGTCCCCGGGCAGCTCCTCATGCTGACGAGCACCACCTACGTCGGGTGCACCGACGACCTGCTCGTGCAGCCCCTCACCGAGCGCGGGCTGCTGCCGGGCAAGGACGTGTTCGTCGCGTTCAGCCCGGAGCGCATCGACCCGGGCAACGCCTCGGTCGCGCACGAGGACGTCCCCCGCGTCCTCGGTGCCGCGACGCCGGAGTGTGCGGAGATCGCGGACGAGATGCTCGGCCGCTACGCCCGGGTGCACCGCGTTCCCTCGCTCGCCGCGGCGGAGATGACGAAGCTCCTCGAGAACACGTTCCGCGCCGTGAACATCGCGCTGGCGAACGAGTTCTCGGACATCTGCCGCACGATGGGCATCGACGTGGCGGACGTCGTGGACGCCGCGGCGACCAAGCCGTACGGGTTCATGGCGTTCATGCCGGGCCCGGGCGTCGGCGGCCACTGCATCCCCTGCGACCCGCACTACCTGCTCTGGCAGCTCAAGGCGGACCGGCAGGCAGCGCCGATGATCACCCAGGCGATGACCGAGATCGCAGCCCGTCCGGGTCGCGTCGTCGACCGCACCCGTGAGGTCCTCTCGGACGCCGGCCGTGGTCTCCGCGGCGCCCGGGTGCTCGTCGTCGGCATCGCGTACAAGCGCGACGTCGCCGACCTCCGCGAGTCGCCCGCGCTCGAGATCCTCGAGGGCCTGCTCGCCGCCGGTGCCGACGTCGGGTTCGCGGACCACCGCTTCGACTCCGTCCGCCTGCACGACGGCACCGTCCTCGACGACGTCGTCGACGAGGCCGCCTTCGGCGCGGACGTCGTGCTCCTGCACACCCGGCACAGTGACGCCGACCTGTCCTGGATCACCGGCGAGCAGCTCGTGATCGACACCACCTACCGGGCTGCGGACCTCACCGGCCGCATCCTCCTCTGAAAGGGAACGCCATGAAGTCCATCGTCACCGGAGGCGCCGGGTTCATCGGCAGCCACCTCGTCGAACGCCTGCTCGCCGACGGCGACGACGTCGTCGTCCTCGACGACTTCTCCACCGGTCGTGCCGACAACCTGGCCGCCGTGGCCGGACACGACCGGCTGCGCGTCGTCGAGGGCAGCATCCTCGACCGTGCGCTCGTCACCGAACTGGTCGCCGGGTCGGACCGGGTGTTCCACCTGGCCGCCGCGGTCGGTGTGAAGCTCATCGTGGACCACCCGCTGCAGGGGCTCCGCACGAACATCCACGGCAGCGAGAACGTCCTGGACGCCTGTGTGGCCGCCGGCGCCAAGCTGCTCCTCGTCTCGACGAGCGAGATCTACGGCAAGAACACCGCCGACGCGCTGCACGAGACCGCCGACCGCGTCCTCGGTTCGCCGCTCGTGGCCCGCTGGACGTACGCCGCGGCGAAGGGCATCGACGAGGCCTTCGCGCACGCCTACTTCAAGGAGTACGGCCTGCGCGTCGCCATCGCCCGTCCGTTCAACACCGTCGGCCCGCGCCAGACCGGCCGCTACGGCATGGTCGTCCCGAACCTGGTCGGCCAGGCCGTCCGCGGCGAACCGCTGACCGTCTACGGCGACGGCGTCCAGTCGCGCTGCTTCTCCTTCGTCGGCGACGTGGTCCCCGCGATGGTCGCGCTCATCGAGCACGAGGAGGCCTACGGCGAGGCGTTCAACCTCGGCGGCGAGCGCGAGATCAGCATCGCCGAACTCGCGGAGCTCGTCATCGACATCACCGGCTCGGACAGCCGGATCACCTACGTCCCCTACGACGAGGCGTACGGCGAGGGCTACGAGGACATGCGTCGTCGTGTCCCGGACAACACCCGCGCCAAGGCCGCCGTCGGGTTCGCCCCGGTGACCCCCCTGGAGGCCGTGGTCCGGTTGGTCGCCGAGGACCTCCGGACCCGGACGGCCGACTCCGCCGCCGCCGTGGCCAGCGCGCCGGCCGGTGCGACGGCGGTGGTCTGAACATGTGCGGCATCATCGCGGCACGCGTTGCCGACGACGCCACCCCGTACCTCCTGGACGGCCTGGAGCGCCTGGAGTACCGCGGGTACGACTCCGCCGGCATCGCCGTGCGCACCAGCACCGGCCGCACCGAGACGATCCGTTCGGTGTCCCGGGTCGGCGACCTGCGCACGCTGGTCGCCGCCCGTTCCGGTGACCCGTTCACGGGCATCGGCATCGGACACACCCGCTGGGCGACGCACGGCGCCGTCCGTGAGACGAACGCGCACCCGCACGCCGACTGCTCCGGCCGGATCAGCGTCGTGCACAACGGCATCATCGAGAACGCGGACCTGCTCCGCGCGCAGCTGAGCACCCAGGGGCACGTGTTCGCGTCCGAGGTCGACTCGGAGGTCATCACGCACCTGGTCGAGCGTGCCCTGGCGGTCGACCCGGACCTGATGCTCGCGGTGCAGATCGCGACCGCGCAGCT
The DNA here is from genome assembly GCF_003234615.1 of Curtobacterium sp. MCPF17_001. Classification (NCBI taxonomy): domain Bacteria; kingdom Bacillati; phylum Actinomycetota; class Actinomycetes; order Micrococcales; family Microbacteriaceae; genus Curtobacterium; species Curtobacterium sp. MCPF17_001. The sequence goes on from NZ_QKSL01000002.1 coordinate 372,635, forward strand.
CGAGGGGTCCTGGGCCATCGTCGTGCTCGACGCCCGGGACGGCCGGATGGTCGTCGCGGCCGACCGGTCCCCGCTCGTGGTGGCCCGTGCCGCCCGCGGTGACTTCGTCGCGAGCGACATCGGTGCGATCGCCACCTGGGCCGAGACGTTCGTCGCGCTCCGTGACGGCGACGTCGTCGAGCTCGGCGAGAGCTGGACCTGGTCGTCCCGCGGCGAGATCGTGGCGGTGCCGTTCGCGACGCCGTCGCCGTTCGCCGCCGAGGCGCTCGAGCTCGGCGACCACGCCGACCACATGGCGAAGGAGATCGAGGAGCAGCCCACCGTCGTGGCGGAGATCCTCGACCGCATCGCCGGTGGTGCGGTCGACGGGAGCATGTGGCGCGGCCTCGGGCTCGCGCCGTTCGAGCGCGTCGCGGTGGTCGCGTGCGGCACGTCGCTGAACGCCGGGCAGGTCATCGCGACCGCGCTCCGCGGGCTCGGCGGCGTCCCCACCGACACCGTCGTCGCGAGCGAGGCCGACCAGGCCGTCCTGACACCGGGCACGCTGGTCGTCGCGATCAGCCAGTCCGGCGAGACCGCGGACGTGCTCCGTGCGCTCGACCGGTTCGCGGACCGGTACCAGGTGCTCGCGCTGACGAACAACCTGCACTCCTCGCTCGCCCGACGAGCCGACGCGGTGCTCGACTGCCACGCCGGGCCGGAGATCGGCGTCGCCGCGACGAAGACGTTCACCGCGCAGGTCGTCGTCGGCGTCTCGGCGATGATCTCGGCGCTCGTGGCGTCCAGCCGGATCGACCGGTCGCGGGCACTGGCGCTCGTCGGCGACATGCAGCGGCTGCCCGGCCTCCTCGCCGGTGCGGCCGAAGCGTCGCTCGACCGGATCCCGCTGCTCGTCTCGAGCGTGCGGGACGCTTCCGGGTTCCTGTTCCTGGGACGTGGGGCGGGCCTCCCGTTCGCCGCCGAGGGTGCGCTGAAGCTCAAGGAGCTCTCCTACCGGTGGGCCGAGGCCTACCCGGCTGGTGAGCTGAAGCACGGTCCGCTCGCTCTCGTCACCGACGGCACCCCCGTGGTCGTCGTCGACAACGGCGAGCACAAGATCCAGGCGAACGTCGCCGAGGTCCGTGCCCGCGGCGGCTTCGTCATCACCATCGGTGGTGTCGGCGCCGACGTGCCCGCACTCGGCCGCGACGCCGGCCGGCTGCTCTCACGACGGACCGACGTGACAGACCAGGGCATGTCGCTCTGGGGGCCGCTCGAGTCCGTGGTCCCCCTCCAGATGCTCGCCCGCGAGCTCGCACTGCAACTCGGCTGCGACGTGGACAAGCCCCGCAACCTCGCGAAGTCGGTGACGGTCGAATGACCAAGGACCAGTCGTTCAACCGTCTGACGGTGATCCTCGCCGTCCTGGCGGCGGTGGCGATCGTCGTCACCGGCCTCCTCGGGGCAGCCCCGGCACGCGCCGCGACGACCACGAAGCCCGTCACGGTCAGCCTGACCTTCGACGACGGCGACGCCGACCAGATGCAGGCCGCGCAGGCGCTGCAGCAGAACGGCCTGACCGCCACGTTCTACATCATCACGGGCTACCTCAACGCCCCCGGCTACATGCAGCAGTCGGACCTGGCCACCCTCGCAGCGGCCGGCAACGAGATCGGCGGGCACAGCGTCACCCACCCCGACATGTCCGCGCTGTCCCAGGCCGAGGCACAGCGGCAGGCCTGCCAGTCCCGTGCCACGCTGTCGTCATGGGGCTACACCGTCCGGAGCTTCGCCTACCCGTTCGCGGAGTCGACCACGAAGACGCGTGACGCCGTCCGCGCCTGCGGGTACACCAGCGCCCGTGGCCTCGGCGACGTCCGGACACCGTACGACTGCGCCGGCTGCGTCACGGCGGAGACCCTGCCGCCGCGGAACGCCATGCTGACCCGGGCACCGAGCCAGGTCGAGGCGAACTGGACCCTGGCCGACCTGCAGCAGCAGGTCACCCAGGCGAAGACCGACAAGGGCGGCTGGGTGCAGCTCACCTTCCACCACATCAGCGACGACACCTCGCTCGACCCGACGACCTCGCCGGCACTGTTCGCACAGTTCGCCCAGTGGCTCGCCGCCTACTCCGCGGACCCCGCGAACGCCACCACCGTGAAGACGGTCGGCGACGCCGTCGGCACCCCGGTGCAGCCGGTCGTGCAGTCCCCGGTCCCGGTACCCGCAGCCCCCGGTGTCAACGCGGTGCAGAACCCGTCCTTCCAGACGACCTCCACCACCAGCCCGAGCGGCCAGAAGTGCTGGCAGTACGGCGGGTACGGCTCGAACACGGCAGCGTTCAGCACCGTCACCCCGGGCCGCACCGGCACCACCACCAAGGCGGCATCGCTGACCGTGAGCGACCACGTCGACGGTGACGCCAAGTGGTTGCCGACGTTCGACCTCGGCGACTGCGCCCCCACCGTGGTCGCCGGCCACACGTACTCGCTCCGCGAGTACTACAAGGCGAACACCGTCACGCAGTTCACCGTCTACCTGCGCGACTCGACGACCGGCTCCTGGCACTACTGGACGTCGAGCCCCTGGTACGCCTCGGCCTCGACGTGGACGCAGGCGGTGTGGACGACGGACCAGATCCCGGCCGGGTTCGACGGGATCAGCTTCGGCCTGAACCTGTTCTCGAACGGCACGCTGACCACCGACGACGTCGCCGCGTACGACACCGTCGGCGCCCCGCCGCTCGCGACCACCACCACGACGACGAACAGCGCGACGACGAAGGCGAAGGCGAGCAGCAGCGTGAGCCGGATCGCCCCGGCCGTGGACGCCCTGACCGTCCGGTCCCGTGCGGTCCTCGGGCAGCTCGACACGTCGGGCATGCCCGGCCAGCTCGACACCCCGTCCACGCCTGCCGGTTCGGCAGCCGCCGCATCGTCGGCGCTGCCCGGCACGATCGCCCGGTGACGTGAGCACGACACCCGAGCCCCGACCCCGGGAGACCCGCACCCGCGGCTCCCGGGGCCGCGGTGCGCGTCCGCGCACGGCTGCGGCACTCGTCGGGACACTCGCGCTCGCCGCGGTGCTCGCCGGCTGCGGCGGTCCCTCCGGCGGGGGCGCGGTGGCCCGCACCTACCCGTGGCACACCAGGATCGTCTCCACCACGTTCTGGGTCGGCGAGGTCTTCGACCCGGACGCCGACGACGGCAGCCAGGTCTACTCCACCTACGACGACGACTGGCAGGGCAGCTACGGCGGCTGCGACGGCGTCATCGTCGAGCGTGTCTGCCAGACCGAACGACGCCGAGCCGCGAACGGGTACTTCCCGACGCACATGAAGCCGAAGGAGAACCCGTTCTACCTCGACGTCCCGTACGACGACGTCAACGACCGCACCGGGTTCCGCGACCGCGACCGGGTCGTCCCCTGGGCGGGCGACCCCGCCTACCGGAAGCACCGCGGTGACGACGGCTTCAGCTACCTCAAGAACCGGTGGGTGCAGCTGAGCAAGGACGGGCGGACCTGCTACGGCCAGGTCCAGGACGCCGGCCCCGGCACCTACCACGACAGCGCCTACGTCTTCGGCCCTGGCAACAAGCGACCGGCCAACAAGCGGTACAACGGTGCCGGGGTCGACGTCTCCCCCGCGCTGAACGGCTGTCTCGGGTACGCCGAACTCGACGGCGAGGACGACCGGGTGAGCTGGCGGTTCGTCGAGGCCGACAAGGTCCCGAACGGACCGTGGCGCCGCATCGTCACGACCAGCCAGGTGTCGCAGTGAGCGCACCTGCCGCGAGCACACTCCTGAGAGGGGTGTGCTCCCAGTGAACCGCTGAGGACGGTCTGCGACGATGTCGGCTTGACCTCCCTGCCCGCATCCGCCGTCTTCGGTGCCCTGCTCATCGGCGCCGTGCTCCCCCTCGTGCCGTTCCTCGGTCGGGTCGCCCGCCTGGCCGCGACGATCGTGCACGAGGTCGGGCACTGCGTCGTCGTCGTCCCCTTCGGCGGCCGCATCCGACGCATCGACCTGCACCCGGACGGCTCCGGGGAAGCCTGGGTCCAGCTCGGACGGGTCCCCGGCGGCATCCGCTGGCTGGTGCGGCTGCTCAACCTCTTCGCCGGCTACAGCGCACCGATCTGGGCCGGTGTGCTGCTCGTCACCGGCGCCGTCGTCGGTTCGCCGTGGCTGCCCGTCGCCGTGCTCGGCGTCGTCGGCCTGGTCGCCCTGCTGTTCGTCCGGAACTGGTTCGGGCTGCTCGTGGTGATCGGGTTCGACGCGCTCGCCGTCTGGGTCGCCGTCCGCCCGTCGGACCTCACCCTCCTCGTGGTGGCCGCCCTCGGTGCCGCGCTCCTCGTCGACGGGCTCCGCTCGCTCGTGCAGGTCGTCCGGTGGCTCCTCACCGGGGCGCGGGTGCAGACCGACTTCCACATCGCAGCGGCCGAGATGCACCTGCCCGCGGTCGTCTGGTTCGTGCTGTTCCTCGCCGTGGACGGGGTCGCGGTGTGGGCTGCCCGGGGGCCGCTGCTCGCCGTCGGCGACACCGTCCTCACCGGCGTCCGCGCCCTCCTCGGCACCTAGCTGGCACGACGGAGGCCAGGACCTGCGACCCACCGGGGCGTCGGCTTCCTGGCGACCGATCGCGTGGACAGCACGGTGGCGGCCGGCGCCGAGAGCGACGACGTCCGGTCGTTCCCGGGCGACGCAGTGCCCGCACGGCCCGCGTCCGGATCCGCCGGGCGACTCGCGGTCGTGCTGCGCGTCGCCGCCGGACGGTCGGCGGCCGCACCACGTCCCGCTCCGTAACCCGACGCCGCAATCGGCCCGCGACCATGCCGAGCCTGCGAGAGTACGGCAACGACCGGACGCGGGAGCGGCCGGACGACCCGGCACGGAGGTGGACGCATGACGGACGAACGACCCGGTTTCGCGACCGAGCAGGTGCACGGCGGCTTCATGCCCGACACCGCCCACGGTGCACGGGTGCCCGCGATCCACATGTCCTCCGGCTTCCTGTTCGACGACGCCGCCCAGGCCCGCGACCGGTTCGCCGGGACCGACGACGGCTACACGTACACCCGGCTCGGCAACCCGACGAACGCCGACGTCGAGCGACGCGTCGCCCTCCTCGAGCGGGGCGCCGACGCGATCCTGGTGAGCAGCGGTCAGGCGGCCGCGACGGTCGCGTTCCTCGGGCTCCTCGCCGCCGGGGACCACGTCGTCAGCGCCGCGAGCATCTACGAGGGCACCCGCGGCCTGCTGCTGCAGAACCTCGGCCGGCTCGGCATCCAGGTCGACTTCGTCACCGACGCACGAGACCTCGAGGCCTGGGCTGCAGCCGTCCGGCCCGAGACCAAGCTTTTCTTCGCCGAGTCGATCCCGAACCCGAAGAACGACGTGCTCGACATCACCGGCGTCGCCGAGGTGGCCCATCGCGCCGGTGTCCCGCTCGTCGTCGACAACACCCTCGCGACGCCGTACCTCGTGCAGCCCGTCGAGCACGGAGCCGACATCGTCATCCACTCCGCCTCGAAGTTCCTCTCCGGGCACGGGGCCGGCCTCGGCGGGGTCGTCGTGGACGGCGGCCGGTTCGACTGGAGCGCGAACCCGGAGCGCTGGCCGCACCTCACCCAGCCCGACCGTGCCCTCGGCGGCGCCAGCTACGTCGACCGTGCCGGCACCGGTGCCTTCCTCGCCTACGCGCGCGACGTCGTCGCCTCTCGCATCGGACCGACCCCCTCGCCGTTCAACGCCTTCCTCCTCCGCCAGGGCATCGAGACGCTGTCGCTCCGCGTCGAGCGGCACGTGGCGAACGCGCTGACGGTCGCGACCTGGCTGGAGGCGCAGCCCGAGGTGACGAGTGTCGACCACGCGGGTCTGGCCTCCAGTCCGTACCACGACCTCGCCCAGCGCTACCTGCCGCGCGGAGCCGGTTCCGTCTTCGCGTTCACGCTCGCCGGCGGCGAGCCGGCCGCGCACGCGTTCATCGACGCGGTCGAGCTGTTCAGCCGGATGACCCACCTGGGCGACGTACGGTCGCTGGTGCTGCACCCGGCGACGACGACGCACGCCGGGCGCACGGCCGCCGAGCGGGCGGCGCAGGGCATCGACGACGGGCTCGTGCGCCTGTCGATCGGCATCGAGGACGCCGCCGACCTGCTCCGCGACCTCGAGCGTGGGTTCGCCGCGGTGCGCGCGGTCACGACGGACGGTCGGATCGTCGGCCGGGAGGGGCACCCCGCGCCCGGCACGGCGGTCACCGTCCTCGACGGGGCCCACTGATGGCGAGGATGCAGCACGTCGGGTACTTCTTCTCGCGCGGCTTCGGCCCGCAGGCATGGGGTCGAGCGGACTGGCACTGGGGCCACGACTGGACCAGACCGGAGATGTACCAGCAGGCCGTCCGTGCCCTCGAGGACGCCGGCCTCGACCTGGTCATCGCCGAGGACGCGATCTCGCTCGGGAACCCGACGACCCTCGACCTGCGGATCCGGCAGGCGTACGGCGGGCCGAAGCACGACCCGCTGCTGCTCGCGCCGTGGCTGTTCGCCGCGACACGGCACATCGGCATCGCCCCGACCGTGAACGCCGGCGTCACCCCGCCGTACCTGGCAGCCCGACAGCTGGCGACGCTCGCGCACCTGTCGTCGGACCGACTCGGCGTCAACGTCGTCACCGACGTCGGCAGCGCGCGGCACGCCGGACTCGACCCGCTGCCGCACGACGCCGCCTACGACCGCGCCGAGGAGTGGATCGGCCTGCTCCGTCGGCTCTGGCACTCGTGGGGGTCGGGACACCTGCAGTCCGAGTCGGACTGGCACTTCGCCGACGGATCCGAACTCGACGCGTTCACCCACGAGGGCCGGTACTTCCGGACCGCGGGGCCGCTGAACGCCCTGCCGCTCGAGTCCGACCCGGTCGTGGTCTCCCCCGGTGGTTCCGGCCGTGGACTCGGCTTCGCGGGCGCACACTCCGACGTGCAGCTCGCGCTCGCTCCCCTGTCGGCCGCCGCGGTCGCCGCCTACCGGACGAAGGTGCACGCCGCCGCCGCCGAGGTCGGACGCCGACCGGAGGACCTCCGCGTCCTGTTCGTGCTCAAGCCCGTCGTGGTGGCCTCACCGGAGGAGGCCGACCGCATCGTCGAAGCGTCCCGGCACCCTTCCGACGAGGACCTCCGCACGGTCGCGCTCGCGTGGGCGAGCGACTCCGAGACCGACCTGCTCGCACTCGACCTCGACGCGCCGATCCCCGCCGGCACCTTCGCCGACCACGTCTCGGCCGGCACCGTCCGGGGGCTCCTCGGGGACACCCCGGACGCACCCCTGCGCGAACTGCTCACGCGGAAGGCCCGCCTCGGCCGGGTCGCGGACCGCTCGGGCTTCGTCGGGACGGCGGAGGAGTTCGCGGACTTCATCGAGGAGCTCGGGTCGGACGCCGACAACGACGGGGTGATCCTGTCCGGCGACCTGCACCCGGCGCAGGTGTACCGGATGCTCGGCGACCTGGTGCCGGTGCTCCGCCAGCGCGGGATCCTCCGCCGCGAGTACGGCGCGGGCGGTCTGCGGCAGAACCTGTTCGACTTCTGACTTCCGCAAGACGCAACCCCGGCGTCAGGACGGGACGTCACAGCGTTGCGTCCTGACGCCGGGGTTGCGTCTTGCGAGGCTACTTCTTCTTCTTCTTGCTGTCCTTCTTCTTGCTGTCCTTCTTCTTGCCGTCCTTCTTCTTGCCGTCCTTCTTCTTGCTGTCCTTCTTGCTGTTCTTCTTGCCGTCCTTCTTCTTGCTGTCCTTCTCGGCGGGCGGCTTCTCCGGCTGCAGCGGGGCGGGCTCGGACGCAGCGGCCGACTCGACACCGTCGACCGGCTCGACGACGACGGCCGAACCGGTGTCCACGAGCACGTCGACCGCCTGTTCGCTGACGACCGGTGCCAGGGCGTCCTCGACCCGCTCGACCAGGACCTCGGCACCGGACTCGGCGAGCCGCAGCAGCGCCTGCGCAGCGCGCAGTCGCGTCGTCGACTTCCGTGCCGACGCATCCGCCCGGGCACCCTCCAGGAACGTCCGGAGCGCACGCTCGGGCACCGACCGTCCACGCGGAGCGGAACGGTCCAGGCGGTCCAGCTCCCCCGCGATCCCGGCGGCGTCGTCCTCGACGTGCTCGTGCCGGACCGACTCGAGCAACGCCGCGACCGCAGCCGCCGCCCGTTCGACACCCGGAGTGTGCTGGTCCATCACGACGAGCATCTCGAACACCGCGCCGTAGGACATGGTCTCGAGACGCACCGGCTCGGCACCACGACCGCGCAGCACCAGCCGCGCGTCGGGCGTCGGCAGCCAAGCGACCACGGCCGCGACGGAGGCGACCGACCCCACGATGCGCTCGTACTCGGCCAGTCCCAGACGGCCCTGCTCCCGCAGACGGACTCGGATCGCGATCTCCTGCACGGTGTACCTCTCGTTCGGGACGGCGCCGACGGGGTGCGGCACCGTGTCCCGGAGCGTAGCCCTCGCACCCGGCAGGACAGGATCGGGCCCGTCCCGACAACGGTCCCGGACATGCAAAAGGCCCTACACCGTCCGAGAACGGTGCAGGGCCTTCGATGGCAACTCACGTGACAGCGGTCCGACGATCGGCAGGTGGTGGAGATGGGGGGAATCGAACCCCCGTCCATCGCTGCAATTCGACGTCTTCTACGGGCGTATCCGGATGTTCGTTCTGCTCGGCCCCGTCCGTTGCTACCGGCTTCTCGGACGACAGGCCCAGTCTCAGTGCAAGTCCCGCACGGCCCTGAGGCGCAACCGTGCAGCAAGTCCTCTGGATGACGCCGGAACTCAGGTTAGAAGACGATCACCTGGCCGACGGACTTCATGTGCTGGGCTGCTTACGCAGCGAGAGCGAAGTCAGTGCGCTTGGAATTGGCACTTGTTGTTTTCCACGGATCGTTGACGAGATGACCGTGGGTCCTCGGCCCGCTTCCCGTCGGCACACAGGCAATGTCGAAACCGATCATCCCCATGCAGGCCGTCGTGCGAACCGCTGTCACGCTGTTGAGTTGCCAAGCCTGGTGCCCGGACGAACCGGGCCAGGCAGCTGTTCAGTCTACCGACTGAACACGTCCCATGCTAGTCGAGCTGGCTGGTCACTCGCCGAGACGGTTGCGGGAGCGCATGGCCCGCTCGGCCTCGCGCTTGTCGGTCTTCTCGCGCAGGGCCTGGCGCTTGTCGAACTCGCGCTTGCCCTTCGCGACCGCGATCTCGACCTTGGCCCGACCGTCGTGGAAGTAGATCTTCATCGGCACGAGCGTGTAGCCACCCTGTGCCGTCTTGTGCGAGATCTTCACGATCTCCTGCTTGTGGAGGAGCAGCTTCCGCTTCCGACGGGGAGCATGGTTGTTCCACGTCCCCTCGGTGTACTCGGGGATGTGCACGGCGTCGAGCCACGCCTCCCCCGCGTCCACGAACGCGTACCCGTCGACGAGCGACGCCCGGCCTTCGCGCAGCGACTTCACCTCGGTCCCGCTGAGCACCATGCCGGCCTCGTACGTGTCCTCGATGAGGTAGTCGTGGCGCGCACGACGGTTCGTCGCGACGACCTTCTCCCCGCGTTCCTTCGCCATGCCCGGCTCCTCTTCGTTCGGTGTGTCCGCGCTGCGCGCGAGCCGCCCAGCATATCGAACGCCGGGAGGCCCGCGCACCTTCCCGGGATCTCCCCGGTTACGGTGTGCGGGCCTCCCGACGTGGCGACCCGCGTGAGGGCCGGTGCTCGGCTCAGACCTTCAGGTACCGACGGATCGCGATGGAGGCCGAGACGGCCGCCAGGACGACACCGATCACGATGACCGCCGGGACGACGACCGCCGCGTCGTCCATCCCGATGAACGCCGTCCCGGAGAACCGCTTCGTCAGGTAGTTGCGGACGAAGAACCAGACCACGGCCGTGATCGCACCACCCGCGAGCACGGCTCCGACCGCGGCGGCGATCACCCCCTCGAGCACGAACGGCGTCTGGATGAACCGGTTCGAGGCTCCCACCAGCCGCATGATGCCGAGTTCCCGTCGTCTCGAGAACGCCGACAACCGGATCGTGGTGGCGATCAAGAGGACCGCCGCGACGAGCATCAGCCCCGCGATGCCGATCGCCGTGTACGACGAGGCGTTGAGCAGGTTGAAGATCGGCTGCAGGTACCCGCGCTGGTCGACGACGCTCTGCACGCCCGCGACCTTGGACAGGCTCTCGACCAGGACGTCGGCCTGCGACGGGTTCTTCAGGTTCACCCAGAACGTCTCGTTGAGGTACTCGGGCTTGACGAACTCCGTGGCGGGCGAGTCCTTGAACTGCTGCTTGAACCGTGTGTACGCGTCCTGCTGGTCCTCGAAGTACGCCTTCTCGATGTACGGCTTCAGCGTGGACGACTCGAGCTGCTGCTTGATCTGGGCACGTTGGTCGTCGGTCGCCTTCGCCCCGGTGCAGTTGCCCGTGGTGTCGGTGTCGGTGCAGAGGTAGACGGCGACCTGGGCCCGGTCGTACCAGTAGCCCTTCATCTGGTTGATCTGCATCTGGAGCAGGATCGCGGTGCCGACGAAGGTCAGCGAGATGAAGGTCACCAGGACGACGGAGACGACCATCGAGGCGTTCCGACGGAGGCCGGAACCGACCTCGGCCATGACGAGTCCGAGCCTCATCGGATGAGCCCCGGGATGGTCTGGATGCCGGTCGTGTTCGAGACGCCGCCGCGCTGGATGGGCAGGGCCTGGGTCTGGTAGCCGCCGGCCTGCTCGTCACGGAGGACCGTGCCGCCGGAGAGCTCGATGACCCGCCGCTGCATCTGGTTCACGATGCTCGCGTCGTGCGTCGCCATCAGGATCGTCGTGCCTCCTTGGTTGATGCGTTCGAGCAGCGCCATGATGCCCGCCGACGTCGTCGGGTCGAGGTTGCCGGTCGGTTCGTCGGCCAGCAGGACGGCGGGCTTGTTCACGACGGCACGGGCGATCGCCACGCGCTGCTGCTCACCGCCGGAGAGCTCGTGCGGCATGCGGGTCGCCTTCCCGGAGAGCCCGACGAGCTTGAGCACGTCGGTGACGGACTCGCTGATGAAGCCCTTGCTCTTGCCGATCACCTGCAGCGAGAACGCGACGTTGTCGAAGACGTTCTTGTTCGGCAGCAGTCGGAAGTCCTGGAACACGACGCCGAGGTTGCGGCGGAAGTACGGGACCTTGCGGGACGAGAGCGCGCCGAGACGCTGTCCGAGGACGTGGATCTGCCCGCGGGAGGGCTTCTCCTCCTTGAGGACGAGCCGGAGGAAGCTCGACTTCCCGGAGCCGGACGCACCGACGAGGAAGACGAACTCACCCTTGAGGATCTCGAGGGTGACGTTGTCGAGAGCGGGACTCGGGTTGCCCGAGTACACCTTGGTGACCTGGTCGAATTTGATCATGACCGGATCAGGGTAGGTCGCGAACCGGTGTTCCTGCTCCAGGCGCGCGGCTCAGGAACCCGCGGGGTCGCTCAGATCGGTGCCGGATCGGGCTCAGTCCTCGTCGGGACGCTTGCGCCACCGGATGCCGGCGTTGATGAAGCCGTCCAGGTCACCGTCGAAGACCGCCGACGGGTTGTTGACCTCGTACTCGGTCCGCAGGTCCTTGACCATCTGGTACGGCGCCAGGACGTAGTTGCGGATCTGGTCGCCCCAGCTGGCCGTGATCGTGCCGGCCAGTTCCTTCTTCTTCGCGCTCTCCTCCTCCTTCTTCAGGAGCAGGAGGCGCGACTGCAGCACGCGCATGGCGGCGGCACGGTTCTGGATCTGCGACTTCTCGTTCTGCATCGAGACGACGGTGCCGGTCGGCAGGTGGGTCAGGCGGACGGCGGAGTCGGTCGTGTTGACGGACTGTCCGCCGGGGCCGGAGGACCGGAAGACGTCGACACGGATGTCGTTCTCCGGGATGTCGATGACCATGGTCTCCGGCATCAGCGGGATGACCTCCACCGCGGCGAAGGACGTCTGGCGCTTGCCCGCGGCACCGAACGGCGACATGCGGACCAGGCGGTGCGTGCCGGCCTCGACCGACAGCGTGCCGAACGCGTGCGGGCCGTCGACCTCGAACGTGGCGGACTTGATGCCGGCCTCTTCCGCGTAGGAGGTGTCCATCACGGTGACCTTCTGGTCGTGCTGCTCGGCGTACCGCAGGTACATGCGCATGAGCATCTCGGCGAAGTCCGCCGCGTCGACCCCACCGGCACCGGCACGGATCGTGATCACGGCCGGACGGTCGTCGTACTCGCCGTCGAGGAGCGTCTGGACCTCGAGCTCGCCCATGGTCTTCGTGATGGCCTTGAGTTCCTCGGCCGCCTCGTCGGCGGACTCCTGGTCCTCGGCCTCGTTCGCCATCTGGACCAGGACCTCGAGGTCGTCGAGGCGCTGTGCGGTGGCGGTGAGCTTCTTCAGCTCGGACTGTCGGTGCGCGAGCGCGCTGGTGACCTGCTGCGCGTGGTCGGTGTCGTCCCAGAGGTCGGGCGCACCGGCCTGCTCGCTGAGCTCGGCGATCTCACGCTCCAGCCGGTCGACGTCGACCACGGAGCGGATGTTCCCGAAGGTCACTCGGAGGGCGTTGACCTGCTCGCTGATGTCCAGTTCGACCATGGTCCCCGATCCTACCGGCCGGGCGTCCGGCTCGACGCCGGACTCAGCGCCCGAGCGAGGGCTCCCGGCGCGCCAGACCCGCCGCACCGGCACGCTCGACGGCGACCGGCAGCGCCCGGAGGAAGGCGTCGACGTCCTGGTCGGTCGAGGTGTGCCCGAGGGTGATCCGGAGTGCACCGCGGGCGTCGTCCTCACCGAGGCCCATCGCGAGCAGCACGTGCGAGGCCTCGGGCACCCCGGCCTGACAGGCCGACCCGGTGGACACGGCGACCCCGGCGGCGTCGAGCAGGAACAGCAGCGAGTCCCCCTCGCAACCCGGGAACGTGAAGTGCGCGTTGTTCGGCAGCCGGTCGACCGGGTCCCCCATCAGCACCGCGGACGGCACCGCGGCCCGGACCCCGTCGACCAACCGGTCCCGCAGGTGCCGGACGTCGGCGTGCGGTGCGGCGGCGGCGACCCCGAAGGCCGCAGCACCCGGGGCGTCCTGCGTGCCGCTCCGCACCTGGCGCTGCTGGCCGCCGCCGTGGATGAGCGGTTCGACGACCGCGCGTCGGCCGAGCACGAGCGCGCCGACCCCGACCGGACCACCGATCTTGTGCGCCGAGACGCTCAGCGCATCGAGCCCGGAGGCGGCGAAGTCCACCGGGACCTGCCCGTAGGCGGCGACCGCGTCGCTGTGCACCGGGACGCCGACCGCGTGCGCGAGCGCCACGATCCGCTCGACGGGCTGCATGGTGCCGACCTCGTTGTTCGCCCACAGGAACGTGACCAGGGCGACGTCGTCGGCGGAGGCGAGTCGGGCCTCCAGTCCGGCCAGGTCGACGCGACCCTGCGCGTCGAGCGGGACGACGTCGACGACGGCGCCCTCGTGGCGCTCCAGCCAGTCGACCGTGTCGACGGTGGCGTGGTGCTCCCCCGCCGGCACCACGATGCGGGGGCGCCGACGGTCGCGCTGCCGCGCCCAGAACAGCCCCTTCACCGCGAGGTTGATGCTCTCGGTCCCGCCCGAGGTGAAGACGACCTCCACCGGGTCGGCGCCGAGCGACGCGGCGACACGGGCACGACCGTCCTCGAGCAGCATCCGCGCGTGCTGGCCGGCACTGTGGATCGACGACGGGTTGCCGACCGTCGCCATCGCGTCGGTGAACGCGGCGAGCGCCGCGGGCAGGATCGGCGTCGTCGCGGCGTGGTCGAGGTAGACGGGCACGGGGTACCCCTTTCTGGAGCGTTTTCAGGATACCCGGTCGGCCTCGTACCCTGGGGGCGTGTACGAGACCGCGACCGAGACCACGCCCGGCTTCCGGGTCGACGACGGCGACCCCCGGATGACGGTGCGGTCCGCCTCGGCGACCGCGGTGACGGTGGTCGTCGACGGCCGGGGCGCCTTCCCCCTGGCACGCCGGGGCGACACCGACGAGTGGAGCGCCAGCACGCCCGGCGTGCGGGTCGGGGACACGTACCACCTGCTCGTGGACGGACCGTCGGGACCACGGCACGATTTCGACCCGACGCGCCCGCTCCTCGACCCGTACGCACGCGGGATCGTCGCGACCGGCGCCGAAGCCGAGGCCGGCGCCGACGGCACCCGCTGGACCAGCGTCGTCGTCGACGGCGACTTCGACTGGGGCGGCGTCACGAAGCCCGTCGTCCCCCTCGACCGGGCCGTCGTCTACGAGGCGAACGTCCGGACCTTCACGAGCGCGAACCCGGCGGTCCCCGAGGAGCTCCGTGGCACGTACGCCGGCATCGCGCACGAGAGCACCATCGCCCACCTGCAGCGCATCGGCGTGACGACGCTGGAGCTGCTGCCCGTGCAGGCGTTCGACACCGAGCGCTGGCTGCGCGAGGCCGGGCGTGAGAACGCGTGGGGCTACAACACGCTCGGCTTCTTCGCCCCGCACGCGGGCCACGCCTCCGCCGGTGCCCGGGCCGCCGGTGCCGACGGGGTGCTCCGCGAGTTCAAGGGCATGGTCCGGCTGCTGCACGAGGCGGGGATCCAGGTGGTCCTCGACGTCGTCTACAACCACACCGCGGAAGAGGGTCTCGGCGGCCCCACGACCTCGCTCCGCGGGATCGACGGTGCCGGCCGCTACCGCTGGTCGGACACCGACACCTACTACGACACGACGGGCTGCGGCAACACCGTCGACACCTCGGTGACGGCGACCGCCGACCTGGTCCTCGACAGCCTGCGCTACTGGGCGCGCGAGGTCCAGGTCGACGGCTTCCGCTTCGACCTGATGGCGTCGCTGGCCCGCGACGCCGACCACGTGTTCGACCCCGAGCACCCGCTGCTCGAGCGGATCCGGAACCACCCCGACCTGCAGGACACGCTCGTCATCGCGGAACCGTGGGACGTCGGGCCGGACGGGTGGCGTACCGGTTCCTTCGGTGCCCGCACCCTCGAGTGGAACGACGGGTTCCGCGACACGGTGCGGAAGTTCTGGCTCGAGGACGTCGCCGACGAACGACGCCGCGGCGCCCCGGACGCCGGGATCGGGGCGCTCGCCGGAGCCCTCACCGGTTCGCGCCACCTGTTCGGGGCAGAGCGCGGCCCGCTGTCCGGCGTCAACTTCGTGACCGCCCACGACGGCTTCACCCTGCACGACCTGGTGTCCTTCGACGCGAAGCACAACGAGGCGAACGGCGAGGAGAACCGCGACGGCTCGAACGACAACCGCTCGTTCAACCACGGCATCGAGGGCGACACCGCGGACCGGGGCGTCCGTGCGGCGCGCGGGCGCTCGATGCGGAACCTGATGGCGACCGTGCTGCTCTCCGCCGGCGTGCCGATGATCACCGCGGGTGACGAGCGCAGCCGGACCCAGAACGGCAACAACAACGCCTACGTCGTCTCCGACGACCTGACACCGGTGGACTGGTCGGACGACGAGGACGCCGAGTCCATGACCGAGGCGATGGCCGCCCTGACCCGGCTCCGTGCGGCGCACCCGGCACTCCGTCCGTCGCGGTTCGGCGTCCCCGGGCAGACCACGCCCTCGGCGTCGCGGATGACCTGGTACGGCCCGGACGGACAGGCGATGACGGCCGAGGGCTGGGACCAGCCCATCCACCGTGCCCTGCAGTACTTCGTCGAGTCGACGCCGGAGCACGAGCCCTACGACCGCGTGCTGGTGGTCGTGCACGGCAGTGGACGCACCCGCGACCTGACGCTGCCGACGCGCGAGGACGTCTTCGCGTACCGGCTGGCCTGGTCCAGCGAGAAGCACCGCGACCACGACCGGCACCGCACCGCCGGCACCGGGTTCACGGCCTACGGCCCCGGCATCCACGTCTTCGAGGTCGTCTGACGGACGGCCCCGTTCGGCACCGGGTCCGGAGGCGCGACACGCTTCCCGGGGAACACGGACGGCCCAGCCGGGTAGCGTCTGCTCCGTGGCCTCCGTAGACCGACCCCGGCGTCCGAAGATCGGGCGCATCCCGATCACCGAACTCGCCCCGACGACGCCGAACGGCTTCCCGGGCAAGGGCTTCGACGGGGAGGTGATCACGTTCGGTGCGACCGTCTTCCGGGAGGGGCACGGCATCATCGGCGCGGACCTCGTCCTCGTCCGGCCCCTCGGCCAGAAGCCCGAGACGACGCAGGCCGTCGCCCAGCAGACCCCTGCACCCGCGGCGCCTCAGGTCGACGAGCGCACCCTCCGCGTCCCGCTGACGCTCGTCGCCGCGGGCACCGACCGCTACGAAGCGACCGTGCAGGTCGAGGGCACCGGTGTCTGGGAGTGGCACGTCGAGGCGTACTCCGACGACTGGGCGACCTGGGTGCACGGCGCCCGACTGAAGATCGCCGCCGGCGTCGACACCGAGGCGACCCTGCTCGACGGTGCCGCACTGCTCGACCGTCAGGGCTCCGCCGTGGCCACCCGTGCCGCGGCCCGACTGCGGGACACCGACCTCGACGCGGCCGAACGCCTGGCCGCCGTGGACGACCCGCGCGTCGTCGCCGAGATCGCCGAGACACCGATCGACTCGCTGCGCACGAGCTCCGCCCTGCAGCTGCTCGACGTCGAGCGCACCCGCGCCGGCGTCGGCGCCTGGTACGAGTTCTTCCCCCGCAGCGAGGGCGCCAAGCGCAACCCGGACGGCTCGTGGAAAAGCGGCGACTTCCGGACCGCGGCCCGTCGTCTGCCCGCCGTGGCCCGGATGGGCTTCGAGATCGTCTACCTGCCGCCGATCCACCCGATCGGCCGGACCGCCCGCAAGGGCCCGAACAACACGTTGACCGCCGGACCGGACGACCCGGGCAGCCCCTGGGCGATCGGTGGGCCGGAGGGTGGCCACGACGCCATCCACCCGGACCTCGGCACCGAGGACGACTTCCGCGCCTTCGTCGAGACCGCGAAGAACACCGGCATGGAGGTCGCACTCGACTTCGCCCTGCAGTGCTCCCCCGACCACCCCTGGGTCACCGAGCACCCGGAGTGGTTCACGGTCCGCGCCGACGGCTCCATCGCCACGGCCGAGAACCCGCCGAAGCGGTACCAGGACATCTACCCGATCCAGTTCGACACCGACCCCGAGGGGCTGGTCGCCGAGGTGCTCCGGGTCCTGCGCCACTGGATCACGTTCGGCGTCAAGGTGTTCCGCGTCGACAACCCGCACACCAAGCCGCTGTGGTTCTGGGAGCGCGTGATCCGTGAGGTCCGCGACGAGCACCCGGACGTCGTGTTCCTCGCCGAGGCGTTCACCCGCCCGGCGATGATGCGCGCCCTGGCCGAGACCGGGTTCCAGCAGTCGTACTCGTACTTCACCTGGCGGAACACGAAGGAGGAGATCGAGACGTACTTCGACGAGCTCTCCCACGAGACGAGCGCCTACCTGCGCCCGAACCTCTTCGTGAACACGCCGGACATCCTCACCGAGTTCCTGCAGTACGGCGGCCGTGCCGGCTACAAGGTGCGCGCCGCCCTCGCCGCGACCGGCGCCCCGACGTGGGGCATGTACGCCGGGTACGAGCTCTTCGAGGACGTCGCCCGCCCGGGCTCCGAGGAGAACATCGACAACGAGAAGTACGAGTACAAGCCCCGTGACTTCGCGCTCGCCGAGGCGGAGGGCGCGAGCCTCGCCCCCTACGTGACGATGCTCAACCGTCTGCGGTCGGCGCACCCTGCGCTCCGGCAGCTGCGGAACACCACCGTGCACAGCGCTGAGGACGACGCCATCGTCGTGTACTCCAAGCACCTGCCCGGACGGTTCACCCGGTCCGGTCGGGACGACACCGTGATCGTCGTGGCGAACGTCGACCCGCACTCCGCTCGTGAGACGACCGTGCACCTCGACCTCACCGCCCTCGGGCTCGAGCCCGGCACCGAGTTCGACGTCCGCGACGTCGTGACCGGTGCCCGCTGGACCTGGGGCTCCTCGAACTACGTGCGCCTGGATGCCTTCCAGGAGCCCGTGCACCTGCTCGTCGTGGAAGGACCGCACCGATGACCGATCCCAACAGCACCGGGCAGAACAGCGCACCGCAGGACGGCGCACCACAGCCGCCCCGTGGACCGGGCCTGCCGCCGGTCCCGCCGCCACCGCCCGCGATCCCCCGTCAGGTGGTCCGCACCGAGCCGAACACCTCGGCACCGGGTGAGGACCTCCCGGGCGTTCCGGCCGCCGCACCCGAGTCACCCTCCCGGGACGTGCCGGAATCGGCGACCCTCGCCGGCGGACTGACGACGGACGCACCGGACGAGACGGAGGCGCCCACCGCCTCCCGGACGGAGGGCGCGCGCGCCACGTCCCCCAGCACCACCGCCGCCACGACGGAGCCGGTCCCCGGTCCCGTCGACGAGTGGATCCGCCAGCAGGTCGCCGAGGGCCGGTGGTCCCAGCCGCACGACGTGCTCGGTCCGCACCCGGTCGACGGCGGCACGAGCGTCCGGGTGGTCCGCCACCTGGCGACCGCGGTCCGCATCGTCCGACCGGACGGCGACGACGTCGAACTCCGTCACGAGGGTGAAGGCGTCTGGGCCGGCGCGACCCGCGGCGAGCTCGGCCGGTACCGCGTCGAGGCCGACTACGAGGGCGACGAGACCTGGACCACCGACGACGCGTACCGGTTCCCGCCGACGCTCGGCGAGCTCGACCTGCACCTGTTCGGCGAGGGCCGCGACGAGCAGCTCTGGCACCACCTCGGTGCGCACGTCCAGACCGTGGACGGCGTCGACGGCGTGGCGTTCGCCGTGTGGGCTCCGCGTGCCACCGCGGTCCGCGTGATCGGCGACTTCGAGGGCTGGGAAGGCCGCACCACCGCGATGCGCCGTCTCAACGACCTCGGCGTCTGGGAGCTGTTCTGGCCGGGTGCCCTCGAGGGGCAGCGCTACAAGTTCCAGATCCTCACCGACAGCGGTTGGGTGGAGCGGGCCGACCCGTTCGCCCGCCGTACCGAGGTGCCGCCGCTCACCGCGTCCGTGATCACGAGCGCACACCACACCTGGTCGGAGGGCGACCAGCAGTGGATGGCCGCGCGTGCCACCGCGACCACCCACGACGCGCCGATGAGCGTCTACGAGGTGCACCTCGGCTCGTGGCGTCCGGGTCTCAGCTACCGCGAGGTGGCCGACGACCTCATCGGGCACCTGCAGTACACCGGCTTCACCCACGTCCAGTTCCTGCCGCTCGCCGAGCACCCGTTCGGTGGGTCCTGGGGCTACCAGGTCACCGGCTACTACTCGCCGACGGCACGGTTCGGCTCCCCCGACGACCTGCGGTACCTCATCGACCGACTGCACTCGGCGGGCATCGGCGTGATCATGGACTGGGTCCCCGGCCACTTCCCGAAGGACGAGTGGGCGCTGGCGAAGTTCGACGGCTACGCACTGTTCGAACACCCGGACCCCCGCCGCGGCGAGCAGCTCGACTGGGGCACCTACGTGTTCGACTTCGGGCAGCCGCAGGTGCGCAACTTCCTCGTCGCCAACGCGCTGTACTGGCTCGAGGAGTTCCACATCGACGGCCTCCGGGTCGACGCGGTGGCCTCGATGCTCTACCTCGACTACTCCCGCACCGAGTGGCTGCCGAACGTCCACGGTGGCCGCGAGAACCTCGAGGCGATCTCGCTCCTGCAGGAGACGAACGCGACCGCCTACAAGCGCTACCCCGGCATCGTGATGATCGCCGAGGAATCGACCTCGTGGCCTGGCGTCACCCGGCCGACGAGCGCCGGCGGGCTCGGCTTCGGGCAGAAGTGGAACATGGGCTGGATGCACGACACGCTGCAGTACGTCGAGCGTGACCCGGCCTTCCGCTCGTACCACCACGACGAGATCACGTTCTCGTTCGTCTACGCGTTCAGCGAGCAGTTCACCCTGCCGATCAGCCACGACGAGGTCGTGCACGGCAAGGGCTCGCTCTACGGCAAGATGCCCGGCGACGAGTGGCAGAAGCTCGCCAACGTGCGCGCCTACCTGGCGTTCATGTGGGCGCACCCCGGCAAGCAGCTGCTCTTCATGGGCCAGGAGTTCGCGCAGCCCTCGGAGTGGAGCGAGGCGAACGGCCTCGACTGGTGGCTCCTCGACGACCCGGGCCACCGCGGCGTGCAGGACCTGGTCGCCGAGCTGAACCGCGTCTACAAGGAGAACCCGGCGCTCTGGACGTTCGACGCCAGCGCGGAGGGCTTCGAGTGGCTCGAGAGCGGTGACGCGCCGCACTCGACGCTCGGGTTCCTCCGCAAGGCGGGCGACGAGAAGCTGGCGGTCTTCGTCAACTTCTCCGGCGTCCCCGTCGAGCACCGCTTCGGGCTGCCGACGGCGGGCACCTGGAACGAGGTGCTCAACACCGATGCGTCGGCGTACGGCGGTTCTGGTGTCGGCAACCTCGGCTCGGTCGAGGCCGAGGACGTCCCGTGGGCGGGCCGCCCCGCCTCCGCGAACCTCGTCGTGCCCCCGCTCGGCGCGGTCTGGCTGCGCTTGGCCGAGTAGCACCCTCGCGGAACGCAACCTCGGCGTCGACTCGCAACGGTCTTCCGTTGCGGGACGGCGCCGAGGTTGCGTTTTGCGAGGGTAGACGGACGGGAGGCCCGGTACCAGCTGGTACCGGGCCTCCCGTCCGTCCTGTGTCGCGTCCCGCGCCGCGGCTCAGTAGAGCGCGTTGGCGAGTCGCCGTCGCGCCGCGACGACGCGCGGGTCCTCGGCACCGATCAGCTCGAAGTACTCGACCAGCCGCACGCGGAGCGCCTCACGGTCCTCACCGAAGACCGTCGGGACGAGGTCGAGGAGACGTCCGAAGGCGTCCTCGACGTGCCCGCCGCTGATGTCGAGGTCGGCGACCGCGAGCTGGGCCGCCACGTCCGACGGACCGGCACCGGCTGCTGCCCGGATCTCGTCCGCGGTCCTGCCGGCGAGACGGTCGAGCAGCGAGACCTGCGCCAGACCGGCGACGGCCATCTGGTCGTGCGGATCCTGCAGGATCGCGGTGCGGTACTCGCTGATCGCGGTGGCGTAGTCGCCGGCCTCGATCGCGTCGTACGCAGCCTGGTGGTGCGGCGGCAGCGGCTCCGGTTCCGGTTCGCCCTGCTCGGCGTCGTCGGCCTCGATCGCTCCGTCGACCTGGACGCGACCGGCGATGCCGTTCTGCTCCGCCGCCTGCAGGACCTGCTCGAACACGTCGCGGACCTCAACCTCGGGCAGTGCGCCGACGAAGAGCCCGAGCGGGCGGCCACCGATCACCGCGGCGACCGTCGGGATCGACTGCGCCTGGAACGCCTGCACGAGCTGCGGGTTGGTGTCCGCGTCCACCTTGGCGAGGACGATGCGACCCGCGTACTCCTCGGTCAGTCGCTCGAGGACCGGCGAGAGCTGCTTGCACGGGCCGCACCACTCGGCCCAGATGTCGACGATGACCGGGACGACGGTGGAGAGCTGGACGATGTCCTGGAAGCTCTGATCCGTGACGTCCATCACGAGGGACGGGACGCTCAGCACGCCGTCACCAGTGGCGCCGGCTGCCGGAGCACCGGCGGCAGGCCCGCTCGGGGCTGCCGCCGCCGGGACACCGGGGCCCTGCGGCGGACGCTGCGCCCGGTCGACGAGGGACGAGAGGTCGACCGCTCCACGCAAGCTGGACGGGGTCGGGGGGACGTTGGTCATTGCACCTCACTCGCTGCGATCAGGCCCTGAGTGAACCCGAGGAGTTCTATCTTGTCGTCCGAGCCCACGGGGGGCACGGAGAAGAGCAACTGGACGCCGTACGTGGCCGTCACACCCTTGGTGCTGGAGTCCACACCCGACAGCGCCTTGACCGCACCCTCGGGGTTGACCTCGGCACCGTCTGCCGTCGGGGTGACCTTCTCGACCTCGTTGAGGTCGACGGACACGAGCGCACCGGCGGTGTTCGTCGCGAGGGCCAGGGCGGTGTCCTCGGGCACCTCGGACGAGTACTCGATCTTCGCGGTGTCCGGCAGCCCCTTCGCCTTCTCGTCCTTGTAGGACTTGCCGATGCGCGATCGCAGGTCGTCCCCGTCGCTGGCGAACAGGTCGGCGGACTCGCTCTCGGTGTCCTTCGAGAGGATGTCGCCGTACGCCGCGGCGACGGCGTTCGGGGCCAGCGCCAGGAGCTTGGTGTCCGGAGCGAGCTGGGCGGCACCGACGGAGGTCGGCGCGAGCGACGGCAACTGTGCATCGGCCTCGAGCGAGACGGCGTACTCGACCTTGTAGTCGGAACGGGCGTCCTGCTGCACGAGGGTCAGCGCCTGCGGGGCCGTCTTCTTGTCGGTGCAGTCCGCGGCGACCACGGCGAACACGGTGCGCGGCCAGGTGTCGGTCTGCTGCGGCAGCGCGACGCACACGTCGTCGGCGTCAACGGCGGGCAGGGCCTGCGCCTTGTCGTCGCTGTCGCGGATGGTGTAGTTCGCCTTGCGGATCTCGAGCGCCGGACCGGTGAAGCGGGTGGCGGCGAGGTCCGCGTCCTTGTCGGCGTCGGCCTTCTCGGCGACCTCGGCCACGCGGGACACGATGCGGCCGATCTGCTGCTTCGTCGCGGCGGTCGAGGTGTCCGCGGCAGCGGCACCGGTCGCCGTGGCGGTCGGGGTCGGGGTGACGTCCGCGCCACCGCCGGTCGGCCAGTACTCCGAGGAGCAGCCGCTCAACACGAGCGCACCGGCGACGAGCACCGGCACGGCGATGATCGCGCGGCGACCACGTCGGCTGCGGGCCGGCACCTGGGCTCCGGCCGCGGCGGCGCGACGGGAGGCACGCACGCGCGGCGGGCGCCCGCCCCCGCTCCGACGACGCGGACCACGGGATCGGCGCTGGTGCAGGAAGGCCCAGACGAGCAGCACCAGGCCGCCGAGCACGAAGACACCACCGGCGGTCAGCAGCGGACCCACGGAGGGCGTCGCGGTGTCGCGCGGCCACGTCACGGAGATGTCCGAGGGTGCGGCGTCCGAGCCGTCGCCCATCACCACGAGCGACACGTCGGCCGGCAGTCGGACGGTGAACTGACGGGCATCGTCGTACTCCTGGTACCAGAGGTCGCTGCCCTTCGGATCGGGCAGGTCGGAGCCGGATCCGGTGGTGCGGGACTGCAGGGAGGCGTCGTCGGCGTCGTAGCGGAGGGTCGTGTGTTCGGCGTCACCGATCCAGGCGTCGACGTCCGACGTCTTGCCGTAGGCGGCGAACACCTTGCCGGAGCCCGAGACGTTCACGCGCTGGTAGCCGGGGTTCGCGTTCAGGACGCTGCCGGGCAGCACGGTGACGGGAGCGGCGTTCGTCCCGCTCGTCGCGGCGACGATCGAGGTGGGTGGCGCGAACACGGTCCGCTGCCCGACTCCCAGGCCGACGAGGAGCACCCCGATGACGAAGCTGACGATCGCCAGGACGAATCGCACGGATCTCTCTCCCTCCGCGCCGGGGTGGGTGGATCGGCGCAGGACAACGGCCCAGGGTACCCAGGACAGCTGGGAGGCGCATCCCCGGGTCCACCGCAGGCCTCAGGAGCCGTCGCGGACGCACCACTACAATCGGGGTCCGGACTGCACGGGGTGGTCCGTGACGACCACAGGGAGCGACACGTGGCGAACGACGAGGCAGAGTTCGGGACCGAGCTGCGGGGCTACCGCAAGGACGAGGTCGAACGGGCTCTGAACGACCTCCGCCGCGAACTGATCAAGTCGAACACCGACCGGGCCGAGGCGGCGAAGGAGATCCGTCTCCTGCAGTCCCGCGTCTCGGACCTGCAGGGCGAGCTCGACGAGGCCGGTACCCCGACCTACAGCGGCCTCGGCACCCGGCTGGAGTCCACCCTCCGCGTCGCCGAGGAGCAGTCCACCCGGCTGATCAGCCAGGCCGACATCGACGCCCAGCGGCTCCGCGCCACCAGTCGTACCGAGGCCGAGCGCACCCTCCGCGAAGCCCGCGACGAAGCCCAGGTCACGCTCGAGGACGCCCGCACCCGGGCGACCAACGAGCTCTCCCGCGCCCGCGCCGAGTCGGCCGACACCGTCGAGCGCGCCCGCTCCGAAGCCGGCATCCTCGTGCAGGACGCCCGCAACGAAGCCGCCGCCGTCCGTGGAGCCGCCGTCACCGAGGCCGCCGAGGTCCGCTCGGTCGCCATCCGCGAGACCAACGCCCTCCGCGCCCAGGTCGAGCACGAGGTCGCCGAACTGCGCGAGGTCGCCCAGCGCGAGTCCGCCGACGCCCGTCGTGCCGCCGCCGACCTCGACCGCGAGACCGAGCACCGCCGCAGCGTCTTCGAGGCCGACCAGGCTCGTCGCCTCGAGGACCTCGACCGCGAGGAGGGCACCCGCCGTGAGCAGCTGGAACGCACGCTGACCGAAGCCCGCACCGCGTGGGAGCGCGAGCACGGTGAGGCGCGCCGAGCCCTCGAACTCGAACTCGAGACCGCTCGCGCCGAACTGACCGCGGAGGTCGACCAGCGCCGGGCCGGACTCGCCGCCGAGATCGACGACCGGCGGAGTGCCCTCGACGAGGAGTTGGCTGCCGCCCGTGCCGAGTGGGACCGCGAACTCGCCGTCGCTCGGACCGACCTCGAGCAGGAGATCGCCGCCGCGCGTGCCCAGCTCCGGGTCGACTCCGAGCAGACCGCGGCCGAGAACGCCCGCCGGGTGCAGGAGACCACTGATCGGATCGAGCGCGAGACCGCCGAGCACGTCGCCCGCATCGAACGTGAGCGCGACGCCGCCGCCGCCGAGGCCGAGCGCGCCGCCCGGGAACACGAGAACGAACTCGCCGCCCGTCGGGAACGCGAGCACGCCGAGGTCGACACCGAGATCGCCGACCGTCGGACGGCCGAACTCGACGACCTGTTGGCCGAGCGCACCGCCCTCCGCCAGGAGATCGACACGGCCCGTGCCGGTCTCGCCCGGGAACGCGACGAGGTGCGTGCCGAGATCGCCCGCGAACGTGACGACGCCCGCGCGGCCCTCGAGACCGAACTCGCCGCCCGCCGCGACGACGCCGAGCAGGAGTACCTCGACCGGCACCGCGCCACGGTCACCGAGACGCAGAAGTACCTGGACGAGGCGAACCTCCAGCTCGCCGAGGCCACCCGCCGCGCCACCACGGCACGGGAGACCGCCGACCGCCTCGAGCGGGAAGCCGCGGACCTCGCTCGCCAGCAGGAGACCGCGGCGCAGGAGCACGCCGCCGACCTGGTGCGTGAGGCACAGGAGCGTGCGCACCGCCTCGTCGCGGACGCCGAGGACCGGACCGCCGAGCTCCTGGCCGATGCGGAGGACCGGCTCGGAGCGATCCGGACCGAGCGGGAAGCCGTGGCGGGGTACCTGGAGAACCTCCGGGGCGTCCTGAGCCACGCAGCCGGCGTCATCGACGAGCAGGCGCCGGCGCAGGGCGACCGGGCGGACTCCGACGAGCAGGACGACACGGATCGCTGACGACGCCGTCCGCGGCGCCGGCCCCGTCCTCTGACGGGGCCGGGCTACTGACGGGGCCGGGCTAGGGGCGCTGGTCGTCCGCGGGCCAGTGGGTCGGCAGCGGAGCGCTGCCCGGGACGACGAGATCGGCGATCGCGTCGAGGACGGTCCGCACGTACTTCTCCCCCACCCACAGGTGCTTCGCCCCCGCAACGGGAACGACCCGGACCGTCGGGGCGATGGCGAACCGTCGGGCTGCCTCGTCGGGCTGCAGGAAGTCGTCGTGCTCCGGGACGAGGGCGACCACCGGCACCTCGACCGCGGCCCAACGCGCGAGTTCCTCGTCAGAGGTGCGGTGCAGTGGCGGCGACAGCAGGACCACACCGGCGACGTGCCCGGCCTCGACGTGCTCGAGGGCGTGCTTGAGGACGACCTCGGTGCCGAACGACCAGCCGACCAACCACGGCGTCGGCAGCCTCCGCTCGACGACGTCGTGCACGGCAGCACGGAGGTCGAACCCCTCGGACACGCCGTCGCCGAAGACACCCTCCGAGGTACCGCGGGGCGAGGTCACCGATCGGAAGTTGAAGCGCAGGACCGCGATGTCGGCCAGCGCGGGCAGACGTGCGGCGGCCTTCTTCAGGACGTGCGAATCCATGAAGCCCTGCGCAGTCGGCAGCGGGTGCAGGGCGACGACGGTTCCCCGCGCG
The DNA here is from genome assembly GCF_003234615.1 of Curtobacterium sp. MCPF17_001. Classification (NCBI taxonomy): domain Bacteria; kingdom Bacillati; phylum Actinomycetota; class Actinomycetes; order Micrococcales; family Microbacteriaceae; genus Curtobacterium; species Curtobacterium sp. MCPF17_001. Next base: position 398,807 of record NZ_QKSL01000002.1, read on the forward strand.
GGCCGGTCGAGCGGTTCCGCCAACTCGCCGACGAGGGTCAGGTGGTCATCGGTGACCAGCTCGATGTCGGTACGAGAAGCGGGCAGGACCGTGCCCGACCGGATCTCGGCGCCGTCTGCGGCGGGTGCGGGCTCGGACGTCATGCGATGCTCCAGCAGTGGTGGTGCCAGTGACGTCGGGCTGCCAGGTCGGCTGCGTCGCCGAGGACGCCGTCCGCACGCCAGACCACGACGTGTGCGACGCCGGGCTCGATCGTCAGGCCACAGCCCGGGCAGACGTACTCCTTCTGCGCGGACGCTGCCGAGATCGGCTGGACCGACCACTCGCGACCACGCCGGTGCTCGGTGCGCCGCCAGCCGTTGAGCATGCGGTCGAAGCCGGAGTCCTCCGGCTCGACGTCATGACCACGACCGCGTGGGCCCCGCGGCCGGTTGCTCCGCGGCACCCCGATCGCCGATCAGTACCAGTTGTACGAGACGCTGTGCGCCCAGGCGCCACAGGGAGTGCCGTAGACACCGGTGATGTAGTTGAGACCCCAGGTGATCTGCGTGGCCGGGTTGGTCTGCCAGTCGGCACCGGCGGATGCCATCTTGCTGCCCGGCAGCGACTGCGGGATGCCGTACGCGCCACTCGGGTTGTAGGCGTTGACCCGCCAGCCGGACTCCTTGTTCCACAGGGAGACGAGGCAGCTGTACTGGTCGTTGCCCCAGCCGCGAGCGGCGACCATCTGCTGGCCGATGGCCTGGGCGCTGCCCGGGTCCGGCGTGGCGACGGGCACGACCGGCGTGCTGGCAACCGGCTGCTGAGCGGACGTCGACGTCGTCGCCGCGTCGGTGTCGGTCGCGTCGGCGTCCGGCGTCGCGGTGGGGGTCGGCGTCGGCACCGGCTTCGGCGCTGGCTTGGTGACGTCGAAGCCGTCACGCCCTGCGTCGAAGTCGCCGTACGTGCCGTGCGCCGAGAACTGCTGCGGCACCGAGATCGGCGCCGGCGCCAGCACGGGTGCGGCCGACGCGGCGTCCGTCTGCATCGGGTTGAAGAGCGACCCGCCGACGAAGGCTGACACCGCGAAGAAGGAGAGCACGGGGATCGTCGAGCGCTGCCGGACGAAGCCCCCGAAGGACCGCGGCGCCGGCGGCTTGACCGGGGCGACTGCGCGGCTGCGTGCACGACGCACGGCACGCGGTGCGGTCAGGGTCGACGCGACGGCGGCACGAGCCGCGGAGGCGTCCGAGACACGGTTCGCGGCGACGGACACGGGCGCGATGACGGGAGCGACGTGCTGCTGCGCCTGCGGTGCGGTCACCGGACGGGCGACCGAGGTCTCCGTCGTGCGGATTCGGTTCTTCGCCGCTCGGCGCTCACTGACGATCGCGAGATCGTCCGGTGCGCGGGTTCCGCGGTCGGATCGGTTGTCTGCCGTGTGCCTGCCCATGAGTCTGACCAGGATAACGGAACGATCACGGAAAGCGAAGCACCTGACCCAGGTGAGTCGGTTCGGTCCGTCCGGGAGGCCCGGTGCAGGTCCTCGTTCCGGCCTCAGCGGACGGCGAGCATGACCTCGATGACGGCGTCGAGCAGTGCGTCGACCTGCGCTTCGCGGTACCCGCCGTGCTTCGGACGGAACACGACGGATCGCACCTCGGTCAGGCTCAGCGGCTTGCCGTCCTTGAAGTACCCGTGCAGCCGACGGGAGAACGCGTCGACGTCCTTCGGGTGGTACCCGGTCGTCAGGAAGCTGACCCGCTGGAACCGCTGCGCGTCGGGACGTCCCAGTCGCGCGACGACGTCCGAGGCCTTCCCCCGTGCCTCCGCGTACCAGGCCTTCTGGCCGACGTCCGCGATCTCGCGCTCGCGCTCACGGGCGGCGAACGCGTCCTCCAGTCGCTCGAGCGCAGCGTCGACGTGGACGGTCGAGTAGCCGCCCTTCTTCATCGAGAAGGCGGTCGCACGGATCTTGGCGGCCTCGATCCCCGGGGCACTGTCATTCGCGGTGTACGCGCGACGAGCGTCTTCGAGGAAGTGGTCGACCTCGTCGGAGTCGTAGCCGAGGACCGAGCGGGGGGCAGTCGGGAACGTCGAAGGCACGGCGCCATTGTGCCAGGCTCCGACCGGTGCGCCACCTGGACGCGCGGACCCGTCCGGTCAGGAGGATCGACGGAGCGAGCGGACCGTCAGTGGTTGACGACGAGGTACATCAGGTACGCGATGGCCGCGGACGGCAGGATGCTGTCGATCCGGTCCAGCAGTCCCCCGTGGCCGGGCAGGAACGACGAGATGTCCTTGATGCCCAGGTCTCGCTTGATCATCGACTCGGTGAGGTCGCCGAGGGTGGCGGACCCGGAGATGAGCACCCCGAGGATGATGCCGGTCCACCAGGGCAGACCGAGCATGAGCCAGGCGACCAGGATGCCGACGATGATGCTCGCGCCGACCGAGCCGCCGAAGCCCTCCCAGGTCTTCTTCGGGCTGATCCGCGGAGCCATCGGGTGCTTGCCGAGGTTGATGCCGGTGGCGTAGGCCCCGGTGTCCACGGCGACGACCACGAGGATGAACCCGACGACCCAGAGCTGCCCCTGTTCCTGCGCGGACAGCAGCACCACGCAGGCACCGAGCAGGGTCACGTACGCCTGGACGAACAGGCCGTTCGTCAGGTCCCGCGCCACGCTCGCCGCCGGCGGCTTCGTGCGCGACACCGCGACCTCGACGAGACGCCAGAGCGAGATGAACACCACACCGCCGAGCAGCGTGAACAGCGCCCAGATCTGCCCGCCCAGGAATGCCGCCGGCACCGTGGCGATCGCGACCGCGATGCTCGGGATCCGGGGGACGTCACGACCGGCGAACCGCATCGCGCTCGCCAGTTCGTAGACGCCGAGCCCGAGCAGGAACGCGGCCACGACCATGAACGACGGGGTGTACAGCAGCAGCGACCCGAGCATGACCACCGCGAACGCCAGGGCGATCGCGATGGCTGCCGGCAGGTTCCGCCCGGTCCGTGCTGTCAGTGCCTCGTTCCGCGCACCGAACTCCGCTCGGCGCTGACGGATCTGCGCCTCGAAGTCGTTCCGGGCCGCCCTCGCCCGCGCGTCGAAGTCCTGTCGGAACCCCGATGTGCGGCGGTCATCAGATGTGGGGCGGTCGTCGCCCTGGTCGGGACGGCGCATCAGACCTCGAGGAGTTCGGCTTCCTTCTTCTTCAGCGCCTCGTCGATCTGGTCGACGTGCTTCTTCGTCAGGACGTCGAGCTCCTTGTCGCTGCGGGCGATGTCGTCGTCGGACACCTCGCCCTTCAGCGCGTCGAGGTCGTCCTTCGCCTTGCGGCGGATGTTGCGCAGGACGACCTTGTGGTCCTCACCCTTGCTCTTGACGATCTTCACGAACTCCTTACGGCGCTCGGCCGAGAGCTCGGGGATCGTCACGCGGACGATCTCGCCGTCGTTGGTCGGACTCGCACCGAGGTTCGGGAAGGTCGCGATGGCACGCTCGATCTCCTTGAGCGCCGTCTTGTCGTACGGCGTCACGATGAGCGTGCGGGCTTCCGGCGTCTGCAAGGACGCGAGCTGCGCGAGGGGGGTCGGGGACCCGTAGTACTCGACCGGGATCTTCTGGAAGAGCGCGGCGTTGATGCGTCCGGTGCGCACGGTGCCGAAGTCGTCCTTCGCCACCTCGACGGCCTTCGCCATCTTCTCGGTCGCATCGGTCATGACGTCACTGATCACGGTGGTTCTCCTTCGGTACGGGTCGAGTCTAGTCAGTCGGCGGCGGTGCGCCGGTCAGTTGCTGACGACGGTGCCGATGCGCTCGCCCTGGATCGCGGCGCGGACGTTGCCCTCGCCCTCCATGCCGAAGACGTGCATCGGCATGCCGTTGTCCATGCAGAGCGAGAACGCCGTCGCGTCCACGACCTTGAGGCCCTTGAGCAGCGCGTCCTGGTAGGTCACGTGGTGCAACTTCTCGGCGGTCGGGTCCTTCTTGGGGTCCGCGGAGTACACGCCGTCGACGCCGTTCTTGGCCACGAGCACCTCGTCGGCACCGATCTCGAGCGCGCGCTGCGCCGCGACGGTGTCGGTCGAGAAGTACGGCAGGCCCGCGCCCGCACCGAAGATGACGACACGGCCCTTCTCGAGGTGGCGCTCGGCACGCCGCGGGATGTACTGCTCGGCGACCTGGGTCATGCTGATCGCCGACTGCACGCGCGTGGCGGCACCTGCCTGCTCGAGGAAGTCCTGCAGCGCAAGGGCGTTCATGACGGTGCCGAGCATCCCCATGTAGTCGGCGCGACCGCGGTCCATGCCGCGCTGCGACAGCTCGGCGCCGCGGAAGAAGTTGCCACCGCCGACGACGATCGCGACCTCGACCTCTCGGGCGGCGCTGGCGATCTGCTTCGCGATGGTGCTGATGACGTCAGGGTTGACGCCCAGGGATCCGGCGCCGAACGCCTCTCCCGACAACTTCAGCAGGACTCGTCGGCGTCCGGTCTTCTCGTCGGTCATGTCGGGGCACCCTTCGTCGTGGTCTCGTGGAAATGTACTCGGTGCGCGGGGGCGCACGACAACGGGGCCAGGAACCGGTTGGTTCCTGGCCCCGTCATGGGTTCGTTACGCGCCGACCTTGACGCGGGCGAAGCCCTGGATCGTGATGCCGGCGTTCTCGGCGGCCTTCGCGACGGAGATCTTGTTGTCCTTCGCGTAGTCCTGGTCGAGGAGCGAGATGCCCTTGATGAAGGCGTTGACGCGGCCCTCGACGATCTTCGGGAGCGCAGCCTCGGGCTTGCCCTCTTCGCGCGTGATCGCCTCGACGGTCGCGCGCTCCTTCTCGATGGCCTCGGTCGGGACCTCGGCGCGCGTCAGGTACGACGGGTTCGCGAACGCGACGTGCTGCGCGATCGAACGCGCCTCGGCGGCGTTGTCACCCTCGTACGCGACGACGACGGCGATCTGCGGCGGCAGGTCCTGGCTCGTCTTGTGCAGGTAGATCTCGAAGGCCGAGCCCTCGACACGGCGGACCGTGCGGACCTCGAGCTTCTCGCCGAGCGCGGCGGCGTTCTCGTTGACGACCTCGAGCACCGTCTTGCCGTCGAGCGGCGCAGCGTTCGCGGAGGCGACGTCGGTGGCCCCGGCAGCGGCGACCGCTCCGAGCACCTTGTCGGCCAGGGTCGTGAACTTCTCGTTCTTGGCGACGAAGTCGGTCTCGCTGGCGAGCTCGACGACGGTGGCGGCACCGTTGTCGGCCGATGCCACGACGACACCTTCCGAGGTCGCACGGTCGTCGCGCTTGGCGACGGCCTTCGCGCCCTTGATGCGGAGCAGTTCGACGGCCTTGTCGTAGTCGCCGTCAGCCTCGACGAGGGCGTTCTTGGCGTCCATCATGCCGGCGCCGAGGTCCTCGCGGAGCTTCTTCACGTCAGCAGCGGTGAAGTTTGCCATTGCCTGGAGTCCTTTCTGGACTGTGCGTGTGTGGAGAGTGGGGAGCGGAGCAGGGGCGCCGGACCGGTCACGGTCCGGCGCCCCGGGTGCTCACTCGGCGGGAGTGGTCTCCGCAGCGGCGGCGGCCTCGGCCGTCGGCTCGGCGTTCTTGTCGGCGTCGGCGATCGGCTCGCCGATCTCCTTCGCGGCGACCTGCGCGTCGGCGTTGTTCTCCTCGACGGTGGCGCCCTCCGGAGCGGCGTCGGCGGCCGGGGTCGCGCTGTCGCCACCGAGGAGCTCCTGCTCCCACTCGGCGAGCGGCTCGGTGGCCTCGTCGTCGTTGCCACCGTTGTGACGGGTCTTCAGGCCCTCGGCCGCGGCGTCGGCGACGATGCGGGTCAGGAGGCCCACGGAGCGGATCGCGTCGTCGTTGCCCGGGATCGGGTACGTGATCTCGTCCGGGTCGCAGTTGGTGTCGAGGATGCCGATGATCGGGATCCCGAGCTTCTGCGCCTCGTCGACAGCGAGGTGCTCCTTCTTGGTGTCGACGATCCAGAGCGCGCTCGGGGTCCGCGTGAGGTTGCGGATACCACCGAGGGTCTTGTGGAGCTTGTCCAGCTCGCGCTTCTTGATGAGGAGCTCCTTCTTGGTGAAGCCCTTCGTCGTGTCGTCGAAGTCGATCTCCTCGAGCTCCTTCATGCGTGCGAGGCGCTTGGAGACCGTCTGGAAGTTCGTGAGCAGACCGCCGAGCCAACGCTGGTTGACGTACGGCTGGCCGACGCGGGTCGCCTGCTCGGCGATGGAGCCCTGCGCCTGCTTCTTGGTGCCCACGAAGAGGATCGTGCCACCGTGCGAGACCGTCTCCTTGACGAAGTCGTACGCGCGGTCGATGAAGGCCAGCGACTGCTGCAGGTCGATGATGTGGATGCCGGAGCGCTCAGCGAGGATGAATCGCTTCACCTTCGGGTTCCACCGACGGGTCTGGTGTCCGAAGTGGACGCCGCTGTCGAGCAGCTGGCGGATGGTGACGACGGCCATGTGCCGTCCTCCTTCTGTCTTCTCGGCGCACGGCATGACCGTGCACCTGGTGCGGTTGTGTCGACCACGACCGGAGGTCATGGTCCCTGGTGCCCGGACACACAGCCGCCCGCTCGCGAGAGCGGGACCGATGACCGTGTGTGCTGCGTGGACACGCGAAGTCAGCGCGCTCGGCGCGCTGCTGGGGAAATGCTAACAGAAGGGAGGCCCGGATCACGCGAGCCGAGCGGCTGACGTGATCCGGGCCTCCCGGACGTGGATGGAGCGGATCAGGACTTGGCGCTCACGGCGTCGCCCTCGGCGCTGATGCCCATCTCCTCGAGGGAGCGGCCCTTCGTCTCGGGGATCTTCGCGATGACGAAGAAGAGCGAGAGCAGGGCGAACAGCGCGTAGATGCCGTACGTGACCGTCAGGTTGAAGCCGGACAGCACCGGGAACGAGATCGTGACGATGAAGTTCGCGATCCAGTTGGCCGCCGAGCCGACGCCGAGCGCGGTGGCCCGGATGCGGTTCGGGAACATCTCACCGAGCAGGACCCACATGAGCGGACCCCAGGTGGCGCCGAACGACACGACGAACAGGTTCGCGAAGACCAGCGCGATGACACCCCACCCTCCGGGGAGCTGCGGTTCGCCGTTCACGATCGAGGCCTGCGAGAAGGCGATCGCCACCATCGTCAACGACACGAACATGCCCGCGGAACCCGCGATGAGCAGCGGCTTCCGACCGACCTTGTCGACCAGGAAGATCGCGATGAAGGTGACGGCCACGTTGACCACCGAGGTGATCGTCGAGATGAGGAAGGACTGCTCCTCCTTGAACCCGACCGCCTGCCAGAGCGTCGTCGAGTAGTAGAAGATCACGTTGATGCCGACGAACTGCTGCAGCACCGCCAGGATGATGCCGACCCAGACGATCGGCTGGAGCCCGAAGCGGTTGCCCCGGATCGAGCCCTTCTTCTCGTTGGCTTCCTTCTTGATGCCGTCCTGGATCTCCTCCAGGCTCGTGTTGACCGTGTCGCGCGGGACGATCTTGCCCATCACCTCGCGCGCGTCGTCGCTCCGGCCCTTCGTGAGCAGGTAGCGCGGCGACTCCGGCAGGGTGATCGCGAGGACGCCGTAGACGATCGAGGGGATCACACCGACCAGGAACATCCAGCGCCAGGCGGCGAGGCCCAGGACCTCGGAGGACGCACTGCCAGCGGTCACGGCGAACAGCTGGTCGGAGAGCAGCGCGGCGAAGATGCCGAGCGTGATGGCGAGCTGCTGGAACGACGCCAGACGCCCGCGGATGGCCTTCGGCGAGACCTCGGAGATGTACGCCGGTGCGATGACCGAGGCGGTGCCGATACCGAGGCCACCGACGAGGCGCCAGATGACGAGGTCCCAGGTCGCGAACGCGAACGCGCTGCCGATCGAGGACACGAAGAACAGCACGGCGGCCCAGAACATGATCTTGGTGCGGCCGAAGCGGTCGGCCAGGCGGCCGGCGAAGTAGGCGCCGAAGGCGCAGCCGATGAGGGCCGAGGCGACCGCGAAGCCGCTGGCGGCGTCGGAGAGGTCGAACTCACCCTTGATCGCGTCGACGGCACCGTTGATCACGGATGAGTCGAAGCCGAAGAGGAAGCCACCGACCGCCGCCGCGATGGCGAACAGTGTGACCTTCCCCTTGAACGCACGGTCGTCGCCGTGTCCGGTGGTCGTGGTCGACACGATGCTCCTGGGTTCCCGCCGCCGTGCCGGGTGCTGCACGGTGCCCCGGCGGTCGGCTGGATCGCCGTCCGAGCGGCGTTGCGGTGTCCGGAGCGGCCCCGACAGTACCCCTTCCGCGGCTGCTCAGCACATCAGGTGTGGTGCAGCCCGACCTGTCCTGCACCGGACGGCAGGCCGGGGTCGCCCTCCACAGACCGCGTCCGGCCGACCCCGTGGCCGTGTCGGACGCGGGAGCGTGGACCCGGCAGGTCGGGATGCGGCAGTGCGGGATACGGGCTGTCTCTTATACACATCTCCGA